>NZ_JBEOSV010000045.1:0-70200 GCF_040303245.1 Kitasatospora sp. NPDC096077 | reverse complement strand
TGCGGCTGGCCGCGCTGGACCGCGACGGCCGGGTCATGTACCAGCTCGGTGTGGACGTCGACATCACCGACGTGCGGCCCTCCGTCCTGGGCGGAGCCCTGCTGGACCTCACGCTCGCGGACCTCGGCGACGCCCGCCCGGTTCCGGAGGCCCGCGAGGTCCACGCGACCTGGTACGAGGGCGAGCCGACCGAACGCAACCTCTGGGCGCCGCTCACCACCGCAGGCCGTTACGAGTGGCTGCGCCTGACGAGCACCGGTCCCTACGGACCGGGGGTCGGCCGCTCCGGCGGCGAGTACCACCTCGACGGCCGCTTCGTCACCGATGTGCCGGGCCTGTACCTGGCCATCGGCGAGGCTGTCCTCGGGCCCGGGCGGGAGCTCGGGAAGGGCCTGTTCTGGCTCAGCGACCGCCTCGGTGGAGGTCCGGCGGTCCTCCCTCCGTTCACCCTGATCTGGCACTGCGCGGACGTCGCCCGCGAAGCCTTCGCCGACCGCGCCCTCGCCGGCGAATTGGACGAGTCCTACTTCGACACGGTCCTGGAAATCCTCGGGGAGGGCGGCGTCGAGGTCGTCCTGGACTGAGCTTGACGCTGTCGGGGATCCTGGTGGCCGCAGCGGCTGCCACACAGGGAAGCAGGACTTCTCCCGGCCCTCCACCGGCGCGGCCACCTCCCGTAAGCGCAATGCTTCCTGCGCCGACGGTCACAAGTGCCCTGCACCGCGCACCAGTTCGCTCGCACTGCGTCCGACGAGTCGGCACCCCTGCCATCTGGATTCAAGAGCTCCGACAGGGGCCTTGGCTGGCAAGCCAGTTGACGGCGGCATCAAGGGCCGGGTCGGCCTTCTCGGTGACAGGGGCATCGACGGTCTCGTCCGGTACGAGCGGGCCCACCAGGATCCGGCAGGTACGGTCCGCCTCGGCGGCGACGGTGAGGACGACGACGGCACCGTCGGAAAGGCGGTGCGGCTCGTTGCCAGTGGGTACCCCGTAGGTTCGGTCGCCGAAACTGGGGGTGACCGGCCGGCCGATGAAGGCGATGGCGACGGCCTCGCCCAGATCACGGCATCGGGCCCATGGCTCGAATGCGGAGGTCACCGGACCAGCTCTCGCAACGGACGCTTCCCGATGCGAAGTCCAACTCAACGCCCGTCCGCCCCCTCAGCGCTTCCCACTCCTCTCGCACTCCGACCACGACTTCCCCCACCAGGGTCCTCGCCGACACCGTCCGCGCTCCGTGGCGGGACGCCTTCGACGGCCTGGGCGAGAACGTTCCCCTGACGCAGCCGGGCCGGGCCGCCGTTTTACGGCCGTAAAGCGGATCGACACTGCTGCACCCCAGCCCACGGGCTTGTGGCCACCGGGGCGGATCAGGCCGGCTGCGCGTCGGGGTCGCGGGTGCACAGGTGCGCGGTGGGGCAGGCCGGGCAGCCGTGGACGTCGACCAGGTCCGCGACGGCGTCGAAGAGCTCCCGGGCACGTTCGACGGAGCCGACGCCCTCGAACGTCGCGTACTCCTCGGCGGTGCCGACGGTGCCCTCGGCCAGGTGGGACCGCAGGTAGCCGAGTGCGGCGAACTTGTCGGCCCCCAAGGTCTGCGGGTCGCCGGGGACGCACGTCCTGGGCACCAGGTCGCCGGCGAGGTCGCCGCCGAACAGCCACGGGTCACCGGGCCGGGCGGGCTTGCCGACGACCACGCGCAGCACGGTGTCGTCCTCGCCGTCCGGCTCGACCAGCAGCATGCCGTTGGCGTGCAGCTCGTGGACCGCGCCCCGTACGTCCGCCGCCCCGGTCGCGCCGCCGAGCACGGCCGCGAGCTCGCCGGCGGGCACGTTCCCGACGCTGCCGTCCGTGCGGCGCAGCCGCAGGGCTCCGCCGTCGATGGCCACGTCCAGCCATACGGCCTGCACCGGGATCCTCGGTCCGTAGACGGCGCGCAGCCGGACCAGACGGCGCATCAGGCCGATGGCCTGCGCGGAGAGCGTTGAGTCGGCGGCGGCCCGCTCGGGGTCGAGGTCGGGGGCCGGCGTCATCCACCGGTCGTAGCCGGGCGGCTGGAGCTGCTGGAGGGTGTACTCGGCGGCGGTGCGCTCCCGGCGCGGCTTGCCCGGCTTCTTGCGGCCCACGGTGGTGTCCTTACGGCTCGGCAGGTGTGACGGGGTCATTGAACACCTGCCGCAGTGGTCTGATTTCGGGTGGCGACGCCGGGCCGGCGGTCCGGGCCATGCGGTACCGGTCAGGGCGGCCGGCTGCTGGGGGGCTGTCGGGGGAGGCCGGCGCGGGTCAGGGGCCCGCGATGATCCACGTCACGAACACGGACGACATGGCCTTGTGGTACCGGTACACGACGCTGATCCGGTCGCCGGAGTCGGCGGCCGGGTCGGTGCGGGCGGTGTAGTCGTCGACCTCCGGATCGGTGCCGCCGGGCACCGGGATGCCGAGCCGAGGGAAGGCCGCCAGACGCTCGACCAGCTTCTCCACGGCGTCCAGCTCGTCGGGGCGCAGCTGGAGGAGGGCCTGCTCGGCGGCGTCGGAGAGGAAGACGTGCAGTGGCTCGCGCGGTTCGGTGGGCCGGTCGGTCACCGGTCGCCGCCGGCGGCGCGCACTCGGGCGAAGACGTCGGCGGCCGGGGTCCACCGCTGGCCGCCGATCGGGGAGGCCAGCGATGCCATCGCCTGTTCGTCCGTGCGCAGGGTCAGGCGGTGGCGGTAGGTGGCGGCGACCTCGGCGACCGCGGCGAAGTCGCCGATCGGGGAGGCGTCGAGAGCGGCGGCCAGGTCCCGTTCGAAGGCCTCACGGTCGCCGGGCAGGCCGTACCTGCTGAGGGCGGTGCGCAGCTCGTGCAGGGTGACCGGCCTGGCCGGGGCCGCGTCCTGGTGGTCGGGCTGGGTGGTCACCTGGTCCTCCTCGTCGGCCCCGCCGTGGCGGTGGGTGCGCTGGTCCGACGGTAGCGGGTGACGGGCGGCGAGGGCGAGCGGCCGGGGTGGCCGGGGTGGCCGGGGTGGCCGGGGTGGCCGGGGTGGCCGGGTAGGGCGTGGGTCGGCTGAGGTCAGGCCGTGATGTCCACCAGGACCTTGCCGACCACGCCGCTCTCGACCGCCCGGTGGGCGTCGGCGGTGTGCTCCAGGGGAAAACGGAGCAGCGGCAGGCCGTGCCCCTCGCCGACCGGCAGTGCGCCGTCGCGCACCGCGGCGGCGACGTCCTGGGCGGCCGCGGCGCGTGCTTCCGGACCGGCCAGGAAGAGGACCAGGAACTGGAACCGCGCGTTGAGCACCATGTTCTGGAGTACGTCCAGTTCGACCGGCTTACCGCCGTCGTTGGCGTAGGTCGAGATCGTGCCGCGCGTTCGCAGCACGGCGAGGTCCACGGCGAGGTTCGCGCCGAGTGCCACCTCGGCGATGATGTCGACGCCGTCCGGCGCCGTCGCGCGGATCGCGGCTGCCGGGTCGCCCTCGCGATAGTTGATCACGTGGTGGGCTCCGGCGGCGGTGGCCAGCCGGGCCTTCTCCGGACCGCTGACCGTGCTGATCACGGTGGCGCCGGCCCATCGGGCGAGTTGGATCACCGCGTGTCCGACGGCTCCGGCCCCGCCCGCGGCGAGTACCACCTTCCCGTCCAGGGCTCCGGGCCCGAGCCGGCGCGGTCCGTCCTCGGCGACGGTGAGCGCGCGGTGCGCGGTCAGCGCGGGGACGCCGAGTGCGGCACCGACCTCGAAGCCGACGTCGTCGGGCAGTGGGACGGCCTGGTCGGCGGGCACGACGGTGAACTCGGCGGCGGTGCCGGTCGGCCGCCCGGCGGCGGCCATGAACAGCCAGACCCGCTGACCGACCCGGCCCTGGTCGACGCCCTCACCGACGGCGTCGATCGTGCCGGCGCCGTCGAGGTGCGGGGTGACCTCGGGGAAGTGCTTGGGGTGGCCGATGCCGGAACGCGCCTGCCAGTCGGTCGGGTTGACCCCGGACACGGCGACCCGGACCCGGACCTCGCCGGGTCCGGGCTCGGGCCGGTCGCGGTCGACGTACCGGAGCACGTCGGGGCCGCCGTTGTCGCGGTAGATGATGGCCTTCATGGATCCGTCCTGGGAGCTGGGTGGAGTGGGTTCCCCGGAGCGCTCTGACAGTTCGTCAGGTCGTCCGGCGTGCGGCGGGGTAGCGGTGCGGGCCGCGTCGGTTCCGGTCGGTGGGTTCCGGTCAGCCGATGGGGCCTTCGTTGGAGCGGGACTCGATGCCGTCGAGGGTGGCGAGGGTCGCGGCGTCGAGGGTGAGCTCGCTGACCGCGATGTTCGCCTCCAGGTGGGCGACGTTCGCGGTGCCGGGGATGAGCAGCACGTTCGGGGCGTGGTGCAGCAGCCAGGCGAGGCCGACCTGGGAGGGTGTGACGCCCAGCGACGCGGCCACGGCGTGCACCGCCGGGTCGTCGGTCGCCTTGGGCAGGCCGGGGAAGGCTCCGCCGAGGGGGAAGAACGGCACCCAGGCGATGCCCTCGGCCGTGCACAGTCGCAGCATGTCCTCGTCGTCGCGGGAGACGAGGCTGTAGGCGTTCTGGACGCAGACGATGCCGGCGGGCAGGGCACGGCGCAGGCCGTCGAGGGTGACGCTGCTCAGGCCGATCGCGCCGATCTTGCCCTCGTCGCGCAGGGCGGTCATCACCGCGAGCTGGTCGTCGAGGTCGACGACCTGGTCACCCTCGGGACGCAGTCCCGGGCCGGTGTCCAGGCGGCGCAGGTTGACGACCGCGAGCCGGTCGACGCCGAGGCTGCGCAGGTTGTCCTCGACACTGGCGCGCAGCTGCTCGGGCCGCTGGGCCAGACGCAGCGGCAGTGGCCCGCCGGGGTCGGGGTCGGCCCCCACCTTGGTGACGACCAGGACGTCGTCCTCGGGGCGCAGCGCCTCGCGGATCACGTCGTTGGCGAATCCGAAGCCGTAGAACTCGGCGGTGTCCACGTGGTCGACGCCCAGCTCGACCGCGCGGCGCAGCAGGGCGACGGCCTCGTCGCGGCGGTTGTGCAGGCGCTGGAGCTGTAATGCGCCGTAGCCGACCCGGAATACGGTGCGGGCGGCGAACGAAGCGGTCGCGGTGGTCATGTCGCTGTCTCCTCGGTCGGTGCATTCTGGGTCGGTGCCTTCTCGGACGGTGTCTCCTCGGACGGTGTCCGCAAGGCGGTGTAGAGCAGTTCGGCCTGGTAGAGCGCCATGACCCGGTGGGCGATCGGTGCGGCGTGCTCCCGAGCCCGGGCCGGTTCCTGGTGCTCGACCTTCACGAGCCAGGCCGTGACGCAGTCGTGCAGCATCGCGCGCATCCGGTCGGTCGCGTCGACGACGATGTCGTGGACGGCCGGGTCGGTGGTCGCCTCACCCCAGGTCTGCACACCGACCCGGGCCTCGGCGGGGTCGATCGCGGCGATCAGGCGGTCGAGCAGCTCGTCGGGGTCGGGCGGGGCGTCGCCGGCCGCGTACGCGCCGATGACGTCGCCGCGCTTGGCGAGCGTCTGGCGGGCGGTGGCGCGGACCAGGTCGGCCTTGTTGCGGTAGTGCGCGTAGATCGAGCCGGTCGACAGGCCCGACTCGGCGGTGATGTCGGCGATCGAGGTCCGCTCCAGGCCGTTGCGGCTGAAGCAGCGCACGGCGGCCTCGGCGATCTGAGTACGCCGGAGTTCCTTGCGCGCGTCGGTGAGCCGAGGCACTGCACCCCCACAAAGAGAATCATCATTTTGCTTATGACGGAACGTTAGCAGAACCGTGCTTCTTTTTGCGATGGGCGTGGACGGGCCTCAGGAGGGGTCTCGGGGCGGGCAGCCTCGGCTGCGACACCCTGGCCACCGCGTCGGGGAGCGCTGACCGCATCACCGCCGCCCTTCGTAGCAGCGGCCGTGCGCCCCCTCCCCGCCGGCGTCCGGCCCCGTCCAACAGGGGTCGGCCCGGCTGGCCGCGGGCCCGCTGGGAGACGGGCCGGAGCGGGCCGGCGGGAGAGAGTGCGGCTGACGGGGGTGTGGGCGCAGGCGGTTTCCCGGCTCTCAGGCAGCAGGCTCCCCGGCCCCGGTCCGGGCGCGGTCGCGGATCCGGCCGCTGTCCTGCTGCCGGGCGGCGGCGAGGGCGGCGAGGACCGGGGTGGCGGTGAGGAGGAGGCACAGGGACAGCGGGAGGCGGTCGGTGAGGACGCCGACCAGTGCGGTGCCCGCCGAACCACCGCCGTTGAAGGCCGCGTTGACCCAGGCACCGGCCCGGGTGCGCTGCTCGGGCCCGGCGAGCTCGTCGGTGAGCAGGTAGGCCGTGGCGAGGGTCGGTGACACGGCCAGACCCGCCAGGGCGGCGACGACCGCCAGGAGCGGGAGCGTCGGGGCGAGGGCGGCCAGCGCCAGCGCGCCACCGAGGACAGCCGTGAGGACGGTGAGGCGGGCGCCGGCCGGGGCCCGCCAGTCGACCGCACCGAGGACGAGACCCCCGACGGCGCTGCCGGTGGCCAGCGCCGCCTCCACCCATGCGGCGTCCGCCGCCTGCCCGTGCCGTCCCGCGAAGACCACCGTCAGCAGGTTGAACGCGCCGAGCCCGGCGCCGATGCCCGCGGCGGCGGTGAGCGGCTGGCGGGTACGGGCCAGCAGCCGCCAAGGGCGCGTACGGTCCGTGGCGGAGCCGCCGCGGGCGGGGCCCGGCTCGCCGTGCACCGAGGCCGCCAGGGCGAGCGTCCCGGTGAGGACGAGGACGGCGCTGAGCACCAGCCCGAGGGCCGGGCGGGCCGCCGCGGCGATCAGGCCGGCCAGCAACGGGCCTGTGACGTACAGGAGTTCCTCGGCCACGGTGTCCAGGCTGTAGGCCCGTCGGCGGAGGTCCGGGTCGGTCAGCAGGGCACTCCACCGGGCCCGGGTGACCGGTCCGAGCGGTGGCGCGAACACGCCGGCCGCGACGGCGAGGGAGAGCAGCACGGGGTACGGGGTGCCGGGCCGCCAGGTGGCGGCGGCCAGGCCGAGCAGGACCAGCGCGTACCCGACCGCCATCGGCGGCAGCGCCCGGCGCGGGCCGTGGCGGTCGACCAGCCCGGCCCGGACGGGGGAGAGCAGCACGCTGGAGGTGGCGAACAGGGCCATCACCCAGCCGGCCCGCGGGTAGGCGCCGGTGGTGCCGCTGACGGCGAGCACCAGGGAGAACGGGGCCGTGCCGTAGGAGAGACGGCCGACCAGGGCCGCGGCGAAGACCCGGACCGCACCGGGGGTGCGCAGGACCGTCGCATAGGACGCATAGGACGCACAGGGCGAAGACATGGAGGTTCCTCGGAAGGTCGACGCACACGGTGCGCCGGGGTGAACAGGGACTCCGAAGGGCGACCGCACCGCCTGGGTGCGGCCGCTGTTCGGGGCCCTAGTCACGGGAGAGGAACATGGGGTGATGTTAGGACATGCGCCGCGCACGGTGCAGGACCCGCTCGCAGGACCGGACCGAGGGACACCTCTGATGAACGACGTTTGGACCCCTGTCCCGCCGGCGGACACACCGAAGTGGAGAGCACGCGCCAACGAGTTCGCCTCCCGACGGCTGGAAGGCCGGGTGCGCTGTCCGCTCTGCTCGGAGTCGGAGCTGAGGATCGCCTTCTCCTTGGACGGGCCGAGGGCGCCGCGTGAGTCGGGAGGGCTGACGTTCATCGGCAGCGGCCGGTACTGGGAGTGGTGCGACGGCCGCCACCACTACGCGTACTACCCCGACTCCGAAGTGCCGCACTGGGCTGCGGCGGTGTGCGTCCGGCAGGCGAGCGGCACTCGTGACCCGAGTGAGGTCGTGCGGTTGCTCGGCGAGCGTTGAACCGGCCATCGACGGGAGCGGCGGAAGGGCCGCCCGGACCGGTGGTGCATGAAGTCGGCGCGAGGGGGTAGCCGGAGGTCGGGGCAGAGCCGGCGGCGCGTGGGACACCCCCTGGGCGCCGTGCGCCGCCTCTGCCCGCGAGCAGTGCGGGCAGAGGCGAGACCGGCTGCACAAAGCACCGGCCGCCACCTGGCGACGGCCCCTCCGCTCGGCCGGCCCGTTCCTCGGCCGGCGACCGTGAGACCCGACCCCACCGACGCCCTCCGCGCGTCGGCCCGCCCCGGAAGGCCATCAGCGATGACCCGGCACAGCCTGCTCCAGGACGTCCGCACCCTCGGCAGCTACCCCACCGACGAGGAAGCCGGACACGTCCTGGACACCGTCCTCGGCGTACTCGGCTCCCAGCTCACCGGTACCGAACGCTGCGAGCTCGCCGCGATCCTGCCCGACCGGGCCCGTGCCGCCCTCGTCGCCCCCGCCCCCCGGACCGAACCGCTCACCGCCCCGGCCTTCGTCGACACCGTCGCCCGCAGTCTCGACACCTCCCGCACGGGCGCCCGGTGGGGCGCCTCCTGCGTGCTCACAGCCCTGGCCGACCTCGCCGGCCCCGAGGCCACCGACCGCCTCCTCGCCCAGCTGCCGCGCGGTTACGCCCTGCTGTTCGGCCGCGCCGACCTGCTACCCGCCGCTTGACACCCGCGCCGTCCACAGGACGCCGTCCACGACGCCGCCGACCGGGTCAAGGGCGCCCTCAAGCGCAACGACCGACACCGGAACCCCGGTCGGAGGAGGGCGACCGCACGGGCCCCGGGTCGTCGGGGTGCGGACCAGGCCCTCCGGCCCCTGGGCGTGGCGACGATTTCACGGCACTGCGTGTCCGGCTCGCTTCCGTGGCTGCCCGAGCCCCCGCGGTGTAACGTTTTGATCAAGCAGTCGTGGTTCCGAAGTTCTCGCCCGCGGTGACATGCCGTGGGCGTTCTTGCTGTTCGACGTCTCTCCGGACCAGGGCGATCACCTCCGGGCCCACACCAGTGGGGCCCGACCATTTCCCATGAAGGAGAAGCGCATGGCTACCGGCACCGTGAAGTGGTTCAACGCCGAGAAGGGCTTCGGATTCATCGAGCAGGACGGCGGCGGCCCCGACGTGTTCGCCCACTACTCGAACATCGACTCCCAGGGCTTCCGTGAGCTCCAGGAGGGCCAGAAGGTGAGCTTCGACATCGTGCAGGGCCAGAAGGGTCCGCAGGCGGAGCACATCCGCCCCGCCTGACCTTCGGCTCGCGCGCGGGCGCCCCGCACGGATCCGCGTGCGGGGCGCCCTTTCGCCTGCGCCGCGCGATCCGATTCCGGCCCGGTTCGAGGCGACGGACATCCTCGCCATCGCCTACGGCACCGATTCAGCCCCCGCTGGGCGACGGCGTGACCGGGCAGGTGGTGTCCGTGCCGGGCAGTTCGCCGTCGACCAGGTAGCGGTTGACGGTGTCGTCGATGCAGGTGTTCTGCGGGGCGAAGAGACCTGCGTAGACGGTGTGGCGGAAGGCTCCGCGCAGCGTGACCAGGCGGGAGCCGGTCAAGGTCCGGTGCGCGACCTGCTGGCCCGGGTAGACCGCCGCCGGGTCGCCGGTGGCGCCCACCATCAGGACCGGGACGTCGTTGTGGACCTTCGTAGCGGGTTCCGCCGGGGTGGTCGGCCAGAACGAGCAGGGGGTGATGTTGCGGGTCAGTGGTCCGAACAGCGGCTCGTCGGCGCGGTGGGCCTGGATGTCCCGGTAGTAGACCTCAGGGTCACCGGACGACGCGGCCCGGTCCGCACACTGGATCGCCGTCGCGACACCGGCCGAACCGTCCGTATCCGGAGCCGAGAGTCCGGTCAGGACACCCTCCAGGCGGTCATTGGGTCGGACATCGATCCCTCGGGCGGCGTCGCTGAGGTCCCGGACGTCGTCCGCGTAGGCGGCGTACAGCTCATCGCTGTCCCCGGCGGTGACGTTCCACAGGAGCTGGGGCAGCACCCGGCTGCCGACCTGGTGGCTGCCCACGCGCAGCGGGCCGCGGTCGGCGCTCCGGTTGATCCGGTCCACCGTGGCCAGGACCTGGGCGGTGGTGGCGCCCAGGTGATAGCTGTCGTGGTGCCGGGCCGCCCACGCCGCCCAGTTCTCCAGGGCCGCCGTCACGGCCGGCCCCTGAGTGGCTGTCAGGTCGGGGCCGTAGAGATCGGGGTTCAAGGCGCTGTCGAGGACGGCCCGGTCAACGCGGCGCGGGAACAGCTGCAGGTAGACCTCGCCCAGGTAGGTGCCGTAGGACGAGCCGAGATAGGACAGTCTCGACTCGCCGAGGGCTGCCCTGACCACGTCCATGTCCCGCGCCGTGTTGCGGGTGGACGCGTAGGGCAGCACATCCCGGTGACCGGCGCAGCGCGACGCCAGATCCTTGGCCAGCGCCACGCCCTTGTCGAAGGTGCTCCGGTCGGGCCCGGCGGAACCGATGCCGGTGGTGGGCCACCCGCAGTTCAGGGGGGTGCTGCGCCCGACGAACCGGGGGTCCATCCCGATCAGGTCGTAGCGGGCCGCGACGGTGGGTTCGGCCTTCCCGACCATCAGCACGAGGTTCATCGCGGGGACTCCGGGGCCGCCGGGGTTCCACAGGAGCGTTCCCCGCCGGCGGCCCGGATCGGTGGCCTTCAGCCGGGACATCGCGACCTTGACGGTCCGTCCGTCCGGGTGGCCGTAGTCCAACGGCACGGTGACTTCGGTGCACTGGGCGTTCGCGTCGTCCAGTTCCTTGCCGGCCGTGTCGTCCGGGCCGGTCCGGCAGCTGTGCCAGGTGACGTGCTGCCGCTGGAACCGGGCGAGCGGGTCGTGGCCGCCCGCCGCCGTCCTGTCCGTAGCGGCTGCGGACGGCTGACAACCGATCAGAGCGGTGCCTGCCAGGGCCACGGCGGCCGCGGTCTTCCTCCGTCGACGCATCGCCTTCTCCTCCTGTACTGTGCCGAGCACGACCGAACCTCGCCCGATGTGCTTCCAACCAGACTGCCATGCTCGGGAGTTGGGTCCGGTCGGCCCCGCACGGGCGGAGCGGACCGGGTCGGTACCGTCGGTGCCCTTGACGCGCTTCGGGGCCCTCACGATGACGCCTGACCGTGTTCCGGCGCGCCTTCCGTGGCACCACCGTGATCAGCATGGCCGGGAGGGCCTTGCGAAGATCAACAACCGGGTGGAAAGCTCGCAGCATGCCAACTTTCTCCTCCTACGACGGCACCGAACTGGCCTACCACCTCATCGGTGAGGGCGAGCCGCTGATCTGCCTGCCCGGCGGCGCGATGCGCGCCTCGGAGTACCTCGGCGACTTCGGCGGGCTGTCCGCCCACCGGCAGCTGGTCCTGCTCGACCACCGCGGCACCGGCGATTCGCCCGAGCCCGCCGAGGTCGGGAGCTACCGCTGCGACCGTGTCGTCGAGGACGTCGAGGCCCTGCGCGTGCACCTCGGGCTGGAGAAGGTCGACCTGTTCACCCACTCGGCCGGGGCGAATCTCGGCGTCCTCTACCTGCAGCGCCACCCCGAGCGCGTCGCCAGCCTCGCGCTGATCACGCCGGGGATGCGGGCCGTCGGGATCAGGATCGACGAGGGCAGCCGTGAGGCGGCGACCTCGCTGCGGAGGGACGAGCCCTGGTACGACGAGGCGATCGGCCCGTTCCGCAGGGACTGGACGGATGTGGGGTCCGACGAGGACGCCGTGCTGGCGGGCCCGTTCTGGTACGGCCGGTGGGACGAGACCGCGCGGGAGCACCATGGCGGGCATGCCAGGCAGCTCAACCGCGCGGCCCGCGCGGCGCACTACGCCGAGGGCGCGTTCGACCCCGATGCGACGAGGGCGGCGATCGCGGGCCTTGAGATCCCGGTCCTGATCCTGGTCGGGGAGCTCGACTTCAGTCCCAGCCCGGTGCTCGCGACGCAGCTCGGCGAGCTGTTCGCGCCCGGCTGGGTGCGGCTCGTCGTGCAGCCCGGGGCCGGGCACCACCCCTGGCTGGACGACGCGGCCCGGTTCGGTGACGTCGTCACGCGCTGGCTCGCCGGGAGCTGACCGACCCTCCGGCGGACCCGAAGCGGCACCCGACCGGTGAGCCGGTGACGGTACGAACCCGGTGCCGGGCGCCGGCCGGCGGCCCCGGGGCCCGGCAACGTCGATGGCCTCGTTCCCCGGACTCCCCGGGCAACGAGGCCATCGACGTACCGCTACCGCCGACGGTCCAGGTCAGACCGTGGGGAGCTTGGACGTCAGGGCGGTGGGCACCTTGACGACATCGGAGAAGCTGTACTTGCCGGGGCCGAAGTCGGCGGCCGTCAGGGCCTTCTTGCCGCCGCCGACGACCTGCCAGACGGTCGGGCTGTCGGGAGACAGCAGCAGGGTGCCGTTCGCCGGGGCCCCGGCGGCGGCCTTGCCCAGCCAGGTGCCGGGGACACCCAGCAGGGACTGCTTGTCGTAGCCCATACCGGTGAAGTCGGCGTAGGTGAGCGGGACGGCGGTGCCGCCGGCCATGACGTACACGGTCGTGTCGGTGCCTGCGACGTCCCTGACGACGGTGCCGTTGGGGACGGGCTTGGCCGTGGCCTTGCCCAGCCACGCTTCGGGCACGCCCATGAGCGACTGCTTGTCGTACCCGTCGGCCGTCCATTCGGCACCGGAGATCGGCAGGGCGCTGCCGCCCACCATGACGTAGATGGACGGATCGGTGCCGGCCTGGCCGGTGACGACGGTGCCGTCGGGCAGGACGGTGGCGGAGGCGGTGGCGAGGTAGGCGCCGGGGACGCCCATGTCGGCGCGGGTGTCCGGGCAGGGCGTTGAACGCGCCGTCGTCCACCGTCACGATCTTGCTGAGGTCGTAGCCGTCCGCGGCGACGTCGGAGTCGGCCAGCGGCACGCCGGCGCCGTTGATGATGACCTTGTCCGAACCCACCGGAGACACCCGGTGGGCGACTGCACGTGGCCCGTCCGTCTGTCCCCGCGCGTGGCCAGGACCTTCAACGAACTACCCACGCACGCCCGGCAGATGACCGCCGACCTGCTCGACATCGCCTCCCGCACCCCTGGGGACGGCCGCAGTGGGACACCGTCGACCTCGAAGGCGAGGACATCCACTGCGCCTTCATCGGCCGCCGGTGGCGACGGCGGGGCCGGTGTCGTGTGCTGGGGCGGGGTCGATGACGGGACGGTCGGCACCAATCGGAAGGGCACCTACGAAGCGTCCGCCTCCGGGGACGGCGACCTGACGCCCGCTTCCGCCGGCGCCGGTACCGGCGGCGTTTCGGAGCGCTCGGCGGCCTGCCGCCGCCAGTCCGAGGGGCTGTGGCCG
The DNA here is from genome assembly GCF_040303245.1 of Kitasatospora sp. NPDC096077. NCBI lineage: Bacteria > Bacillati > Actinomycetota > Actinomycetes > Kitasatosporales > Streptomycetaceae > Kitasatospora > Kitasatospora sp. NPDC096077. The sequence goes on along the minus strand of NZ_JBEOSV010000045.1, from coordinate 57,059 downwards.
CGGGCCCGTTTGAAGGCCGTGCTGAAGGCGAAGGCGTCGGAGTAGCCGACCGCGCGGGCGACGGCGGCGACGGTGTCGTCGGTGTCGCGCAGCAGGTCCGCCGCGAGGACCATCCGCCAGGAGGTCAGGTAGCCGAGCGGGGGTTCGCCGACGGCGGTGGTGAAGTGGGCGGCGAAGGCGGCCCGGGACTGGCCGACCCGGGCGGCCAGGTCGGCGACCGTCCAGCGGCGGGCCGGGTCCCCGTGCAGCAGGCGCAGCGCGTCGCCGACCGCCGGGGTGGTCAACGCCGCGTACCAGGAGGGGAGTTCGGTGGCCTGCGGGCGGGCGCACCAGGCGCGCAGGGCGAGTACCAGGACGAGGTCCAGGAGGCGGTTGAGGACGGCGTCCTGGCCGGGTTCCTCCTGGGCGGTCTCGGTGGCGAGCAGGTCCAGGGCGGCCCGGGTGCGGGGGCCGGCGGGGACGACGGCCAGCGGCGGGAGCAGGGCGAGCAGGCGTTCGCCGACGTCGCCACGCAGGTCGTAGGCGCCGCGGAGCAGGGTGGTGGCGCCGGGCAGTCCGTCGCCGTAGGTGCGCGGGGCGAGGCTCTGCCGGCACGGCCCGATGGGTTCGAAGGCGGGTGTGCCGTTGGTGCGGATCACGACCTGGGGCGGGGTGGTGGGGGCGTCGGCGATGGTGTAGCGGCGGGTGCCGCTGATCAGCGCGATGTCCCCGGCGGCGAGGTGCACCGGAGCGGCCCGCGGATCGTCGTCCAGGCGGACCGAGGCCCGGCCGTCGAGGGCTGCCACGACGGTGAGCATGGGGTTGTCCGCGAAGGTCATCGACCACGGCGGGCGCTGGATCATCTGCCGGACCAGCACGCTGCTGGCCCGGGCCCGGTGCAGCAGGTCACTCAGCACGTCCATGCCGTCCAGGCTAGACGACGGCCAGGGCCGGACCGTGGCCCCGGGCTGGACGATGACAAAGGGATCGCCGACGATCACCCATGGAGCATCCGGTTCCGTCGGGGTTGTCTGGGGGCATGACGAAGAACATCCTCATCCTCGGCGGCACCGGCACGACCGGCCGCCGCATCGCCCGCCGCCTGACCGACCGGGGCCTGCCGGTCCGTACCGCCGCCCGCACCGGCGCCGACGTCCGCCTCGACCTGGACGACCCCACCACCTGGGCGCCCGCGCTCGACGGCGTCAGCGCCCTCTACCTCCTGGAGCCCGGCGGGCAGTCCCGCACCCCGCGCCTGGTCGACGCGGCGGTCGCCGCCGGCGTGCAGCGCCTGGTGCTGCTCTCCGCCCACGGCGTGGACCGGGCCGAGGACGGCCACCCGCTCAAGGCCGCCGAGCGGGCCGTGCGCGGAAGCGGCGTCGACTGGACCGTCCTGCAGCCCGAGTGGTTCGCCCAGAACTTCACCGAGTCCTTCTGGCGGGAGGGCGTGCGCTCCGGCACCCTCGCCCTGCCCACCGGGGACGGCCGCGTCGCCTTCATCGACGCCGAGGACATCGCCGAGGTCGCCGCCGCGGCCCTCACCGAGGACGGCCACAGCGGCCGCACCTACCGGCTCACCGGCCCCCGGGCGATCAGCCTCGGTGAGGCCGCCGACGTGATCACCGCCGCCACCGGCCGCACCGTCCGCCACCTCGACCTCACCCCCGAGGACTTCACCGCCCAGCTGGTCTCCCTCGGCACGCCGCCCGCCGTCGCCGCCGTGCTCACCGGCCTGCTGGTGAACATCCGCGACGGCCACGGCGAGGACGTCTCCGACGGCGTGGAACGCGCCCTCGGCCGCCCGGCCCGCTCCTTCGAGTCCTTCGCCACCGAGGCCGCCGCCGCGGGCCACTGGAGCTGAACACGGCCCCGCCGCTCCCGAGCCCGTCGTCCCCTCCGCCAGCCGCTCGATTCGGTGAGTGCCGGCCGGCGGCCGGCGGCCCGGCACGGTGAGTCGTACCGACGCGTCCCCGGTGGCCACGGTCGGCGACCTCTCGACCGGATGGATCGCGAAGTCGCACTGGAGTCCTGGCCGAGGCTCTCCCTGACGCGGACGAGTTCCGGGTCCGAGGGCCGTGGCGGGCCGCCGGTGGTGACGACGAAGGTGCAGGTCCGGTGCGGGTGTCACCTCGGTGCGGTCCTCGTCCGGCTCCGCGGGGGGCGAGGGGGCGGCGGTCAGCTGTCCTGGAGGAGGGTGAGGAGGGCCTGGGCCTGGGGCCGCAGGTCGGCGAGCGGTGCGTTCTCGCAGAACACCTCCAGCCCGAGTGCGGGGCCCAGGGAGGTGGTGTAGTAGGACTGGTAGGCCAGGTACGGGCGGTGGCCTTCCTGGCGGCTCAGGCCGACGTGGAGGGTCGCGCCGGTGGGTTGCCGCCGGCCGGCGACGCCGATCTCGGGCCCGCTGAGCTCCCATTCGGCCTCGTAGGGCTCCGGTTCGGCGGGGAGGGCGAGCAGGGTCCGGGCGAGCCGGCGGACCTCGTCGGGGTCGGCGAAGGGGATCGTCTCGCTGCAGTGGGGCGATCCGGCCTCCAACTCCCATCCGTCGCCGCTGCGTTGGACCTGCAGCCACCACCAGCCGTGATCGTCGCGCCAGGCGCATTCGAGGACCGGATCCATGGTGGTCAACCTCCTGATGGGGGTGGTGCGTTCGGCACCGGGCGCGCCCGTAGGCCGGGCCCGGATGCAGTCTGCTCCGGAGGCGGGGGCGGGCGCGCGGGTTTCCGGGCGGTCCTGCGGTCCTGAGCCCGGGGCCGTCGGCTGCCGGGCGCGGCCCGAACCGTACACCTCGTGCTCCTCCGGCTCCCGGCCAGGTCACTTCGGCAGATCGGCCCGGAGGAAGGGGGCGAGGAGCGCGAACAGGGCGTCGGGGCGGTGGAGCGGGCAGGACGCTCCCGTCCACCCGCCCGTCACCCCGGGCCCGTTCCGTCGCAAGGCGCTTCGGGCTGGCCGTCCTGGCCCGCGACGTGGCCCGCCGCCAGGCGGATGATCTTGCCGGCGGCCTGTCGTACGTCGTCGAGTACGCCGCTGGCCCACGGTCCTGTCGAAGGGTCGGTGAGATCGCCGCTCGTCGTGCCGGTGAGCACGGTGGCCGCGCGCGCCATCGTGGCCGCCAGCGTACCGACGGCGTCGGCGACCGGGTCGACCCAGTCGTCACCGTACTCGTCGGACAGGATCGCCACCGGCAGGCGGTCGACGGTGTAGTAGGTCGTGCTGGCCTCGCGCGCCGCGGCCAGGATCGCGAACAACCGGTCGGCGAGCGCGTCCCGCGCCCGCTCCACCGCGTTCCTCGGATAGGTCATCGACTCGTGGCCGAGCACGACCTCGACCTCCCGTGCGATCACCACGGCCTTGCCCACGAACCGACGGTTGGCTTCCGCGCTCTTGCTCGCCCAATCACGCTCGAACGTCATTCGACGATTGTGACTCCTTCCCGGGCGCCGGTGAAGGCCTGGCCGGTCCCGCCGGACAAGGCCGAGCCGGTGGATCAAGGCCTCACCCGGACCCATCGATCACGGCCGGACACGTGCCCTCTCCCGCACCGCCCTCGACCGGCTCCGCCACCTGCCCCAACTGCTGCTCGCGGAACCCCGGCTGCGCCACGGGGTGCACGTCAACGCGCTCCGCCGCGCCTACGAGCGGGCCTGGTCGGAGCTGCTCGGAGCGGTACCGTGGCAACAGCAACTCGCTTGTGGGAGAGTCGTGTTGCGGCCATACGGCGGACGACCGAGCGCAGGGGGGAACCGTGCTGGAGGAGATTTCGGAGCTGGCCGCGGCAGGAGCGGCGACCGTGGTGGGCGCGATGTTCACCGACGGCTGGGAGGCGGCCCGGACGGGGTTCGTACGGCTGTTCCGGCGCGGCGGTCAGGGCCAGGAGACGGCCGTCGAGGCGCAGTTGACCTCCGGCGCGGAGCTGGTGCAGCGGGCCGAGGACATCGACGCGGCGCGCCAGAGCCTGGAGCCGTTGTGGCGGTACCAGCTGGCGGAACTCCTGCGCCGCCACCCCGAGGCGATCGCGGAGCTGACCACCTGGGTGGAGCAGAGCCGGGCCGCCCAGGCCCAGGCGCTGCCGACGGTGGTCCAGAACGTGGAGGCCCGGGACAACAGCCGCGTCAACGCCGTCGTCCACGGCAACGTCGTCGTGCACGAGGCCGCGCCCGCCGGCGACGACTCATGACGCCGGCCGGCAACGCCTCGTGATCCCCGGCCACGAAGCCTCATGACCCCCGCCGCCGACCCGGAACCGTCCGGCGGCGGGAACCCCGGTGAACGGATCCGGAGCGGGCAGGCCGCCGTCGAGCAGAGAATCACGGTCGTCGCCGGCTACGGCTACGGGGTGATCGGCGCCGACCTCCACGTCTTCGGCGACGGCCTGCCCCTCTACCTGCTGGAGAATTACCGCCCCGCCGGCCGGGAGGACCCCGACCGGCTGGCGGAGTTGCCCAGCCGGATGCTCGACGCCCGCTTCGCCGTGGTCGCCTTCACCGGCCGGGCCGGGGAACTGCGGCAGCTGGAGCAGTGGCGCGACGGCCGGCCGCGGCTGGCCCTGCGCTGGCCGCCTAGCTCAACAACCTCGGCCGCCGCCGGGCGGACGCCGGCGACCGGCCGAACGCGGTGCGGGCCATCGAGGAGGCCGTCGGGCTGCTGCGTCGCCTGGCGGAGGTCAACCCCGCGGTCCACCGGCCGCAGCTCGCCCGGGCCCTCGGCAACCTCGCCCAGCAGCGGGCCGGGGACACCCCGGGCGCCCTGGCGGCGGCGGAGGAGGCCGTCCGCCCCTGGCCACACCGCCCCGGGCTGGCCGGACGGCGCCCCCCAGCAGACGCACCTCGACTTCGCCGTCGAAGACCTCGCGGCCGCAGACCGCGCCGCCACCGACGCCGGCGCCACCCGCCTGCGCCCCACGGAGGAGCCCGGCTCGGACACCGGCACCGGCAGCCGCGTGTACGCCAGCCCCGCCGGACATCCCTTTTGCCTCCGCGCGGCCTGAGCTTGACGTTTAACCTCGCGCGGCGAGGTGGGCCTGGAGCGTGGGTTCGCGTTTGACGGTCTTGCCGACGTCGTGGCGGGGTGCCGGGTTTCGGTTCTTCGAACCCGGCGGCCGTCCCGGGCCAGGTCGGGAGGGTTTCGGCACGCGGGCCGGAGTGAGGACCTTCGCGCGGATGTTGCAGAACCCTCGGCGGACCCGCGCCGGGGTCAACTTCGCTGCTGTCATTGGGCGTTCCCAGGGGCGACGCAGGTCGGCGGCGAGCGGGCGAGCCAGGCGGAGCTGGGTGTGGGCGACGATGACCAGCCAGGTCCACGGGTCAGCGGTGTCCGGTGCGCGGAAGTGCGGCGCCGTCCAGCCGAGGGTGCCCTTGAGTAGGTGGAAGGTGTGTTCAAGGTCGAATCTGCGCAGGAAGGTGCGCCAGATCCGGTCCAGGTGGACGGTATCGATGCCGGTGGCGGAGAACCATAGCCACAGCGGCTTCGCTTCGCGTTCGCCGGGCAGGTGATCGACCTTGAGGCGGACCAACGTGCCGTGGGTGATGGGGATTTCGCCTTCGTGGTCGAGCCAGGGCCCGCGCTTTTGCAGTCGCTGGTGCATCCGGTCCCACGCCTTCGCCTCGGCCTTGCCATAGCGGGTGGTCTCGGTGCAGATGGTGGCGTCGGGCTCGTGCCAGGACTCGGGTTTGGCGAAGGTGAAGGCGGTGCCGTGCTTGCGTGGGCGTCCGCCCTTGGGCGTGGAGCGGGGCTTGCCCGCATCGCGGAGCATGACCCGGTCCGAACGCAGCCGGCCGATCAGCTCGACAGGCAGGTCGGACAAGAGGTGGGCCGGGCGCGTGACGTCATAGCCGGCGTCCATGACGAGCAGGATGTCCGGGTCGCCCAACTGCCAGTGCCCGGCCGCGATCAGGCGGCCGGTGACCTCGCGAAGTTGGTCGGCGGTCACCGCGGTGGCGTCGTCGGCCGGTCCCAGCCGGACCGCGTCCAGCAGCGCGGTCCAGGAGGTGCGACCGGTCTCCAAGGCGGCGACGAAGGAGTAGGGCCAGCCAGGGATCAGCTGGTCGGCGCTGCGGCCGCGGCCGCAGACATGGCAGAACAGGCGGTCATCGCTGGTGGGAGCGTCGGGGCGGAGCCAGTGCGAGACATCGACGGCCAGGGCGATGCGCCCGTCAGCGAGGCGGGGGATCGGAAGGGCGGCCAGCGCGCGGCGCAGCCGGGCGGGCTCGAGCCAGCCCCGGTCCAGCGCGGCGTACATCGCACCGTGCCCACGCCGGTGCTCGGCCGCCAGCGACAGGTCCACCAGCGTCTTGACCGGCCCGTCCGTGCACAGCAGCGCGTCGGTGAGCTCGAAGAGCACGTCCCCGTGCGTGTACAGGCACTCGTAGGAGTCCATCCGAAAGCGGGACAACACGCCCCACTGCTCGACGACAGGCAGATGCACAGGGAAACTCGTCACCAGCGGCCATTCCTTCAGCTTCGTTACTCGACATCTCGAAGCGTGAGGGGCGGCCGCATCTGCTGTCTCGCGAAGAACCACAGATCAGCAGGTCAGGTGACCTCCAAGGTTAAACAACAAGCTCAGGCTGTCACGGTCTTTGCCTGCCGCGGACCTTGCCTGAGGTGATCAGAGCTCGATGCCGTAAAGCGCCGCCGCGTTGCCGCAGCTGAACTTCCGCCGGTCCTCCTCCGAGGTGAAGTGTCCGACGAAGGCGGTGATGTCGTCGTGGGTCGGGTGCTGGAACGGGTAGTCAGTCGAGAAGATCAGCCGGTCGACAGTGGTGACCGTCAGGGCGTGCCGCAACAGCGCCGGGTTCAGCATGCCGGAGGCGGTGATGTAGAAGTTCGACCGGATGTAGTCCGACACCGAACGCTGGAGGCCGGCGATGCGAGACAGGCTGTTGGCCCGGTCCAGCCAGAACAGCAGCATCTCGCCCCAGTGCCCGAGCACCACCTGAAGCTTCGGGTGCCGGTCGAACGTGCCGCGCAGGATCAGGCGCAGCGCCGCGGTGCCGGCGTCCATGTGCCAGCCCCAGCCGAACGTGGCCAGCGCCAGATCGGTCATGGCGTCGAAGCCGCGGTAGGAGGCGTCACGCAGCGCGTCGGAGGGGATCTGCGGGTGGATGAACACCGGCTGTCCCAGCTCCGCCGCGGCGGCGAAGAAGTCCTCGTACGCCGGGTCGTCCAGGAAGCGGTCGCCGGAGCGGCCGTAGACCATGGTGCCGACATGCCCGGCTCCCGCGGCCCGGGCGAGCTCGTCGGCGACGTGCTCCGGTGAGGACAGGGGCAACGTCGACAGCGCGCGGAACCGCCTCGGGTGGCCGGCCACAGCCGCGGCGGCCAGGTCGTTCACGGCACGGCTGAGCCGCACGGCCTGCTCCGGGGGCAAGGGCTGGGTGCCGGGAGGCGTCAGAGCGAGAACCGACACGTCGATCCCCTGGGCGTCCATGGCGGCGATCCGCCCGGCGCCCAGGTCTTCCAGGTGCCGAAGGTTATCGCCCATCTCGTTGAGGACGAGGCTTTCGTCCGGGCGCGGCACAGCTTTGAGGGCGGCGGTCAGATCGGGGGTGAGCCAGTGCTCTTCGATGGCGATGAGGGTCATGTTCCAATCCTTGTCCAGAAGTTGTCGGAAACCAGGCATCACCAGGGCGCTGTCTGACCCGAGCTCTGACCCGAGCGGTGCGGCGGTGCGGGCCGTGCGCTGCCGTGGGTATGACGGTGGCCGGCTGGTCTTCGGACCGGCCGGCCACCGGCTCAGCTTGATAACCTTGAACATCAAGCCAAGTGGTGTCAGATCGTGCGTGCCCGTCAGGGCGATCACCGCGTGGGGAACGTGGCTGCCGTCGTCTCAGGACCGGGACGCGAGCGCCTGATCGAGCCACGCGAAGGCGATCGGCCCGGCACCGGGTTCTCCCATGTGTGCGAGCCCGCCTCGCACGACCAGGTCCGTATGCGTGGCGTCGCCGCGGGTAGCGGCGAGGAGGCTGTCCTCGATCGGGAAGATCGAGTCCTCCGTCCCGTTGATGACCAGCAGCCGGCAGGCCCGCGAGTCCAGCACGCCGGAGTCGACGAGGCTGAACCGGTGGGCGTCGGCAGTGTAGGCGGCCACCGCCGCCGCCGGGTCGGCGTCGCGATAGCCGAACTTGTAGGCCAGCGCCTCGGCCAGATCGAAGGGGTACTCCATCTGGTTCTGCGCGCCGATCCATTCGGCATCGAACATGCGGTGGCCCCCGCCGCCCTGTGCCACCGCCGCGGACAGCCGGTCGGCGTGGGTGTGCGCGACGCGCTGCGCGTAGTACCCGCCGGTGCTGACCCCCCAGGCGAGGATCGCGGCGGGGTCGAAGCCGGACTCGAGGGCACTGTCGGCGACCCAGTCGAGGATGCTGCTCATCAGGCGGTCGGCGGAGGCCGGGTCGCTCGGCGCCGCGGGGCAGTCCCCGGTGCCGGGGATCTCGAAGGCCAGCGTCGCGAAGCCGTGGTCGATGAGCGCCTGGACGCGCGGCGTCTGGTCGGTCCGGTAGCCGTCCAGACCGCAGATGAACAGCACCACGGGCCACCCGGCATCGGGCCGCGGTCCGTGGGGCACGCGAAGGTAGGCGGGGATGTCGGTGTCGTAGTCGCCGGCGGCGAAGTCGGCGTGCTTGAACGGGATGGCGACGGGCACGACCGGCGATTCCATCAATCGGCCGCCCTGCTCGTAGGCGGCCTTGCCCTTCTCCCACGCCTCCTGGCCCAGCGGCGAGCGGACCACGGGGAACCGCGCGGTCCGGTAGACGGCCGCCGCGCGCAGGAACAACTCCCGCGCCCGGTCGGTCTCGCCCTGCTCCGCCGCTGCCCGCGCCTCGTCGGCGAGGCGGTCGCCGACCGGGAGGAACGGCCGGGCGTAGTCGTCCTGGCGGGACAGGAAGGCCGGGTCGTCGCCGGAGACCGCGATCAGTTCGGCGAAGATCGGCTCGAAGTCCGCCAGCCGCCCGTCCTCGAACGGGTAGACCTCGGCGGCGCACGGCCCGCGCCACTTCTGCTCCCACAGCGCCGATACCGACTCGTGGTGCGGGAAGTAGGGGAAGCCGTCGCGGAGAGTCTCGGTGCTGGACTGGACGTGGAATGGCGTGGCCATGGCTGTTCTCCCGGTCGAAGGGCTCAGGGCGCTGGGAGTTCCGAGATTTGCTTAGAACTCGAAGCAAGTCCCACCGTAGATTGCTTCGAGTTCTAAGCAAAAGGGGACGCGGAAGTGACCTATGCCATAGAGATGCTTTGAATTCGAAGCGCTATGCTCGCCGGATGACCGAGAGCCGTCCCGACCCCGAAGCCCGGCCCGATGGCGACGAGCCACTGAACCCGGCCGAGCTGAAGACGCTGATCGCGCTCACAGAGTCGGTCAACCTGCTCCAGTACCGGCTCGAGCAGCAGTTGCGGGAGATCGCCGGCGTCAGTTTCGTGCAGTTCCAGCTCCTGGTCCGGCTGCGCGACGCGGGCGGGACGCAGACCATGACCCAGATGGCGGACGGCATGGTCTACAGCCGCAGCGGGATCACGTATCAGGCCGGGCTGCTGGAGAAGGCCGGGCTGATCACCCGCGGCCCGGACCCGGACGACGACCGCGCGACCGCCGTCACCCTCACCGACGCCGGCCGCGCGCTGCTGGACCAGGTCCTGCCCCCGTACGTGGAACTGGCCCGCCGCCTGCTCTTCGATTCGCTGACCGGCGACGACCTGCCGCAGCTGGCCGAGATCATGGCGCGGGTCCGCGACCACATGCGGGCCCAGCCCTCCCGCTCGGCCACGACGGTACGGCGCCGCCGCGACGACGCCGGAGCTTGATGCTGTCGGGAAGCCATCAAGAAGCTATCGGGAGGAACTGCGACAGCGTCAGAGCTCCGTTTCGGCTGCATCAGGGCTCTGCGTGATCGTGTCAGCCTCCCCGCTGCTGGCCCGGACGGCACATTCTCGCCGACCTCCGCCAGCGCGGACAGCACCTCCTCGCGGGCCGTCCTCGCCTTCTCCCTCCCGCGCCGCGGCCACGCGCGCCTCCGCATCCCGCAGGACCTCCAGCCACGACTCGAGGGCCTCCCGTGGCCTCTGAGCCTGCCGGCACTCATCGTGTGGGCCTGTCGTCAAACGATCGTTTGACGACAGGCAGGCGGCGTGTCCAATGAATCCGGACATTCCGGGACGCCGGGGCGGCGTCGATCCAATCGAATCCGATGGCGATTGCTGACAGGGTTTGGTGACAGATGGGGACCGATCCTCCGTCAGGAAGGGGCCCTCGGTGGCGAACCTGATCTACAAGCGGGTCTCGACCGACCAGCAGTCCACGGCCCGGCAGAACCTCGTCCTGGACGAGGCCGGCATCGAGGACCCGGTCGTCTTCGAGGAGGCCCCGGGCACCTCCAGCCGCCTCCACCCCCTCCGGCGGGCGAAGTTCGGCGAGCTGCCGGCGTACGCGTGGCCGGGCGACACCGTGCACATCTCCGAGATGTTCCGCCTCGTGCGCGGCACCGGCCACATCCTCGACGTGCTCGACATCCTCCACCAGGGCCGCCTCGCCCTGCGCATCCACGACGGCGCGTTCTCCGCGATGGACCTCACCGCCCGCCACCCGCGCACCGGCGAACTGCTGTCCACCGTGAAGTTCATGATGCAGACCCTCGCTTCGAGTTCGTCAACTTACCCATAAATGGGGCGTTTTGATCGCCCGCCGTTCGTGCCATTGCCGGCCTGACGGCCCAACGCGCTCGGCCAACCGCAGCGGCAGCTCGACGTTCTGTCGGGCCGTCAGCGCCGGGATCAGGTTGAAGGACTGGAAGATGAAGCCCATGTGCTCGCGGCGCAGCTCGGTCAGGGAACGCTCGGAGAGCTCGTGCAGCGGCGCGCCGTCGAGCAGGACCTGGCCCGCGTCGACTCGGTCGAGGCCCGCCGCACACTGCAGCAGCGTCGACTTGCCCGAACCCGAGGGGCCCATGACGGCGGTGAAGGTGCCCGCCTCGAAGTCGACGTCCACCCCGTCAAGCGCCTGCACCCGATTGTCACCACGGCCGTAGGTCTTGTGCACGGCAGTCAGGCGGACAATGTCGCCCACCCTCTCCGCACCGACGAAGGCCGGGCTCGAAGCCCGTGCCGGTAGAGCCTTGTTCCGGAACACTCGCTCGCCTTTTCCATGGGGGCATCGGCCGGGGGCATCGGTCACCCGCCTCACCGACGCTAGGGCCGTTCATGGCATCCACGCCTCCGGACTGCCCCTGATCTCGACCCTGAGGAACCCCTGACCTGTGCTGTGCGACATCCCGCGGGTTCTCCTGAGCCCGCCGTAGAAGTGTCACGCGATCCGACGCTGAGCTCGGCCGACGGCATCACTCCGGCGAGGGATAGCGCAACACCTGTTGCACCCGATAGCGTCCTCAGCACTGCCGTTGAGCTGCGCCGACTATCCTCACCTCGTCGTGCGACACCGATCTTCCCCAGAGAATGCGCATCCAGTCTGCGACTTCGGGCAACCAGATCCTCGGCCTGGCCGTGAAGACGAAGACCGCCCCGGTGTGGCCGACCATCAGGCCGATCGACTGCGGGCCGTCGAACCGGGCCGCCTCCTGCACGAAGTGACTCAGCCGCAGCGGCTCCACCACGGGGGCCCGGAGCCTGCCGACCAGCAGCGCGAGGACCGTGTGGACCGCGCTGACCCCCAGGTCGACGCAGAACGCCACGATGAACCAGTCCGGCCCCCGGACCAGCGCCGGCCACAGCCACAGACCGGCCACCACCACCAGGACCCCGACCCCGGCCAGCCGCACCGGCGGGGAGAACACCGCCCGGAACGCCCTCGGCAGGACGACCAGAGCCACCACATCAGCGCCCACCAGAACCGCGCCGACCACCGCCTCCACGCTCAACCGGCCTCCGCCCCAGCCCACTTGCCGCCGCCCGGCGGAACCATGCTCCCACCCCCACCCCCACCCCCACCCCCACCCCCATCCGCCACAGCCCAGCCCTTCGCCCCCGGGCTGCCGCCACCGTGGGTTGTGATCAGCCGGTCGTCGTTATGCTGACCGGTCCGACGGACGGGGAGGCACCGGGTGAGCCAGTACTACGACATGGGTGACGAGACCCTCTGGAACCCGTCCACCGGGGCGTCCCGGTTGTTCCTGCGCCAGCTGGCGGTCTTCGAGGAGGAACTCGGCCTCCCTTCCGGCGTCGGCCCGATGGAGGCGGACGAGTGCCAGATCGACCCAGCCGTACTCGGCGTCTTCGCCAACGCACTCCTGGCCCGGCACCAACAGACCCGACACGCCGTCATGCGGGCCCTGACCGAGGGATTGGTCCTCACGACGCTGGCCCTCGCCGAACGGGCAGGCGCCGAGATCCACTGGGAGTCGCCCAGCCCCGCCCGGGCTGCTGACCTTCGAGACGTGCAGGCCCCGCAGGTCCCGGAGAGCGCAGCCGCACCTGCCGATGAGGAGCGCCGGTCCCGGGACGAGGAACTGCGCCGGAAAGTCCAGGAGTTGGACCGGTCCATGGCGCGCTGACGGGCGTCGCGGCGGGCCACACGGCTCGGTCGGCAACCGCGTCAACGTCCGGTTGAGGGACGCCGATCGGTCACCGGCCCCGGCCCCGGCGCACGAGTGGCCGGGCCGGGGCCGGGAGCGTCGGGCGGCCTACGGGAGGATCGGGCCGATCGAGACCCAGGTGTTGTAGATGCGGCCGCTGGCGCAGTTGGCGGTGGCCGTGCCGTCGCCGAGCATCAGCTTGCTGTACACGGTGACGCCGGACTGGCACTGGGCCGCCACGGACCAGGCCCGCCGCGGTTCGAGGCCGGAACAGACGCCGACGCCGAACGGGCCCGAGGCGTAGGCCGTGCACTGGCCCGTGGTCGGAGTGGTGTCGGCGCCCTTGGCCTGGGCGACGGCCGGTGCGGTCAGTGCGGCGGTGGCGGCGAGGAGCGAGGTCAGGAGCAGTGCCGAGGTGCGGCGCATCGAGGGGCCCTTCCGGGGGTGGGTGTGGCACGACAGGCCTGAGGTCCCGGCAGGCGGAGCACTCCCTGCCAGTTGCGCGAAGCGAGGGAATCCTGGGGGGAATGTGTGATGGCCGTCAATGACGAGGGGCGCGGCATAGGCGAGTTTCCGTCACGGAGCCGCGCCCGGCCGAGTGCACGGCTCGGCGGCCCCGACCTCGCGCTCACGTCCCCGGGATCGCTTCGAGCGAGGGTCACCTGGCATCGGGCCGGGTCTTCTGGAGGTGGTCGGGGATCACCTGGTCGGTCAATGGCCGAAGGCTTGCTGTCCGTTCGGCCGCCGGTCCCCGATGATGCGTCTGGCGCGACCCGTGGGCATCCGCTCAACCGCGGGCGCCCACGCGCGCCGCGTCGTCGTCCCGTCCGCAGACGAACATCGGAGCCGTCCATGCGCCGTCTCAGCACCGCCGCCGCGACCGCCGCCCTGACCGCGGCTCTCCTCACCGGACCGGGAACGGCCGTACCGGCCCTCGCGGACACCGCGCGCATCCCCGTCATCCTCATCCACGGCCGCAACGCGGACCCCGGCGTCTGGGGCCCCCTCACCTCCTACCTCGTCCAGCAGGGCGTCCCGAAGGAGTCCATCCTCACCTGGGGCTACGACACCTCGCAGTCGACGAACGAGGTCCTGGCCGCCCGGCTGGCCGCGTACGTGGACGCCACCGGCGCCGCCAGGGTGAACATCGTCGCCCACAGCCTGGGCAGCCTGCCGAGCCGCTGGTACGTCAAGTTCGGCGGCGGCAGCCGGAAGGTCGCCAACTGGATCTCCCTCGCCGGGCCCAACCACGGCACCGGCATGGCCTACCTGTGCGCCCTGTGGGACCAGGGCTGCAGGGACATGACGCCCGGTTCGTACGTCGTCAGCCACCTCAACCAGGACACCGAGACCCCGGGCCCCACCCGGTACACGACCATCCGGTCCGACAGCGACGAGCAGATCTCCCCGACCACCAGCACCGAACTGAGCGGCGCCGACAACATCGAGATCGACGGGCTCAGGCACAACGACTTCCTGACCAGCACCGACGTCTTCCGACGGATCAGCGACATCCTGGCCCGCTGACAGTGCGCGAACCCGCCGTCGGCACCGCCGGTCCTCCTGGTCGTGGTGCGGGCCTGGCGGGCGGGGTGCCGCGGTGGTCCGGGCCCGTTGCCGTCGGTCGGCCCGCCGGCCTCGACGTCCGGCTCGTCCGGATCGTCCGGCTCGTTCGGCTCGGGGTATGCCGGGCTTGGGTCGCTTGAGTCGCTTGGGTCGCTGCCAGGTGGCCGTCGGGCAACCGCGCTGGCCTGTCGGCCGGTTGACGTTCGGGCCCGCGCCTGGATCACAGCGGTGGTGGGTGGAGTCGGAGGCCGATCGGTTGTCGGTGACGCGGTGTCAGTGCAGTGCGCTCACCGTCCGTGGGAGGCCGAAGTAGGAGGCGAGCGTGCTCTCGAAGTGGGTGAGCGCGCTGACGCCGTCGGGGGAGAACCCGGCCACGAGGATGCCCGCGCCGTGCAGCAGGTCGGATGCCGGGTCGTGGACGTAGAGGCCCCAGGCCGGCTGCCCGTTCGCGCGGGTGGGGAGCATGCGGGCGACCGGGCAGGCGGGGTGGGCGTCGGTCGCGTGGAAGAAGCGCGCGATCGCCTCGGTGCCGTGGTACTCGAAGGGCAGCGGCGGCATCCGGACCCAGGCGTCGTCGGTCATCAGCGCGATGAGCTGGTCGACGTCGTCGCCGGTGAAGGCCGCGACGAAGCGGTCGGTCAGCTCCTGTTCCTCCGGGCTGCCCGGGGCGAGTGCGGTCCGGTCGTCGGTGCGGACCGCCTGCATCGTCGCGCGGGCGCGCTTGAGCGCGCTGGTGACGGCGGACTCGGTGAGGCCCAGCAGCTCCGCCGTCTCCGCGGCGCGGTAGCCGAGGACGTCGCGCAGGATGAGTACCGCGCGTTGGGAGGGCGGAAGGACCTGCACGGCGGTGATGAAGGCGAGGGAGACCGCCTCGCGGGACTCGTAGCGGGCCTCGGGGCCCGGGTTCCGGTCGGGCAGGCCGTCGAGGAGGATGTCGGGGTAGGGCTGCAGCCACAGGAGCTCGCCCAGACGGGAGGGCTCCGGGTGGGTGGCCGCCGCCGGCTGCGCCGGTACGGGACGGCGGCGGGTGGTGCGCAGGGCGTTGAGGCAGCGGTTGGTGGCGATGCGGTGCAGCCAGGTCCGGACCGAGGATCGGGCCTCGAAGCCCGCCAGGCCGATCCAGGCCGCCAGCAGGACTTCCTGCAGGGTGTCCTCGGCGTCCTGGAGCGAACCGAGCATGCGGTAGCAGTGCAGCTGCACTTCGCCGCGGTGCGGCTCGACCAGGGCGGCGAAGGCCTCGCGGTCGCCCGAGCGGGCTCGTTCCAGCAGGTCGTCTGTCATGGTGTGCCTCCTTCACCGCTATCGACACCGGCGAGGCGCGGAACTGGGCGCTCCCACGAGCCCCAGTTTCCGCGCACCGGTGTGTCTGTTCCTGGTGAAAGGCGAAATCCGCCGGACCTGGAACTGATCGGAGCAGTGATCGTGATGCAGACAGAACCCGTCGCCGAACGGATCGTGCTGGTGACCGGTGCCAACCGCGGCATCGGACGTGCACTGGTCGAGGCGGCCCTGCGGCGGGGCGCACGACGCGTCTACGCCGGGACGCGGCAGCCCTTCACCCACCCGGACGCGCGCGTTCGGCCGGTGCGCCTGGACGTGACCGACCAGGCGCAGATCGACGCGGTCGCGGAACAGGTCGAGGAGCTGGACCTGCTCGTCAACAACGCGGGACTGGCGATCTTCGACGAGCTGGGGGACCGCGAGGTGCTCGCACAGCACCTCGGCGTCAACTTCTTCGGGACGCACGCCGTGACGCAGGCGTTCACGCCGCACCTGACCCGCTCCCGCGGGGCCCTGGTCAACGTCCTGTCGCTGGCGGCGCTCGCGGCGGTACCGGGGATGGCGGGCTACTCGGCCTCCAAGGCCGCGGCGTTCGCGCTCACCCAGACCCTGCGTCTGCAGCTCGGCGCTCAGGGGGTGCGCGTCCACGCCGTGCTGGCCGGGCCGGTGGACACCGACATGTCCCGGGACCTCGACATCCCCAAGGCCGCACCGTCCGCCGTCGCGGAGGCGATCCTCGACGGCGTGGCCGCCGGCGACGACGAGATCTTCCCCGACCCGCTGTCGGCGACGCTGTCGCAGGGCTGGCCGACGGGCCCCGTGAAGCTGCTCGAACGCGGGAACGCCGCGTCGGCGGCCGGCCTGCGCTGAGCTCGACGGCACGTGCGGCGGGCCGGCCGTGCGGCGGGCCCGCCGTGCCGAGGGGCCGCCGTGCCGAGGGCCGGTCCGTGGCACGGACCGCTTGCGCAGATCCGTCGTCGCTGTCGGCGACCAGAAGCATCCGCAAGTGACCAGGAGTGACGATGCTGCTTGAGAAGAAGAACGCGATCGTCTACGGGGCGGGCGGAGCGGTCGGCAGCGCGGTCGCGCTCGCCTTCGCCCGGGAAGGGGCACAGGTCTTCCTCGCAGGGCGGACGCCCGCCACGCTGGAGGGCGTCGCGGGCCGGATCCGCTCGTGCGGCGGCAGGGCCCACCCCGCCGAGGTGGACGTGCTGGACGAGGGCGCCGTCGAAGCCCACGCCGCCAGGGTGGTCGAGGTGGCCGGTTCCGTCGACGTGTCGTTCAACGCCGTCAGCCTGCCCCAGACGGGTATTCAGGGCATTCCGCTCGCGGCGTTGTCCGCCGAGGCGTTCGGCCTGCCCGTGGCCACCTACTCGAAGGCCAACTTCCTGACCGCCGGGGCCGCCGCTCGGCGGATGACCGGACAGGGCTCGGGCGTGATCATGATGATCACCGCCAGCCCGTCGCGGACAGCGGTCCCACTGATGGGTGGAATGGCACCGGCGTGGGCGGCGATCGAGGCCCTCTCCCGGGGTCTGGCCGCCGAGCTGGGCCCGTCCGGTGTCCGGGTCGTGTGCCTGAACGCGGCGGGGATGCCGCAGACGCCGCAGATCGCCGAGGTCTACGGCCTCCACGCGGAGGCGTACGGCATCAGCCGGGAGGCCTTCGAGGCCCGTGTCGCGAGCCAGACGTTGCGGCAGCGGCTGCCCACGGTCGCGGAGATCGCCGACGTGGCCGCCTTCGTGGCCTCCGACCGCGCCGGTGCGATGACCGGGGCCATCGCCAACCTCACCGGCGGCCTCGTCGTCGACTGACGGGGAGGCCGTCCTGTCACGCGGCTGCGCGTTCGAGCGGCGGCCGACGCCTCAGTTCGGGCTGGCGGACAGCCGGCGGCTGGTAGGCCATGTCGAGCGTGCCCGTGTCCGTGCCCGGCGGCACGATGGCGTCGATCCGGTCCAGGACGTCGTCCGAGAGCGTGACCTCGGCGCCCGCGAGCAGATCGTCCAGGTGTGCCATGGTCCGCGGTCCGAGGAGCGCGGAGGTGACGCCGGGGTGAGCGAGCACGAAGCCCAGCGCCAGATGGGTCAGCGGCAGGCCCGCCTCCTCGGCGAGCGGGATGAGCTGCTCGACGACGTCGAGCCGCCGGTCGTCCTTGAGGTGCTGGAAGCCGTACTGCGAGCGGTGCGTCGCGGCCTCCTGGCCCTTGCGGTAGCGCCCGGTCAGCAGCCCGCCGCCGAGCGGCGACCAGACCAGGGTGCCCATGCCGAACTCCTGCGCCACCGGGAGCACCTCGCGCTCGATGCCCCGGTTGAGGATCGAGTACACCGGTTGCTCGGTACGCGGCCGGGCGAGGCCGCGCCGCTCGGCGACCCAGTGGGCGCGGACGAGCTCGGAGGCCGGCATGGCCGAGGTGCCGAAGGTGCGGATCTTGCCGGTTCGCTGCAGGTCGGTGAGAGCTTCGAGCGTCTCCTCGATGTCGGTGTCGGGGTCCGGGCGGTGAACCTGGTAGACGTCGACGTAGTCGGTGTCGAGGCGGCGCAGTGAGTCCTCCAGCGCGCGCACCAGCCAGCGCCGGGACGCGCCCCGGTGGTTCGGCTCGTCGCCCATCGGGTTCCCGGCCTTCGTGGCGAGCACGACGTCGGCCCGACGGCCCTTCAGCGCACGGCCGACGATCTCCTCCGACTCGCCGTGCGCGTAGACGTCGGCCGTGTCGATGAGGTTGATGCCGGCATCCAGCGCCCGGTGGATGATGCGGAGGCAGTCGTCGTGGTCGGGGTTGCCGAGGGCGCCGAACATCATGGCGCCGAGAGCGTAGGGGCTCACCTTGATCCCGGTCTTGCCGAGGCCGCGGTAACGCATGGTCCCTCCTGAGGTCCGTCTGCGGGGTGCTGCTACCAGCCTGCCGCGGAAGGGGCGGACGATGAATAGTTGTGAGTCCCAATTTTTTGAGCGAGAGTACGGGCATGACCCCTGACCGGTTCTCCGAAGCACTCGATCTGGTCGAGGTCCGCGGCGTCCTCACCGGTGGCATCGCGGCCCGCGGCGGATGGTGGGGCCGCGGACCGCTCTCCGAGCCGGTCAAGTTCTTCGCGCTCGTCAGCGGCCGGGCCCGCCTGACCACCGACGGGATCGACGAACCGGTCGACCTCGCGGCGGGGGACGTGGCGATCCTCACCGGCCGCTCATGGGTCGCGCTCGAGGCCGGCGCGGAACCCCGCCAGGAGGTGCAGCCGGAATCCGACTTCTCCACCGACCGCTTCGCGCGCTCCGACCGCGATGCCGACGACATCGTGATCGGCGGCTGCGTCAGTCTGAACGAGGCCGGAAGAACGCTCCTCCTCGAATCACTGCCGCCGCTGGCCCACATCAGGTCATCGGGCCACGACGACCGGCTCCTCGCGGCCCTGCTGCGTCTCTTCGACGAGGCGACCGCGCAGCGGCTCGGCTCGGCCTTCGCGATCCGGCAGCACGGCCAGCTCTTCCTGCTGGAGCTGCTGCGGTCCTACGTCGACCAGTGCCCGCTGCCGTCCGGCTGGCTGCGGCTGCTCGTCGACGAGCGCCTCCGTCCCGCCGTCGACCTGCTGCACGGCCACCCCGGGCGCGCCTGGGGACTCCCGGAGTTGGCGCGGGCCGCCGCGATGTCCCGGACGACCTTCGCCGAGCGGTTCCGGGAGACGGCCGGTGTGCCACCGCTGACCTACCTGGGACGGTGGCGCATGCTGCTCGCCCAGCGTGCGCTGCGGGACGGTGACACCCGTGTCGCGGCGCTCGCCGAGGAGTTGGGCTACGGCTCGGAGAGCGCCTTCAGTACGGCGTTCAAACGGGTCGTCGGTGAGTCGCCGCTGCGCTACCGGGCCCGCGTGCGACAGGACGTCACCGGCCGCGTCCGGATCGGGACGCCGTGACGAGCCGGTCGCGCAGGGTCGGCCGGGGCAGTCCCGCGCAGGAGGACCTGATGGCCCACCGCTCCCCTCGGGCGCGCGGGCGGCCGGGTCGGGTCGGCCGGGTCAGGTGAACGGCAGGAGCATGAGCGGCGCCGTGGTGGGGTGCGCCGAGCCGCCCGCGGGTTCGACGGTCACGCCGACACCGCCGGCCCCGTCCGGCGTCCCGGTCAGCAGCAGGACGCCGTCGCCGGTGGACAGCAGACCGGCCGGGCGCATCGTCCCCGCGTCGTCGAACCACAGCTCGTAGGTCGTGCCGGCGGCAGGCGTGGGCAGGCCGGCGGCCAGGAAGCCGGCCTGACCGCGGCTGCTCGACCACACGACCGTGCCCGCACCGACCCCGCCGACGCCGGTGCCGGTGGCGGTACGGGCGTCCGGCGCGGTGAGCAGGCCGACGAAGCGGTCCTGCTGCTGCTGGAGCGCCGCGGCACGGGCCCGGGCCCGCTCGGCCTGCTGGTGCTGCTGCACGGCCACGCCGCCCGCGCCGACGGCCGACGCCAGGCAGACGGCGAGGGCGAGCCTCGCCCAGCCCCTGGCGAGCCGGCCGCGCGGGCGCCCCGGGGCGGGAGCGGTGCGCGGGGCCTCCTGACGCAGCGTCGGCAGCGCGGCCATCACCTGGGCCTTCAGGGCCGGCGGCGGGAGCACGGCCTGGGCGGCGCCCAGCCGGGCGAGGGTGGCGGCGAACTCGGCGACCTCCTGGACGCAGGCCGGGCAGCCGGCCAGGTGGCGTTCGAACTCGGCGCTCTCGGCCGGATCGAGGGCATGGGCGGCGTAGGCGCCGGTCAGGGTGTGCAGGTCGGCGGCGCTCATGCTCCTACCCCCAGGCAGTCGCGCAGGCGGATCAGTCCGTCGCGCATGCGGGTCTTGACGGTGCCCAGCGGGGCGCCGAGGACCTCGGCGACCTGGGGGTAGGTGTAGCCGCGGTAGTACGCCAGCGTCAACGCCTCGCGCTGGAGCTCCGTCAGCATCCTCATGCACCGCCGCACCTGCTCGCGCTCCAGCCGGCCCTCGACCTGCTCGGCGACGCGGTCGAACGCCGGGGCGTGCGAGGCGGCCGCCGCGCGCTGGTCGCGGTCGGCAGCGGCCTGCACGGACCGGACCCGGTCCACCGCGCGGCGGTGCGCGATGGTCAGGACCCATGCCATGACCTCCCCGCGCTCGGCCTGGTAACGGGCGGCGGTGCGCCACACCTCCAGCAGCACCTCCTGGGTTACCTCCTCGGACTGCGCGGGGTCCCGCAGCACCCGGCGCACCAGGCCCAGCACCGGACCGGCCACCGTGTCGTACAGGCGGGAGAACGCGTCCTGGTCACCGCGGGCGACCCCGGCCAGGAGGTCCTTGAGCTCCGGGCCGGGCCGTCCGGGGCCGGACAGGTGGACGACGGTGCTCATCCGGCCGCTCCCCGCAGGCAGTGGGTGGGCAGCGGGCCCCACCGGTGTTCGACGGGCATCACGGGCCTCCCCACGACCCGGCCGGGGACGCGGGAGCACCGGCCGGGTGAACAGAACTACTGACACATGGTCTTCGGGCCCACGGGGCTTTCGGATTGGCGGTGCCGTCGCCGGTTTACCGCCGCAGGGACGACTACAGGGACAACGGGTTCCGCCGAACGCGCTGCGGCGCTGCGGCACAGTGCGGACGCCCCTCCTCGGTGCCCCGAACCCCCGCCCGGGCCCCGGGAAAGTCGCACCCATCCGGCTCACCACGTGCGCCGAATCGGGGGTGTGAGCAACGACGCATCCCCGCCACCGCCGCCGCCCAGGCCGCCGCGGGCCCGGAGCCTGTGGGCCCGGATTCGCCGGGCCGGCGCGGGGGTTGTCACCGGGTGGGCCGCCGCGGTGGCCGCGCTCGGCGCCGGTGAACTGGCCGCCGCCTTCACCGGGCCCGACGCCGCGCCGGTCATCGCGGTCGGCTCCACGGCGATCGACCTGACGCCCACTCCGCTGAAGGAGTACGCGATCCGCACGTTCGGCACCAACGACAAGCCGGTGCTGCTCGGCGGGATCTACCTGACGACGGCCCTGCTCGCCGCGCTCACCGGCGCGCTCGCCGCCCGCCGCCCCGCGCTCGGGGCGGGTGTCTTCGCGGCCTTCGGGCTGCTCGGCTCCTGGGCCGCCCTCTCCCGGCCCGCAGCCGGCGCCGCCGCGGCCGCTCCCGCCCTCACCGCCGGCCTGACCGGGGCAGCAACCCTCCTCCTCCTGGCCCGCCCGCTCCGCACGGCCACGACCGTGGCCCCGGCCACGATCCGGGCCACTGTCCCGGCCACGACCCCGACGGCGCCCGGCGGCTCGCCGTCTGACAGCCCGGCGACCGAGAACGGTCCCGCCGAGCCCGGCAGCGGGTCCACGCACACCTCCCGCCGGACCGTGCTCGCCGCCACCGGCGGGACGATCGCCCTCGGCACGCTCGTCGGCGTCGGCGGCCGCGTCCTGTCCGACCGCCGCTACGACAGCGGCGCGGCCCGCGACGCGGTGCGCATCCCCCCGGCCGCCCGGCCGCTGCCACCGCTGCCCGCCGCGGCACACCCGAAGATCCCGGGCCTGTCCCCGTTCGTCACCTCCAACGCCGACTTCTACCGGGTCGACACCGCGCTCACCCTGCCCCGCATCGATCCCCGGCGCTGGGCCCTGCGCATCCACGGCATGGTCGACCGCCCCCTCCTCCTCACCTTCGACGACCTCCTGCGCGAACCGCTGGAGGAGCTCGACCACACCTTGTCCTGCGTGTCGAACGAGGTCGGCGGCCCCTACGTCGGAACCACCCGCTGGCTCGGCGCAGCCCTGCCCGACCTGCTGCGCCGGGCGGGCGTTCGACCCGGCGCCGACCAGCTCGTCGGCCGCTCCCAGGACGGCATGACCATCGGCACCCCGCTCGCATCGGTCCTGGACGGACGCCGTGCGCTGCTGGCCGTCGCGATGAACGGCGAAGCCCTGCCCGTCGCGCACGGCTTCCCCTGCCGCAGTGTCGTCCCCGGCTTCTACGGCTACGCCTCCGCCACCAAGTGGCTCGTCGACCTGGACGTCACCACCTTCGCCGCCTACGACCCCTACTGGGTGCAGCGGGGTTGGGACCGCACCGGCACGGTGCGCATCGCCTCGCGCATCGAGGTCCCGGCCCCGTTCGCCCGGGTGCCCGCCGGAGACGTCACCGTCGCCGGCACCGCCTGGGCGACCCACCGCGGCATCGCCGCCGTCGAGGTCCGTTTCGACGGCGGGCCCTGGCAGGAGGCCCTGCTCGCCCCCGACCCCGGGCCCGATCTGTGGCGGCAGTGGTTCCACACCTGGACGGGGGCCGCCCCCGGCACCCACCGGATCGAGGTCCGCGCCACCGACACCACCGGAGCCGTCCAGACCCAGAACCGCGCAGCCCCCTACCCGGCCGGCGCCACCGGCTGGCACAGCACCGTCGTCACCGTCACCTGAGCCGTCCAGGCCACCCGAACCACCTGAACCACCTGAACCACCAGCCCGACCGGCCCGCGCATCCGCGCGGACCCGTGCGGCCCGCCCGACGGGCCGGACCGTCACCACCGCACCAAGGAGATCACCGTCATGACCGTCACCACCCGCCGCCACCACCCCGCCGTCGCCCTCGCCGCAGCCGCGGCCCTCGCCCTCACCCTGGGAGCCTGCAGCAGCAACTCCGGATCCTCGACCGCCTCCAGGACCGCCGCCGCGGCGCCGTCCCAGGCAGCCGCACCCGCCACGGCGTCCGACGCGCCGATGAGCGACCAGCCCTTCGGGACCGCCTGCGCGGCCGTGCCCAAGGACGGCGCCGGCTCCTTCACCGGCATGGCCAAGGACCCGGTAGCCACCGCCGCCTCCAACAACCCGCTGCTGTCCACCCTGGTCACCGCCGTCAAGCAGGCCGGCCTCGTCGACACCCTCAACTCGGCGCAGAACATCACCGTGTTCGCCCCGACCAACGACGCCTTCGACAAGATCCCCAAGGCCACCCTCGACGCCGTCCTCGCCGACAAGGACAAGCTCACCAAGCTCCTCACCTACCACGTCGTCCCCCAGCGCCTGGCCCCCACCGACCTCACCGGCGCCCACAAGACCCTGGAGACCGGCAACCTCACCGTCACCGGCGCCACCCCCGACTTCACCGTCAACAACAGTGCCCAGGTCCTGTGCGGCAACGTCCGGACCGCCAACGCCACCGTCTACATCGTCGACACCGTCCTGATGCCCGCCTCCTGACCGGCACCGGCACCGGCACCAGCACCGGCCCGCTGACCGCGGTCCCCGGCCCCACCCCCCCTGGGCCGGGGACCGCACCCGGACGGGCCCGCGATCACAGTGCGGGAAACACGTCACCGGGCACGGCTCAGACGTCGGCGCCGAGGTCGATCCGGGCGATCAGGATCCCGGGGGTGTTCGGCACCCGGGTCGGAATGAGGGCCTGGGGGCACGAACGCAGGGCAAGGGCCCGACAGCGCCAGGTGCCGGCCGTGCGCGGCCGGCACCTGCTTGAGGTGCGCGGCCGGCTCGTGGGCCCGGAGATCGGGTTCGGAGACGGCTGACTTTGTCTTTTCCGTTCGACCACACCAGCCGTGGGGCCGGCAGCGGGATTCGAACCCGCAAGGACCGATTGGTCCGAAGTATCCGTCACCTGCGCACCCGGGCAACGGCGAGACTACTCCGATCGACTGACGATCTGACGGATTTTACGGCTCTTCGGTCGCTTCCCGTGCGTCGGGTCGTGCAGCTTGACGGGTGCCGG
Source organism: Kitasatospora sp. NPDC096077 (assembly GCF_040303245.1). Taxonomy (NCBI): domain Bacteria; kingdom Bacillati; phylum Actinomycetota; class Actinomycetes; order Kitasatosporales; family Streptomycetaceae; genus Kitasatospora; species Kitasatospora sp. NPDC096077. The sequence continues at coordinate 33,052 of NZ_JBEOSV010000045.1, read as the reverse complement.
CACGTCGACCGGCGAAGCAGCGCAGCGTCCGGTCCGGGACATGGGTTTCGCGCTGGTGCGGTTCCTCGCGGTCGGGGCGAAACCGACCGGGCACTCCTGCCGACCCGTCGCCATGTCCCGTCGGCCGATCAGCCGTGGAGCCGGGGGGCGGGGCGGCGCCGGGTGGCGTGGACGGAACCGAGCAGAGCGAGGGACTGGGCACTGGGGCTGCCCGGTTCGGCGTGGTAGATGATGGGCCCACGTCCGCCGGCTCGCCACGGGCGACGACCTCGACCCCACAACCCGTGTTTCCGGGCTACTCCTCCTGCTGTTCGCCCAGCCGCTGAGCCGCACCTCCCGCATCCGAATCGACCAGGTGACCAAAACGGAGGAGCGGGTCACGCTGACGCTCGGCTCGCACCCGACCGTCCTGCCACCGCCCCCTGGACGCCCTGACGATGGAACTCGTCCACCAGCGGCACGGCTACTCGGCCCTCGGACGCCGTGACGATCACCCGTGGCTCTTCCCTGGGAGAGCCGGCGGGCAGCCGATCAGCAGTCGCCAACTCATGCGCAAGCTCACCGCACTGGGCATCCAGGCCAGGCCCGCCCGCAACACCACACTGATGGAACTCTCCGCCGAACTCCCCGCCGTGGTACTCAGCCGCCTACTCGGCCTGCACATCTCCGCAGCCGAGAAGTGGACAAAAGAGACAGCGTCCACACGCGCCGCCTACGCTGCCGAACTCTCCCGCCGGAAGACCTGCACGTCTCAATAGCCCCCAAGGGGTTTGTCCGCCATCGCGCAGGCCCAGACGGACCAGTGCAGAGTCCTGGGACGGACGGTCCGAGTTCGCCCGTTTCGCCCGTACGTGACTGGCGGTCAGACCCCCTTTCCGGGTTATCGGTCGTGTCCGCTCCTCGGATCGTCCAGTTTCTCCGCATTTCCGTTCTCGCGCGAGTACCTTGTCCGTGCGGTCGCCGTGGGGCGGCGGCAGGGGAGGGATCTGATGGGACAGCAGTTGGCGCGGATGCCGCTGGACTGCGGCGGCTCGATTCTGGTCGAGGCTGCGGAAGGTGGGGCCGGGCCGGTGAAGGCGGGCCGGGTCGGGGATGCGATCCGGGACCTGCCGGTGGGCCTGAGTGCGGCCCTGGAGCCTGTCACCGACCTGGCCCGCACTGTGCTGACCCGGTTGCGTGATGCGGGGCCAGCGGAGCTGGAAGTGGAGTTCGGGGTCGATCTCGCCACGGAGGCCGGGGTGGTGATCACCAAGACGGCGGCTAAGTGCCATCTGACCGTGAAGATGAAGTGGCGCAGGGACGACACCGACGCCGACCCGGGCGCTGGTCCCACGGCGGGTGCTGCGGGGTCGGACTAGTCCTGTGGGCGCCGGGAACGAGCCTTCCGCGATCGACGCTCTGACCGCCGCGGTCGCCCAGGTTCGCGGCGGGGACGGAGCGGTGGTGGGGGCGGCCTTCCTGGTCGCTGGGGATCTGCTGATCAGCTGCGCGCACGTGTTGGTGGACGGCGGTTACGGTCCCGGCGACGTGGTGCCGCTTGGCTTCCCGCGCGTGCACGGTGCTCCGTTGGTGTGGGGCCGGGTGCTGGAGGAGGGGTGGCGTGACCCGCAGGGACAGGACATCGCCCTGGTGCGGCTGGAAGAGGCGCCGGCGGGAGTGGCTCCGCTGTCGCTAGGGTCGGTGGCGGGCTGCCACGGGCACCGGGTCCGCTCGCTCGGCTTCCCCCAACAGGCCCCGCCGGACGGGCATTTCGGCTCGGCCACGGCCGTCGGGGTGCTGTCGGCAGCCGACAGTGCCGGTGATCTGCTGCAGCTGACCGGTGCCAATGATTTGACTACCGGGTTCAGCGGCGGGCCGGTTCTGGATGAGACGACCGGACTGGTGGTCGGCATGCTCACCGCGATCACGGTCCCCGACGGCCACGACCGGGGCCACGGGATCGCCTACGCCACGCCGACCGAGGTGCTGCGGCAGGCATGGCCCGCACCCGAGACGCATGACGTGATGCCGTACAGGGGGCTGGAGCCGTTCACCGCCGAGCACGCCCACTGGTTCCGCGGCCGCAAGGAGGCGGCGCGCCAAGTGGTGGCGGCGCTTGCGGGCGGGCGGCGAGTGGTCCTGTTACTCGGGCCCTCCGGGGCGGGCAAGTCCTCACTGGTCCAGGCGGGTGTGCTCCCCGAGCTGGCTGCCGGGCAGCTGCCGGGCAGCGACCGTTGGCGCCAGGTGATCGTGCGGCCCGGCCTGGACCTGCCCACCGCCCTGGAACAGGCCGGCCTGCCCGACACTGCCACCACAGGGATTGGTACGGCCGTCACGGGCCTGCTGGAGGCCGACCCGGCCCATGACCGTGTTGTGCTGGTCGTCGACCAGTTCGAGGAGTTGCTCGCACCCTCCGCCGGCCCCGCGTCGAAGGCCGCTGCCGCACTGGCCTCGATCACTGAGGCGATCGGGTCCGACGCAGCGCTCAGTGTGGTCCTCGTCATGCGGGATGACTTCTACCCCCGGTTGTCGGCGCTGGCTCCCGCGTTGCTGCAGGCTGCGTTGGAGGCGCAGGGCGTGCTCAACGTGCCCGCCACGCTGACCGCAGAGGAACTGGACGCGATCATCACCGGGCCCGCCGACGAACTGGGCGTGGCCTTCGAAGGGGGGCTCGCGCAGCGAATCGCTTCCGATGTACTTGCTCTCACCCCACTCACCGCTGCGGACTTCGAGGCGTCGGTCACTGTGCTGCCGCTGCTCGAAGTCGCCCTGAGCCGGCTGTGGGGACGCCGACTCCACTACGGCGGCCGCCTCACTCACGATGCCTACCGCCGTATCGGCGGTGTGACCGGAGCCCTGGCCGACTGGTGCGGCGCCGCTCTGCGCGAGCTCGACGAGCGGCAGCGGCGCATCGCCCAGCGGGCCTTGACGGCGCTGGTCCGCCCCGCTGACCAGGGTCTGAACATCCCGGCAGCACGCCAGCAGCTGCCGCTCGACGAACTGCGCGACCTGGCCGCCGACGGCCGCGGTCCCGAGGCGCTGCAAGCCGTTGACGAGGTCCTGGCCGTGCTCGCAGGGCACCGCGTCATCACCACCGACCGGATGGGTGAGTCCGGGCAGCCGGACGACGGGGACGGGATGCCGACGGCCGAGCTGATCCACGACACGCTCGTCCGCGACTGGGACGCCCTGCGCCGCTGGGTCGAGCAGGACGCCCGGTTCCACGATTGGCTCCACCGCACCCGAACCCAGCGCACTCGCTGGCGCGAGCACCAAAACCCCCAGGACCTGCTCACCGGGACAGCCCTCGCGGAGGGGGCAGACTGGGCGCGCCGGCGCCGCTTGCCCGCCGACCTCGAAGGGTTCCTCGCTGCCAGCCGTCGCCACCAACAGGCCGCCGTCCGACGCAGCAGGCGCCTCAATGTCATCCTGGCCATCAGCCTGGCCCTCGCCCTGGTCGCCTCCGCGGTGGCCCTGTGGCAGCGGCAGACGGCCATCGCCGAACAGCAGACCGCCCTTTCGCGGCAACTTGCGGCCGAGTCGAGCACCCTGATCAGCACTGACCCCGACCTGGCATCACTTCTGGCCGTCGCCGCCTACCGGACCAGCCACACAAACGAAGCCGTCGCCGCCCTCGCCACCGCCGCGGGCCTTCCCCTACGCCACCGCATTGCCGGGCACACCGGGGCGGTGACCTCGGTGGCGTTCAGTCCCGACGGGCACACCCTGGCCACCGGCAGTGACGACCACACGGTGCGGTTGTGGGATACCGCCAGCGGCACGAGCCGCGCCACCCTTGCCGGGCACACCGGGGCGGTGACCTCGGTGGCGTTCAGCCCCGACGGACGCACCCTGGCCACCGGCGGTGACGACCAGACGGCGCGCTTGTGGGACGTCGCGAGCCGCACCATCCGCGCCACCCTTGCCGGGCACACCGGGGCGGTGACCTCGGTGGCGTTCAGCCCCGACGGACGCACCCTGGCCACCGGCAGCAGCGACCAGACGGCGCGCTTGTGGGACGTCGCGAGCCGCACCATCCGCACCACCCGCTCCAGCTACGCAGGGGGGGCTGTGACCTCGGTGGCGTTCAGCCCCGACGGACGCACCCTGGCCATCGGCGACGCCGACCGAACAGTGCTGCTGTGGAACATCGCGACGGGCACGTCCCCCGCTGTCGTCACCGAGGCCGGCGCCGTGACCTCGGTGGTGTTCAGCCCCGACGGACGCACCCTGGCCATCGGCAGCAGCTTCGGTAGCGCCGACTTGTGGGACACCGCGAGCCGCACCAGCCAAGACTTCGGCCGCTACGACGACACGGGCGCCGTGACCTCGGTGGCATTCAGTCCTGACGGGAGCACCCTGGCCACCAGCACCCGTGGCGGCATGGTGTGGTTGTGGGACACCGCGAAAGGTAGTACTGACCGCCGCGCCACCCTTGCCGGGCACACCGGGGCGGTGACCTCGGTGGCGTTCAGCCCCGATGGGCACACCCTGGCCACCGGCGGCGACGACCACACGGCGCGGCTGTGGGAGACCGCCAGTGGCACCAGCCGCGCCGTCCACACCGGGCACAACAAAGCCGTGACCTCGGTGGCGTTCAGTCCCGACGGGCACACCCTGGCCACCGGCGGCGACGACCACACGGCGCGATTGTGGGACCTTACGACCGGTACCACGCGCGCTGTCCTCGCCGGGAACATGGGGGCCGTGACCTTGTTGGCGTTCAGCCCGGACGGACGCACCCTGGCCACCAACAGCGACGACGGTGACGTCCGGTTGTGGGACGTCACGAGCGGTACGAGCCACGCTATCCTCTCCGGCGACAAGGCGGCTGTGTTCTCGGTGGCGTTCAGTCCCGATGGGCACACCCTGGCCACCGGCAGCGACGACGGTGACGTCCGGTTGTGGGACGTCGCGAGCCGCACCATCCGCGCCACCCTCACCGGCCATACCAACCGCGTGACCTCGCTGGCGTTCAGCCCCGACGGACGCACCCTGGCCACCGGCAGCTTCGACCAGACGGCGCGCTTGTGGGACGTCGCGAGCCGCACCATCCGCACCACTCTCGCCAACGACGCAGGGGAGGCTGTGTTCTCGGTGGCGTTCAGTCCGGACGGACAGACCCTGGCCACCGGCAGCTACGACGGCGGCGTCCGATTGTGGGACACCGCCAACGGCACGAGCCGCGCTGTACTCGCCGGTGACAGGACAGCTGTGTTCTCGCTGGCGTTCAGTCCCGATGGGCACACCCTGGCCACCAGCAGCGGCGACCCCGTGCGGTTGTGGGACACCGCCAGCGACACGAGCCGCGCCGTCCTCCACACCCATACGGCGGACGTGTACTCGGTGGCGTTCAGTCCTGACGGACGTACCCTGGCCACCAGCGGCGACGACGGCGACGTCCGGTTGTGGGACGTGCCCTATGCCACACCGGACACGGCGATCAGCACGATCTGCCAAGCCGTCCACCGCGAACTCACGCCAAAAGAACAGTCCAAGTACCTATCAGGAGAGCCGAACAGCCCCGTTTGTCCGTCGTGATCTGGGTACAGGCCGGGCGGCGCTGTCAGCGGCACGCTTGAGCTCCCCATCGTGGCGAGCTCTGCCACCATTCCGCACGTTCTGATAGCGCGGATTACCAACAGCTGCTGGACCGTCTGCTCGGCTCGGTGTGGAGCACCCTCAGCCCCGAACAGCAGCACCGCACGCTGGCCGGGTACTGGGACGACCCGGTACTGGAGCGGGCCGCTTCGGTCTCCCTGTGGCAGTTCGTCCACGAGCACCTCTCGCAGGACGCCTGGGACCTGGTCGGACAGGCCAGCGGGCTCGCGCACTACGAGCAGTCCTCGCTGCTGGAGGTGCTGGTCGCCTACTTCGGCCTGTTCCACGACGGGCAGGTCGAGCTGGTGGAGGGATCGGACGCGCTGATCCACGTCTTCGTCCGGGCGCTGGCTCCCGGCACCGTGCGGCTGTCCACCCGGATCGACGAACTGGCGCTGACCGAGGACGGTGTCGAGGTCCGGGGCAGGCGCTTCGGCGCGCGGCTGCGCGAGCACACCGACTACGTGGTGTGCTGCGTCCCGGCCCCCGCACTGGACCGGATCACCGTCACCCCCGGCCTGCCTCACGCGCAGCGGTACGCCGTGCGCGGAATCAGCTACGCCAGCAGTACCAAGACCGTGCTGCACCTGACCCGCCGCCGGTGGGAGCTCCAGGACGGTATCCACGGCGGCGGGAGCTTCACCGACCTGCCGATCCAGCAGTGCTGGTACCCCTCGGACAACGCCGTCCAGGTCGAGGACGGCGTCAACGGCAGCACCAGGCGGCACTGGGTCGCCCGCGACCCGCTGCGCCCGGCCGCACCTTCGGCCAACTCCTGCGGCACGGCTACGACGACGGCTCCAGGCCCACCCCGGCGCACTGGTCCTCCCACCTGGACCAGCTCTGGACCGACACCCGGGTCCGCAACACCCTGGAACTGCGCGCCGCCGACGGCCCGCCGCACCCGCACATCGCCGCCGTCCCGGCCCTGTGGGCGGGGCTCACCTACCACCCCGTAGCCCGCGACGGCGCCTGGGACCTGCTCGGCCACTACACCCTCGCGCAGCGCCGTGCCGCACTCGCCGAACTGCCTGCCCGCGGCCTCGCCACCCGCCTGGGCGGCGATCCCGTCCGCCCGCTGGCCGCCGAACTGCTCCGCCTCGCCCGGGCCGGCCTGTCCGCCCGGGTGGCGGCCGGACTCGAACCGCCGCACGTCCCCGGCTACCTGGACCCGCTGGACGAGATCGTCGCCACCGGCCGCACCTTCGCCGAGCAGTGCCTGCGGCGCTGGGACGGCGAGTTCAACCACGACCCGGCCCGCTACGTCGCCGCCCACCGGGTCTGACGGCGCCGTGGAGCTGCTGGTCGTCGACCTCTCCTGCTCACGCTCTGCGATTCGGCGCGCCTGAACGCCTTTCTCCAGGGTCGCTCGGAGGCCCAGGCGGCCGGAGTGTGGCGCATCCTGGTCGGACCAGGACCACAACTGCGCCGACCGCTGGAGAGCGCTGGCACCGATGAGGTGTTCACCGTCCGTCCACCGCTGGTCCTCGAACCCGTGCATGGTTGGCCTTCGGACCAACTCCCGCTCCAGCAAGGAGAACTGTGCCACCGACAGGCTCGGCACCCTCGCCGGTCCCGTCGGGCGCAGCGTCTCCGCCCCGCCTTCACGCCAGGACCGCCGCCAACGCTCCACCGGCTGCTCGCCGACCCGCAGAACACGGGCGATCACGGAGTTTTTCTGTCCGCCTCGAACCGGCCCGCGACCTCCAGCCGCACCTGTTCACGAACCGCTCGCCACTCAGCGGTCAGACCCCTACGCTGCGCATACCGCCTATCAACTGCCCACCGCAGGGGCGCCCGCCTGCCACTACCCGACAACCGAACGAGAACCTCAGCAGTTCGGCGGTCATCAGGCAGCCCCAGTGTCCGGGGAGGAGCAGCTGTTGGTGCTCACCCACCGCTCCGCCTGGTGATAGGAGTAGAACCTCAGCGGTTCGGGGCGGGGCGGCAGCGCCTTCACCAACCCGCCGGTCCTGTGGTCCTGGACGACCCAGACCGGGTACGAGGCGCCGTCGCAGGCGTCACCGGGAACGATCCCGTATCGAGCACTCATCTGCGGGTCACCTGGATGAACCCGCCGGCCTTCTCGATCTCCCCGGCGAACTCGTCGAACTCGCCGTCGATGGGCGAGATCGTGGCCCTGGAGGGAACCAGCACCGCCTTGGCACCCCGGCCCCTGACCGTCCGCAGCACGGCGAGGAGCAGGTGGCGCTCTTGCGGCGGCTTCCCCGTCTCACCGACCTTCGGCTGACAGATCTCCGGGTGTGACCTGTTGTGGATCATTACTTCAGCTCCCTAGAGCACTCAACTCAGTGTCCTAGGGCAGAAGGTAGAACGTGGAGAAGCACATCCAGCGCCAATGTCGGTGCACTAGTGTGCTTCTGAGTGTCCATCACTTCGACCGAGGAGTCGTGCATGGCCAGCCCCAAGACCTTCACCGCGATCGCCGATCACTACCGGCAGGCGATACTCACCGGCGAACTCTCCTCCGGCGAGAAGCTCCCGACCAACAGGGAGATGTGCCAGCGCTGGAGCGTGGCCGCGGCAACCGTGAGCAGGGCCCTGAACCAGCTGCTGGTGGAAGGGCTCATCAGGACGAGCCCGCGCGGCACCTTCGTTGCGGACGAGGAGACGGCCACCGCGACGGGACGGGACCGCCTGACCATGGTGCAGCGGCTCAGGTCGAGCCTGATGGAGGGCGAGACCAGCCGGGTCACGGCGGCCGAACTGGTGGTTCCCCCGCTGTACGTCCAGGACATCTTCAGTCTGGACCCCGGCGACCAACTCGTCCGCCGCGAGTACGTCGCCGGCCGGGGGAAGACCCGGACCATGCTGGCCGTCGCCTGGTACCCGGCGCACTTCGCCGCCATGGTGCCCGACCTGCTCTCCACCGCGCCGAGCAAGAACGCGGGGCTCACCGCGAAGGTCCTTGAGGCGTCCGGCCGGACGATCACCCATGCCCGCGACGACCTGCACGCCCGGGAGTGCGATGCCCGCGAGGCATCCGCACTGGGACTTCGCGTGGGTTCCCCGGTGCTCGGAGGAGTGCACCGCTGGTCGGACGACGAGGGCGTGATCGAGTTCGGTCTCTGGGTCATCCCGACCCGCGTCACCATCGGCTACGAGTACGGCGGCTGATTCCCTGGCAAACGCACGGCAGCCGTGAGGCGGCGACCTCGCTGCGGAGGGACGAGCCCTGGTACGACGAGGCGATCGGCCCGTTCCGCAGGGACTGGACGGATGTGGGGTCCGACGAGGACGCCGTGCTGGCGGGCCCGTTCTGGTACGGCCGGTGGGACGAGACCGCGCGGGAGCACCATGGCGGGCATGCCAGGCAGCTCAACCGCGCCGCGCGCGCGGCGCACTACGCCGAGGGCGCGTTCGACCCCGATGCGACGAGGGCCGCGATCGCGGGCCTTGAGATCCCGGTCCTGATCCTGGTCGGGGAGCTCGACTTCAGTCCCAGCCCGGTGCTCGCCACGCAGCTCGGCGAGCTGTTCGCGCCCGGCTGGGTGCGGCTCGTCGTGCAGCCCGGGGCCGGGCACCACCCCTGGCTGGACGACGCGGCCCGGTTCGGTGACGTCGTCACGCGCTGGCTCGCCGGGAGCTGACCGACCCTCCGGCGGACCCGGCCCGCTACCGGCTCGGCCCTCGGCCGGCTCCGGCGGCGCGACCGACCGCGAACGCCCCGCCGGGGCCCGGGTCCTCTCGACGCGTGAACGGATCCCGAACCCGACGACCTGCACGGAACTCCGGGCAGAGCCGATTGCGCAGGTCCGGTGCGCCACGCATGCATACCGGGGTGATTGTGGTGCTTCGGCCGACCTGTCAGGAGGTGATGGTCACGGTGGTGGTTTCGGGGTTGCCGCCGTTGCCCTGGTAGACGGTGTCGCCGCTGTAGACGGCGGTGATGGTGTGGGTGCCGGTGGTGTGGAAGGCGGTGACCAGGCCTGCGGCGGCGCAGTTGCCGAGGCCCAGGAACAGGTGTCCGGTGCCGAGGGTCGTGCCGGTGGTGGTGTCGGTGAAGGTGACGGTGCCGGTGGGCCTGGTCGTGGAGCCCGCAGCGGGGCAGACCAGGTCGCTGAGGACGACCGGCGCGGCGACCCGGGTTTGGGAGGGCATCGCGCTCAGACGGGTCGTCACCGGCTTGCCGGGGGTCGTGTAGCTGATGGTGATGCCGGGCGCGGCGTTCGTGAGTGTGGGGCCGGTGCCGCCCGCGGGGACGAGGGATGATCCGCCGCCGCCTCCACCCGCGCTGCCGAACGGAGTTTCCAGGCCGTTGAGGCTGCCACCGCCACCACCGCCGTAGAGGCCGCCACCGCCGGCGCCGCCCGTCCCGGCACCGCCGTTGCCACCGCTGCCGAGCAGACCGGGAGCGCCGGCGGTGCCGCCGGTGGCGGTGCCGCCCGCGCCCGGCTGGGTGGCGGTGCCGGCGCCGCCGCCCATTCCTCCGTTGCACGCCCCGTTCTGGCCGGCCTGTCCGGCGTCACCGCCCTGGCTCCCCGGGAGGCACGACGAGCTGAAGACCTCGCCCGCTCCGCCGCCGCCCGCGGCCACGATGAGCCGGGAGTCGGTGGTGGTCAGTGCGGTGGTGGCGGGCTGCGTGCGGACGTCGGAGGCTCCGCCTCCTCCTCCGCCGAAGCGGGTGGTGCCGCCGCCGTTGAAGCCGCCGATGCACGGCGAGAACACATAGCAGGCCGAGGTGTTGATCGTCGGTGTGCCACCGACCTCGACGTAGAGCGTCTGTCCGGCGCTCAGCCCGCCGAGGGTGCCCGAAACCTGTGCGCCACGGCCACCGGGCGTGTTGTTGACGCCCTCCTTGCCGCCGGATGCGCCGATCGCTGTGACGTCGACCTGGGAGACGCCGGTGGGCACGGTGAACGTCTGCTCCGCGCCGGTCGAGGCGAACGTGCAGGTGGTGGTCGGGCCGGACACCGTGCAGGTGCCCTGCGCATGGGCGCTCCCCGACAAGGCCACCGGTGCCGCGGCGACACAGAACACCCCGGCGGCCAGGGTCAACGCGCGGCCCCGCGAGCCGGTCGAACCGGCACGGCGCGGGATACCGGGCGGTCGCCGGTCGGCTGCGGACGACAGTGAGAACGTCACGATCCACTCCATGAGGGGGTAGAGGGCCGGTCGGCCCGAGGTCCTCCTGTCACTGTCGATCAGATATCCGGGCCCGTGCCCTCGCAGCGGCCTGACACACCGAGGTTTCACACCTGTGGGGCGATGGTCCGGGGCCCGCAGTGTCGTCCTGGTCGTGCTCCTCCTACGATGAGCACTTCGACCAGGGAGCACAGTGGATCTCAGAATGTCAGGGCCGTCTCGGAGGCTCGGAGCGGAACGCCCGTACGCGGGCATCGGCCTTACGGCCGTGGTTCCCGGTGTCGGCCGAACCGCCACCGGGCGGCTCTCGTGAGCCGTCTCCTCAAGGCCCTGCGGTGGGATGACGACGAGGTCGTCATCAGCCTCTTCGCGGCGGCGCCGTTCGCCGAGCCCGCCGATCTCACCTTCGACATCGACGGGTGTTCACCGGATCGAATCGCCAGGTATCACCTCGAAGGCGACGAGGGCGTCCTGAGCGGCCTTCAGGTGGTCGAGTACGATCTTTCCTTCGGTGCGCTGCCGACCCGGCTCGGGCCGTACCTCGAAGCGTGCCTTGAGCAGGTCTGTGAGCGGGGGGCCCGGGTCGCCTGGCTGGGATTCGAAGGCTCGTTCCACTACGACCATCTGCTGACGGGTTCCGTCGCGCGGATGCTCTACGGCGTCGCGGCTCAGGGGCGGCCCGCGGTGGTCGTGCTGGACGACGACGAGCGGACCGGCTCTGCCTGGCCGAAGACCCTCGACTCCTACAGGTCCGAGCTGAAGGGCTGACGTCCCGGCTCGACCACGCCGGGATCCCGGCGTCGGACGCCGGGTGTCGGGTGTCGGGCGTCGGTTCAGCGTCCGCCGGCCCTCCCGCCCCGGTCCAGGACGGCCTCGACCGCGGTGAGGAGTCGCTCGCCCACCCGGTCGACGCTCCCGTTCTGGGCACTGACCTGGGCGCCCTCCAGGAGGAAGGTGATCTCCGCGGCGGCCTCGTCGGGATCCCGTACGCCGGCCTTCTCGCACATGCCCGTCAGTCGGCGCAGCTGGGTGGCCTTGTGGTCCTCGATCAGCCGGCGGGCCGGGTGGTCCCGATCGGGCAGGCCGACGGTGGAGTTGACGAAGGGGCAGCCCCGCTGCGCGATGTCCGGCAGTCCGTCGGCGACGAATCGCGTCACGGCGAGGACCTGGGCCCGGCCGTCACCGGGGTGTTCGGCCTCCGTGCGGTCGAAGGCGGCCGAGTAGCCCGCCGCGACGATCCTCAGCCACTCCTCGATCAGGGCGTCCTTGGTGGCGAAGTGCCGGTACAGGGCCATCTTCGTGGTCTTCGCCCGCTCGGCGATGGCCTGGACCCCGACGGCCCTGATGCCCTCGCGCAGGAAGAGCTCCTCGGCGGCGTCGAGGATGCGCTCACGCGGGGGCAGGCTGGCCACTCTGGTGTCCCGGCCGGGCCTTGGGGGACCGCTCGCCGTCTCCGCCGTCTCCGCCATCTCCGCCTCGCTTCGCTCGCCGTCGCCGGCTTCTCCTCACCCATGTTACGTTACCGACCAACCCCGAACGATACCGATCGGTATCATGCAGGACCGATCGGACTTCCAAGTGAGGCTGAGCATCGTGAAGCTGCACGAATACACCCGGTACGACGCCGTCGGGCTGGCCGAACTCGTCGCACGAGGAGAGGTCACCGCCGCGGAACTCACCGCCGCGGCCCAGGACGCGATGACGGCCGTCAACCCCCGCATCAACGCCGTCGTGGAGAACTGGCCGGCCGAGGACGCCCCGACCCCGGGCAGCACACCGCTCGCCGGTGTCCCGTTCCTCGTCAAGGACCTGGCCGTGGCCATGAAGGGCAAGCGCGTCGAACTGGGCAGCCGCCTCGCCGCCGGCAACACGGCAGCGGCGGACTCCTTCCTGATGCGACGGTTCCGGCAGGCCGGCCTGGTGACACTGGGCCGCACCGCGACCCCCGAGTTCGCCTACAGCACCACCACGGAGCCGGTCCTCCATGGAGCGACCCGCAACCCCTGGGACCTCACCAGGACGCCGGGTGGGTCCAGCGGCGGGTCGGCCGCAGCCGTCGCCGCCGGCATCACACCCATCGCGCACGCCACCGACGCGGCCGGCTCGATCCGCGTCCCCGCCGCGAGCACCGGGCTGTTCGGTCTCAAGCCCACCCGCGGCCGCGTCTCCATGGGCCCGGACGCCGACGAGGTCTTCAACGGCCTGGCCGTGCACGGCGTCCTCAGTCGGACCGTACGCGACAGCGCGACGCTCCTCGACCTGATCCAGGGCCCCGAAAGCGGCGACCCCTACTGGGCGGCACCTCCCCGACGCCCGTACGCCGAGGAGAGCACCCGCGACCCCGGGCGACTGCGCGTCGGGCTGCTCACCACCCCGTGGAACGGACGCGCCGTGGAGCCGGCCGTGCACGAAGCCACCCTGGCCGCCGCCCGCCTGATGGAGTCGCTCGGCCACCGGGTCGAACCCACCGGCGTGGACCTCGGGGTGAGTTGGGAGGAGTTCGTCCTCGCCAACGCCCGCTTGTGGACGGCGAACCTGGTGACCTGGATCGACGGCTTCGCCGAGAGGTTCGGGCGTCCCGTGGACGGGACGACCGTCGAACCGGAGATGCTGGCGAGCTACGCCTGGGGACGCCGGGTGAGCGGCGCGGAGTTCGTGCGGGCCCTCGACGTGCGCAACCGGGTCGCCCGGTCGATCGGCGCGCACTTCGACCGGCACGACGTCCTGCTGACACCCACCCTCCCCGAACTCCCCGTGGCCATAGGCACCTACCGCCACGGCGCGGAGGGCGCGGACGGCCGGGGCTGGCTGGAGCACCTGTTCCACCGGTCGCCGTTCACCGCACCCTTCAACGTCGCCGGCACCCCCGCCATGTCGGTGCCGCTGGCGGCCGATCCGTCCACCGGCCTGCCCATCGGCGTCCAGTTCGCCGCCGGGTACGGCCGCGAGGACGTCCTGTTCCGCCTCGCCGGGCAACTGGAGCGCGCCGCTCCCTGGGCCCAGCGCACGCCCCCGGTCTGGGCGGGCACCCGCCCGGCCGCCTGAACTCCCGGCCGCCTGAACTCCACTCCGGGGACGGGGTGTTCGGGCCAGTGCGGTCGCGCCACGGCCGCGCCGGACGGCACTCCCCGATCGAGGGGGTTCCGCGACGCCCTCAAACCAACTGCGCCAGGCCCTCAGTGGCGATCCGCTCGAACACGGTGGGGTCGGCCGCGAACTGCGAGTCCGGGACGGGCCAGTGCACGACCAGTTCGGTGATCCCCAACTCCCGGTACGTGCCAGCCCATTGGACGAAGGCGTCGAGTGACGCGAGCGGGCGTTCGCCGGTGAAGCCCTGGAGGAGCAGCCTGTCGAGCGAGCCCGGGTCGCGACCCTCGGCCTCGCAGGCGGCGGTCAGCGCCGCCGACTGCGCTGCCACCACGCCCGGGGCCCGCTGCGCCGGAACGTCCGGGTCGGACGGGTCCCCGCACGTGACCCACCCCTGGCCGTACCGTGCCGCGGTCCTCAGTCCGCGCGGGCCGGTCGCGGCCACGCAGAACGGCACGCGCGGACGCTGGACGCAGCCGGGGATGTTGCGGGCCTCGACGGCCGTGTAGTGGCGGCCGGCCCGCGTCGTCGCGTCCTGGCGCAGCAGGTCGTCCAGCAGGGGTACGAACTCGGCGAAGCGGTCGGCCCGTTGCCTCGGCGTCCACTCCCCGCCGCCGAGGACCTGGGCGTCGAAGCCGGTGCCCCCGGCGCCGACGCCGACCGTCAGCCGTCCGCCCGAGATGTCGTCGAGCGTCATCAACTCCTTGGCGAGGGTGACGGGGTGGCGGAAGTTGGGGCTGGTGACGAGGGTCCCGAGGCGGATGCGTTCGGTGGCGGTGGCGGCGGCCGTGAGCGTCGGGACGGCACCGAACCAGGTCCTGTCGCGGAACGACTGCCAGGACAGGTGGTCGTAGGTGTAGGCGGCGTGGAAGCCGAGGTCCTCGGCCCGCCGCCAGAGCTTCTGTCCCTCGCTCCACCGGTGGACGGGGAGGATCACGGTGCTGAGACGCATGCGCCGACTGTAGCGAGGTGCGGCCCTGAACGCCGTCGGCATCGTCCACGAGCGCGCCCGCCCGTACCGCCCCGCCGGACCGGCCGTCCCGCACCCCGCCGGCGAGGGCACCGGCACGGCGTTCATCACGATCGGGTTTCAGCCACCTGCTCACGTCTTGCCCTGAGGCCGTGTAATCGATTCCAATCGTCGCAACGCATCGATGTAATCGATTCCACAAGGAGGTGGGGCGGCTGTGGCGAGCATCAAGGACGTTGCCGCCGAGGCAGGCGTGTCCGTCGCGACGGTCTCGCGCGTCCTGAACGAGCACCCTTCGGTGAGCGAGGACGCCCGGGCGCGGGTGCTGGCCGCCGTCGCGTCGCTCGGGTACCGGCCCAACGCCGTGGCGCGGTCGCTGCGCACCGATCAGACCCGCACCCTGGGGCTGGTGATCAGCGACGTGCTGAATCCGTACTTCACCGAGCTCGCGCGCTCCGTCGAGGAGGAGGCGCGGGCGCTGGGGTACAGCGTGATCATCGGGAACGCCGACGAGCGGCCGGAGCTGCAGGACCACCACGTACGGACGCTGCTGGACCGCCGGATCGACGGACTGCTGGTCTCGCCCACCGACGGCGGCTCGCCGCTGATGCTGGACGCCGCCCGCTCCGGGACGCCGATGGTGTTCGTGGACCGGTGGATCCCCGGCGTGGACGTGCCGGTGGTCCGGGCGGACGGGCGGGGCGCCGTACGGGACCTCGTCGCGCACCTGCACCGGCTGGGGCACCGGCGGCTGGCGATCATCGCCGGGCCGGCGGCCACCACGACCGGGCAGGAGCGGGTGGCGGCGTTCCGTGAGGCGCTGGAGGAGTACGGCCTCGACCTGCCCGACCGGTACATCGGCCAGGGCGACTTCCAGGCCGACAGCGGCCGGCGGGTGACCGAGCGGTTCCTGGACCTCGCCGAGCCCCCGCAGGTCGTGTTCGCGGCGGACAACCTGATGGCGCTCGGCGCCCTGGACGCCGTGCGCGCCCGGGGCCTGCGGGTGCCGGACGACATCGCGCTCGCCGCCTTCGACGACATCCGCTGGTTCGTGCACACGGACCCGCCGATCACCGCGATCGCCCAGCCCACGGGTGAGCTGGGCCGGGCCGCCGTGCGCGCCCTCGTGGACCGCATCGAGGGGCGGGCACCGCGGTCGGTGACGCTGCCCGCCCGTCTCGTCGTTCGCCGCTCGTGCGGCGAGGACCCCGCCACGAACAGGAGCCGGTCGTGAGCGACACGGACGAGTTGCTGCGCATCGAGGGCATCCGGAAGTCCTTCCCCGGAGTGGTCGCGCTGGACGGTGTCGACTTCGACCTGCGGCGGGGTGAGGTCCATGTGCTGCTCGGGGAGAACGGCGCGGGGAAGAGCACCCTGATCAAAATGCTCTCCGGTGCCCACGAACCTGACGAGGGCCGCATCCTGGTCGGCGGCGAGGAGGTCCGCATCCAGGGCGCGCAGGACTCCGAGCGGCTCGGGATCGCCACCATCTACCAGGAGTTCAACCTCGTCCCCGATCTGACGGTCGCCGAGAACATCTTCCTGGGGCGCCAGCCGCGCCGGTTCGGGATGATCGACCGGAAGAGCATGGAGGCGGCCGCCGCGGAGCTGCTGGAGCGGGTCGGGGTCGACGTCCCGCCCCGCGCGCTGGTGCGTGAACTCGGCATCGCGCGCCTGCAGATGGTCGAGATCGCGAAGGCCCTGAGCCTGGACGCGCGGGTTCTGATCATGGACGAGCCGACGGCCGTGCTGACCTCCGACGAGGTCGAGAAGCTGTTCGTGATCGTGCGCGGGCTGCGCGAGGACGGCGTCGGGATCGTCTTCATCACGCACCACCTGGAGGAGATCGCCGCCCTCGGGGACCGGGTCACGGTCATCCGGGACGGCAGGTCGGTCGGCCGGGTGCCCGCCTCCACGCCGGAGGAGGAGCTCGTCCGGCTGATGGTGGGCCGGTCCATCGAGCAGCAGTACCCGCGCGAGCGCGCCGTCCCGGGCGCCGCGTTGCTGTCCGTGGAGGGGCTGTCCCGGGACGGCGCCTTCCACGACGTCAGCTTCGAGGTGCGGGCCGGCGAGGTCGTCGGCCTCGCGGGGCTGGTCGGGGCGGGCCGGACCGAGGTGGTCCGGGCCGTCTTCGGGGCCGACCCGTACGACCGCGGCACGGTCCGCGTCAGCGGGGCTCCCCTCAGGCGGCACGACATCGGCGCCGCCATGACCGCGGGGATCGGGCTGGTGCCCGAGGACCGCAAGGGGCAGGGGCTCGTGCTCGACCAGTCGGTCGGGGAGAACCTCGGACTCGTCACCCTCAAGTCCGCGGCCAGGGCCGGGATCGTCGACCTCAAGGGCCAGCACGCCGCCGCCGCGCGGATCGCCGGGCAGCTCGGTGTGCGGATGGCCGGGCTCCACCAGCCGGTCCGCACGCTGTCCGGCGGCAACCAGCAGAAGGTCGTCATCGGCAAGTGGCTGCTGGCCGACACCAGGGTGCTGATCCTCGACGAGCCCACCCGCGGCGTCGACGTCGGCGCCAAGGTCGAGATCTACCAGCTCGTCAACGAGCTGACGGCGGCCGGAGCCGCCGTCCTCATGGTCTCCAGCGACCTGCCCGAGGTGCTCGGGATGAGCGACCGGGTGCTGGTGATGGCCCAGGGCCGGGTCGCGGGCGAGTTGTCCGCCGCCGAGGCCACGCAGGACGCGGTCATGTCGCTGGCCGTGAGCAACCCCACTACCGAACGGGAGGCCCCCCGTGGCCGCTGAAACGCTCAAGGGCGGTACGGGCGCCGGTGGCGCCGCGGCCCTGCGCCGTCTGCTGCTCGACAACGGTGCGCTGACCGCGCTGATCGTCCTCGTCATCGCCATGTCGGCGCTGTCGGGCGACTTCCTCACCACCGACAACCTGCTCAACGTCGGCGTCCAGGCGGCCGTGACCGCCGTCCTCGCCTTCGGCGTCACCTTCGTGATCGTCTCGGCGGGCATCGACCTGTCGGTCGGTTCGGTGGCCGCGCTGTCGGCGACCGTGCTGGCCTGGAGCGCCACCTCGCACGGGGTGCCGGTGGCCGTCGCGGTGCTGTTGGCGCTGGCGACGGGTGTGGCCGCCGGCCTGGTGAACGGCTTCCTGATCTCCTACGGCAAGCTGCCGCCGTTCATCGCGACGCTCGCCATGCTGTCGGTGGGGCGCGGTCTGGCCCTGGTGATCTCGGACGGGTCGCCGATCGCGTTCCCGGGCTCGGTCTCCCACCTGGGCGACACGCTCGGCGGGTGGCTGCCGGTGCCGGTGCTCGTGATGGTGGCCATGGGGCTGATCACCGCGTTCGTCCTCGGCCGTACGTACATCGGCCGCTCGATGTACGCCATCGGCGGCAACGAGGAGGCGGCCCGGCTCTCGGGCCTGCGGGTGCCGAGGCAGAAGCTCGCGATCTACGCGCTGTCCGGTGTGTTCGCCGCGGTCGCCGGAGTCGTCCTGGCCTCCCGGCTCTCCTCCGCCCAGCCGCAGGCCGCCACCGGGTACGAGCTGGACGCCATCGCCTCCGTCGTCATCGGCGGCGCCTCCCTCGCCGGGGGGACGGGCAAGGCGTCGGGGACGCTGATCGGCGCGCTCATCCTCGCGGTGCTGCGCAACGGGCTGAACCTGCTGAACGTCTCCGCGTTCTGGCAGCAGGTCGTCATCGGTGTGGTCATCGCCCTGGCGGTGCTGCTCGACACGGTGCGGCGCAAGGCCGGGGCCGCTCCCACGGGGACCGGGGCGCCCGGCAGCGGCAGGGGCCGGCAGGTCGCCACGTACGGGCTTGCGGCCGTCGTGGCGGTGGCGATCGTGGGGGCGACGTCGTTCCTGCACGGCGATCCGAAGTCCGCCACCCGGAAGATCGGCCTCTCGCTCTCCACGCTCAACAACCCGTTCTTCGTGCAGATCCGCTCCGGTGCGCAGGACGAGGCGAAGAAGCTGGGAGTGGACCTGACGGTCACCGACGCGCAGAACGACGCCTCGCAGCAGGCCAACCAGCTGCAGAACTTCACCAGTTCGAAGCTCGGGGCGATCGTCGTCAATCCGGTGGACTCCGACGCGGCGGGCAACTCCGTGGCGGCCGCGAACAAGGCGAAGATCCCGGTCATCGCCGTCGACCGCGGCGTCAACAAGGCCGATGTGGCCGCACTGATCGCCTCCGACAACGTCGCCGGCGGCGAGCAGGCGGCGAAGGCCCTCGCCGAGAAGCTCGGCGGCAGCGGGAAGATCGCGATCCTCCAGGGCCTGGCCGGCACCTCCGCCGCACGCGAGCGGGCCGAGGGCTTCGCCAAGGGGCTCCAGGCGTACCCGGGGATCGAGGTCGTCGCGCAGCAGCCGGCCGACTTCGACCGGACCAAGGGCCTCGACGTGATGTCGAACCTGCTCCAGGCGCACCCGGACGTCCAGGGCGTCATCGCCGCCAACGACGAGATGGCACTCGGCGCGGTGAAGGCGCTCGGGTCCAAGGCCGGGGCATCCGTGCAGGTCATCGGCTTCGACGGGACTCCCGACGGGCTCAAGGCGGTCGAGCAGGGGACGCTGTACGCGTCCGTGGCCCAGCAGCCGTCGCAGCTGGGGAGGATCGCCGTGGACAACGCGGTCAAGGCGATCAAGGGGGAGACGGTCGAGGAGACCGTCAAGGTGCCGGTGAAGGTGGTCACGCAGGAGAACGTGGCCGGGTTCAGCGGCTGAGACAGGGAAGAAGGGGTGGCCGGGGAGCCCGCGGAAGCGGGCCTCCGGCCACCCCGTTCGGAGTTCGGATCGCCTGATTGGGGAGTTTCATGTACGACTACGACGTGCTGGTCGTCGGGTCGGCCAACGTCGATCTCGTGATCGGTGTCGAGCGCAGGCCCGGGGCCGGAGAGACGGTGCTCGGGTCGGACCTCGCCGTCCATCCCGGCGGCAAGGGGGCCAACCAGGCCGTCGCCGCCGCGCGCCTCGGGGCGCGCACCGCGCTGCTCGCCCGGGTCGGGGACGACGCGAACGGGCGGCTGCTGCTGGAGTCGCAGCGCGGCGCGGGGGTCGACACCCGGGGCGTCCTGGTGGGCGGGGCCCCGACCGGCGTCGCGCTGATCACCGTCGACCCGTCCGGGGACAACAGCATCGTGGTGTCACCCGGTGCGAACGGGCGGCTCACGCCGGAGGACGTCCGGGCCGCCGGGCCCCTGCTGCGCGCCTCCCGGGTGGTCTCCGCGCAGTTGGAGATCCCGGTGGAGTCGGTCGTCGAGGTGGTGCGGCAACTGCCGTCCGGCACGAGGTTCGTGTTGAACCCCTCGCCGCCGCAGGCGCTGCCGGCCGAGGTGCTGGCGGCCTGCGATCCGCTGATCGTCAACGAGCACGAGGCCCGGGTGATCCTGGGCGGCGGGGAGGTCGGCGACGATCCCGCCGCATGGGCGCGGGAGCTGCTCGCGAGCGGGCCCAGGTCCGTCGTGGTGACGCTCGGTCCGGAGGGTGCGCTGGTCGCGACCGCCGAGGAGGTCGTGCGGGTCGCGTCGGTGAAGGTCGACGCCGTCGACACGACCGGCGCCGGTGACTCCTTCACCGCCGCACTGGCCTGGCGGCTGGGTGCGGGCGCCGCCCCGGCGGAGGCCGCCGCGTACGCCGCCCGGGTGGGCGCCCTCGCCGTGACGCGGCGGGGGGCCCAGGAGTCGTTCCCCACCGCCGAGGAGGTCGCGGCGCTGTGAAGAAGGGCGGGATTCTGAATCGCCATCTCGCTGCAGCCATCGCCGAGTTGGGGCACGGTGACCGGGTGCTCGTGTGTGACGCGGGGATGCCGATCCCGGACGGGCCCCGGGTGGTCGACCTCGCCTTCCGGGCGGGGATCCCGTCGTTCGAGGACGTCCTGGCCGGGCTCCTCGACGAGTTGGTGATCGAGGCGGCGATCGCGGCGCAGGAGGTGCGGGCGGCGAACCCCGCCGCGGACGGGTTGCTGGCCGGCTCCTTCACCGAGCTGGCGTACGTGCCGCACGAATCGCTGAAGGAGCTGAGTGCGGGGGCGCGCCTGGTGGTGCGGACCGGGGAGGCCCGGCCGTACGCGAACGTGCTGCTGCGGTGCGGGGTGTTCTTCTAGGACCGGCCGGGCGCCACCGCTGGACGCGATCGGACGGTTTGTCGAGGTCAGCGGTCCGGCCGTCGGACGACCGGGTCGAACCTACGCCCGCGCCGCGCCCGTTCCAGCATCGGGGGCTCACCGCACCGAGCCCGGCCGCGCCCGCGGCCCTCCCCTCCCCGAAAGGTGGCCATGCCCCACACCTCAGCCATGCTCGCCCGCCCGGCCGGTGCCGCCCTGCGGCGTCTGCGGCGCCTGACCCGGAGGGCGACGATGACCACCGTCGCCCTCCTCGCCCTGGCCGTCGCCCCGCTGGCCGTACCGCACGCCGCCCTGGCCGAGGGGACGGACAACCGCGACGCCTTCCAGAACCTCGGTTCGGCGGACCAGCAGGACTGGATGGGCAAGCTGGGGGCGACCACGCCGCTGACGGCGATGTCCATCCCCGGCACCCACGAGACGCTGGCCGTGCACGGGGGATCCAGCGTCGAGACCCAGCAGAATTTCGGCGACAGCGCGGCGACCCTGAGCGCGCAGCTGGACCGCGGGATCCGCGCGGTCGACATCCGGGTGCGCATCATCAACGACAAGTTCGTGATCCACCACGGCGCCTTCTACCAGAACGCCAACTTCGACGACGTCCTGACCAAGGCGAAGGCCTTCCTCTCGGCCCACCGGGGCGAGACCCTCCTGATGCGGCTGCGGGCCGAGTGCGACGGCTCCACCTTCGGCTGCACGGACGACCACCCGACGGCGAGCCACACGGCCCTCTTCGACGCCTACGCGAAGCAGTACGCGGGCCTGTTCTACAACAACGGCAAGCGCAGCGATCCGCCGACGCTGGGCCAGGCCCGCGGCAAGATCGTGCTGTCCGTCTTCAACGCCGACAACGGCGACTCCTACGGCCTCAACGGCTTCGAGGACCACACCGAGGACACCTGGGCGGCCACCGACGCCCCGGCCAAGTGGAACCTGGTCAACAAGAACATCGCCGCGGCCGGCACGGCCCCCGCCGACCAGACCTTCGTGACCTACACCTCCGCGTCCCGGGCGCCGCTCAACCTCGTCCCCTCCGAGTACGCGGGCGGCTACGGCGTCCTGCGGGGCAAGGACCTGGTCTGGGTCGACGGCGTCAACGTGCGGCTGATGAACTACCTCAACAACGACACCGCCAACCGCCGGCTGGGCATCGTCATGATGGACTACCCCGGCTGGGCGCTGGTGCACGACATCATCGCCCGCAACGGGTACTACGCGGGCAGGAACACCAGCCCGGCGATCTGGGTGGTCAAGGCCGACAAGACGTACGTGGACAGCAAGTACGGCCGGTGCATGACCCGCGGGCCCGAGTTCGACGACTCCGGGCAGGGCGGCCTGGTGCAGCAGCGGGCCTGCCAGAGCAACCCGCCCAGCAGCCACCAGTGGCAGGCCGCCAAGCCGTCCACCTTCGACAGCAAGGGCTACTTCTACATCAAGGCCGCCAACGGCCAGTGCCTGACCGCCCCGTACAACAACGGGACGCCCCCGTCGGCCGGGACCCAGCTGTTCTGGTGGCCCTGCGAGACCCGCTGGATCTCCGACAACCAGATGTGGAACATCATGCCCACCAACCTCGCCGACCAGGCGGCCTACAGGTTCATCAACAAGTGGACGAACCTGTGCCTGATGGTGGACCCGGCGACCGCCTCGCAGTCGGGCGGCAAGGTCGTCCTGGGCAACTGCCCGGCCTGACCCGACCATCGCGCCACCCGGCCCGACGCCACACCGCGTCGGGCCGGGCCCAAACCCCTTGTCGTGTCCCGCCGTTGCCCTGCCCGCGTCGGCGGCACCGTCGGCGGTCCGCCCCCGGCAGCCCGCCGGTGCCCTGCCCGCCGGTTCATCCGGATGTCGTCGCGGAGACCGTCCCCGCGCCGGGCGGGCAGTGTCAGCCGGCCGGGAACGGGGGAGATGACGGTCATGACGGAAGATGAGTTCGAACTCGCTCTTCAGCGCTCTTGGCCCCACCTCGTGGGCATCGACGTCGACGAGGCGAAGGCCGTGATCGAGGCCGAGGCTCCGGACCTGCATGTGGGCCCCGTGCCACTGGGTTACGACGTCGCCTGCGACCTCCGCGTGGACCGGGTGTGGCTGTGGCACGACCCGGACACGCGACTGGTCATCCGGATCCCCCGGGTCGGCTGACCGAGGAACCAGCGCACCACCGCGGGACCGCTCGCCGAGCCGGCCTGGCATCCGCCGTCCACCGACCTGGAGGTCGTGCGGATCCGCCGCCGCAGCGGCGAACCCCTCAGCCTCGCCCCCGTCACCGCAGCAACGGCGTCCACGTCACCACGCGCACGGTGGCGCGGACGCGCTGCTCACGCGGTCGCTCTACGGCAACCGGACATCGGCGGGTCCGCCGACGGGACCGGGTCGAGTACTGCCCGGATGCGGCCCGCCGGCGCGATGAGCGGACGGGGCCGAGTGTCAGTACCAGGTGGTTGCCGCGTAGTCAGTGCCGCCGTTGTACCAGTTGGGCGCCTCGCCGTAGGCTCCCGACACGCTCCCGCCGTCGTAGAGCATGTTCGTGAAGCAGGAGTAGCCCTTGAGTGAGTCGGAGTAGGCCGCGTAGCTGCAGGTTTGGCCTGCGCCGTCCCGGCGGGTGACGCCGGCCTTCTGGCCGATCCCCTTGTTGTAGTAGGAGATTACGCGCCCCCAGACCGTCCGGCAGGTCGGGCTGTAGCGCAACTGGACGTACCCGGTGATCGCGTTGCCGTGGTAGATGGTCGCCTGGCGCGCTGTCGTCGCGTCGTTCCCGCACACCGAGCCGAAGGGCGAGACGCCGTCCCAGCCGTGACCCGAACGTGCGGGTGCGGCGGGTGCGGCGGGTGCGGCCACCGCGGGGCTGACGGTGAGCCCGACGAAACCACAGGCCAGAGTGATCGCCAGGACTGCTGAGCGCTTTCCGGTTTTGCGCATGGCTTCCTCCCAGGAGCCGCGCCCTCGGAGGGGCGCACCTGAGTGAAGTCTCGCGAGGGAGACCGCTGCCGGCGTCCTGCTCAAGGATGACCTGACACTCCGTCAATTGAAGGCCGGACGGTCGCCACCCCTCCGTCAACTCCAGCTCCAGCCAGGCCTGGTGAACGAGGCCGGACACCGGGCCGGGGCGTTGAGGCGTCGTTCGGGCGGTAGCGGCGGCTTTCGTGGCCGCATCCGTGCCGGTGCCGGCACGGATGCGGGTCGCTGCGCGGCTACCGGCTCACGCGCTCGGTGGGCGACCGGCGGGCCGCGTGACGTCATGTCGCTCCGAGGACACGACTTCCGGTCGGCCTTCGCCTTCCTCTACACCGACTGCACGGCTTGGCACTACGCTTCCGGGTGGCCTGCACCTGACATCAGTGGCGGGTCCATGTCCTCGCGCCGAGCACTGCCCGAACGTCGACCCGTCCCACCGACAGGAAAGGCACACGATGCGTCTCCGCAAGGCCCTCACCACAACGCTGGCGACGGTTGCCGCCGTCGCCGGCCTCCTGGCCCCGACCGCGGCCAGCGCAGCCCCGGCCTCCGCCACACGCCCGGCCGACGCCTGGAGGCCGTGCGCCGCCGGCTCGCCGACC
The DNA here is from genome assembly GCF_040303245.1 of Kitasatospora sp. NPDC096077. Classification (NCBI taxonomy): domain Bacteria; kingdom Bacillati; phylum Actinomycetota; class Actinomycetes; order Kitasatosporales; family Streptomycetaceae; genus Kitasatospora; species Kitasatospora sp. NPDC096077. The sequence continues at coordinate 8,669 of NZ_JBEOSV010000045.1, read as the reverse complement.
AACCAGATCTTCCGGGGCGGCACGAAGATCCCGTCCGGAGAGCGGGTCTGCGTTGCCGCGTACCAACTGGTCATGCAGTACGACGGCAACCTCGTCATCTACAACAACACCGGTCAGGCACTGTGGGACAGCCAGACCGAGGGCTTCCCGGGCGCCTACGCCATCATGCAGAACGACGGCAACTTCGTCGTCTACCAGGGCAGCCAGTGGCTCTGGAACTCGCGGACCGGCGGCAACACGGGGCACTACCTCTACCTGTGCTTCCAGACCGACGGCAACCTCGTGGTCTACGCCCCGCTGCCCGGCATGATCAACTGCAACTCCGACCGGCTGTGGTGGAGCGGCACCTGATCCACCGGCCCGTCATCCCCAGGCGCCCCTCCCCGGTGCGGGGAGGGGCGCCTTCGGCCGTTCGCCTCGACCCGACGGCGACACGTCGCGGCCGGCGGCCGAGCCCGCCCGCTCCGCTTCCGCTGTCCGGGCCGCGAGCACCCGGCGCGTCCTCGCCCAGCCGTTCTACACGGCCGCCCCACAGCACCTGCGAGACGAAGCCGCCTCCCAGCGCGGCGACGCAGACCCCACCTGATCCGCCGGTCCCAGCGGAAGTCTTGCGAGAGTCCCGGAACTCGGTCGCTTGGGTCGCTACGGTCGCCGGAGGGAGGGACATCGGAACGCCTCGACTCCTCTGTGACTGAAAGCGCTTGTCGGCGGATGACGAAGTCAGGGCCTGTTGCGAAAGTAAAGACTTCGCGATCGCTCCGGAGAACCTCACCGAGTGGGATTCCTGCGTCGCGATCCTCGCCGGGGTCTGCCGCACCCCGGCGGTCGATCCCGGCGGTCGGGTTGCGTGGCGGTACGTCCCATCGGGTGAGCGTGCCTGCGGGTGGGGGCACGGCGGCCAGGCGCTGGCTAGGTTGCTGGGCGAACCATCCCCGACCGGCACCGTTCGCCACGGAAGGACCATGACCATGGGCGCGTACAAGCAGAGGGTTCTTGAACTGTTCGATCTCATCGACACCAGCCGCAGCGGTTTCCTCGACCGGAATGACCTGGCGCAGCGCACCGAGGGCCGGAACGCGGTCACGAGATGCTCCACTGGGTGGAGCGGACGATGGTCGGCAAGACGCCCGAGACGCTGCCCGACCCGGTCCAGAACCTCGCCTGTGCGGTCTTCGCCTTGATGGACGCCGACGGGAGCGGGAAGGTCGGCAAGGCCGAGTTCGAGCAGTACCTGAAGGCCCGCAACACCTCCTCCGCGGGTGCCGTGGAGGAGTTCGCCAAGCTCGACTGTGACGGCGACGGGACGCTGGTCCGCGACGACATCGACAAGGCGATCTTCCGCTTCTTCACCGCCCCGGAGCCGGACTGCCCGCAGCAGTGGCTGCGGGCGTTCTTCACGGCCTAATGGGACTCGCCGGGCCCCTGCCGCCCGTGGCCCGCAAAGGGCGGCTGGCGAGGCCTTCGCCCGCCCCCTCACGAACGGGGGTTGCTCCGTGAACGGGCCCGCCGGCGAGGCGGAGGCGGAGCCGGCCCCGTGGGGGCGGGGGCTCGGAAAGCTGAACAAGCACACCCCCAGGCGGACGTCTGCGCCAGGGCAGGCCAGAACCACGGCTGCAAACCGCGGTTGACGCAGAAGACCCGAAGAGGGTGCCGCGGGCCCGTTCCCGTGGTTGGCGGCCGGACGAGGGGGGTAGCCTGCCGCCCGGGGGCGGGCCGAAGTGCGGCAGGTCCAGGGGAGGAACGACGATGCAGGCCGTGGTCAACGGAAGCACGATGCCGGTGCTGGAGATCCGGCTCGACCAGGGGGAAGCGGTCATCACCCCCCATGGAGAGCTGTCCTGGATGTCCCCGAACATCCAGATGTCGCAGACCACCAACGCCGGTGGCGGCCGGGGCGGTCTGATGAACACGCTGAAGCGGGCCGTCGGCGGTGGCGGGCTCTTCCTCACCCAGTACCAGGCCCAGAGCGGCTCCGGCCTGGTCGCCTTCGCGGCGAAGGTCCCCGGCCACATCGTGCCGGTGGACATCGCACCCGGGCGCGACGTCATCGTGCATCGGCACGGCTGGATCTGCGGCACCCCCGGGGTCAGCCCCACCGTCGCGCTCCAGCAGTCCTTCCGCGGCGGCCTGTGGGGCGGCGAGGGCTTCGTCCTCCAGCGCCTGCAGGGCCAGGGCCGCGCCTGGGTCGAACTCGGTGGCGAGATCACCCAGTACACCCTGGCACCCGGCCAGACCATGCTGGTCCACCCCGGCCACGTCGGGATGTTCGACGCGTCGGTGCAGTTCGCCATCACCAGGGTCCCCGGCATCGCCAACAAGATCTTCGGTGGCGACGGCATCTTCCTCGTCGCCCTCACGGGCCCCGGCCAGATCTCGTTGCAGAGCATGCCGGTCTCCGGCCTCGCCCACGCCCTTGAGCCCTACCTCGCCCGCGACGGCGCGGTCGCCGCCGGCGAGGGCGGCGCGATCGGCGGCATCGTCGGCGGCATCCTTCGGAGATGAACCGTCAGGGGCGCGGGGAACCGCGCGACCGTCCGCCACGGCCCTGATGCGGGACGACGCGCCGACTCGACGGGGCGTCGTTCCACGTTCGCTTCGATGTCCTCCGACCCGGTCGACACCCTTCGGGGCCCGGGCGCTCAGCCGGACCGGCGCGGGTCCCGGCGGAGGAACCGCTCGCCCATCGAGAAGGACAGACCGGCCGACACGGGCCGGCGACTCTCCGGCCGTGCGAGCCGCGGACCTGGCCGCGACCAAGTGCCTGGTCAGGGGTCCTGCCTCGGATCGAGTACGAGCCCTGATCCATCGTGAAGTTCCCCACCGACTGCTATGAATTACCCGTTGAACGGCTAGCTCTGGGTACCGCTTGCTGAGCCTGGGTCATCAACCGCCGGGCCTGACGAGGCGGCAGCGGCCCGGACGTCGGGGCCGCGAGCAGCACGAAGGTCCGCCCGCGCCTGGCAGCATGAACGGCCCTCCGGCTTCCGCGAGAGCCCGGCCTCGGCCGGGCTCTTTGCACGTCCGGCTACATCAGGCCGACCTCATGGGCCAGAACACCCGCCGTGACGCCGGCGAGGGGGAACGTCGCCCCCACCAGCGCCCGGGTGGACCAGAAGGCCCTCCTGGTCACCACGGCCAGCCGCCTGGTCTCGTAGGTCAGTTCCTGCGTCGCCGCGACGAGTTGGTCGCGGTGCTCCGTCTGGACAGGCTCGTCCATGACGGGCTCCCTCCCTCGTGCTGGCCGGATGGTCCCGGCCGCGGCCCGCCGAACCGCCCCGCGTGTCTGCGACAGAGATCTTGGGGCGGCTCACGGGACCGCGGAATGTCGATGAGAGCGGGTAGCGCTTCGGGACAACTGCCGTTGGGCACCGCTGCATGGTCGGTGATGTGAGTGTGGGCAGCCGCTGCGTGCGCGGCTACCCACATCAGTGCCCTGTCGGCCGGCCGGGAAATCCGGTCCGGGACCGGAAGCGTTCTTGGGCCGGTCCGCAGGATCTGGATCAGAGCTGGACCACCCAGTTGATGGTGATTGTGCCGGACTGGCCGCTGCCGCTGTTGTCGCTACCCCCGCCGTTGTTCGTGCAGCCGGTGCCGAGGGCAATTCCGCCGGCGCCTCCGGAACCGGGCCCGCTGGCGGAGGTGCCGGTGGCGTCCTCGCCGGCACCTCCGCGCGAGCCTCGTCCGCTGCTGTACTCGGGTTTCGGCCGGTCGAGTTGCTGACTTCTCGTGGAATAATATTCCGATTCTCCGGCGCTGTTGTTGGGTCCCAAGGGAACTCCTACTGTTGCTTCCCGGCGGGCGAATTGATCCGCCGGGGAAAATTGGATCTGATTTCCAGGGGAGACGAAATGGGAGTACGCGAGAACCGTGTGCCGAGGCGGGGAACCTCCGCGCTGTTCGTCCTGCTCAGCTTTTCCATGCTGGCGGCTGTTCAGGCGCCCACCGCCGGGGCCGAGACGGCATCGGACGAGGGTGCGTCGCCGATGGACACCGTGCAGACGCCGTACGGTGCGCTCGGAAAGTGGATGCTTGCCTGCCGGCCGCAGAACGAGCACGGTTGCGCGGATTCCGACAGGTACATCTCCGACTGGCTGGGCCAGAAGCAGGCCAACGGAGAGGGGCTCTACGAGCCGGTCGACGTCGTCATCGTCGACCGGACTTCGGCCAGCCCGGAGGCGTCCACCCTCAAGCTCCTCGGCGGCATGGCGGCCGCTGGCTTCCCCTCGCAGTACGGGCACAGCGACGGGTACGGAGGGGTGGTCGGATCCGCCCCGGTCCACCAGCAGCAACCCGCGCGTCCGACCTGCGGTGCCACTGACGACAGCAAGTACGGCTGCGCGTTCGCCGACGAGGTGTACAACCACTTGGGCCGGATCGACCACGGGCGGGCCTTCGGTCCCGCGCCCCTGCCCGACGGCCACGGCTACGTCTGGACCGCGGCGCTCAGCACGGAGCAGCCCGGCTTCTACCACTGGCGGCCCACGCACGTCTACAAGTCGTTCGATCGGGCCGAGAGCAAGCTGTGCAAGGGGCTGGCGGCGGTCACGGGAGTCACGATCGGCGATCCGCTCGACCTGCACAACCGGATCAAGGCCGACAGCGGCGCGCACTACACCGGTGACTACTCGGGGAAGGCCTGTCTGGCCTTCCTGCCGTAGCCGGTAGGCCGGTTCACGGCCGGGGCGACACGGCGCCGCCCCGACCGTCCCCGCCGTTCACGGCCGCCGTGTTCCTCGGACACGGCGGGCGCCGGTCCCGCCGGCTCTCAGCGCCGGTCGAGCCCGACGCGCTGGCTGCTCCGGCGGCGCGGCCGTTCTTCGCCGCCGCTTCCTGGAGTCCCGCATCCTCGGTCAAGTCCTGGGCCGCTGCGGTGAATTGACGTCAAGGTGGCATCCGGGATCGGGGTCGGAGGACCTGGAGCAAAGCGTGCTCCCACGTTGTGACTGGCCGCTTGCTCGGAAGCGGACGTCGGAATCCCGTTCCGCCTGTCCCACAGATGCGGTTCAAAGCCACCCGCGAGGGTGCGGATCCGCCACGTCGGAAAGGAACTTCGGACATGCATGCACGAATGGCACGGCAATGGAAGGCGAGGGCGTTGCCGGGTGCGGCGATGGCGATGGCAATCGCCCTGTCCTTGGCTTTCCCCGCCCACTCGACGGAAAGCAAGGCCGGCCCGGGAAGCCCGAGCCCCGCGTTCAAGACCGTGGGGCAGAAGGCACAACCCAGCTGGATGCAGTCGATCCCGGACACGATGCCGCTGGCACAGATGTCGATACCGGGCACCCACGAGACGATGGCCTTCACCGGAACCGCGTTCGCCGAGGCCCAGGAGCTCAACGGTGATCCGAGGAGCAGTCTGACCACACCGCTGGACGCCGGTATCCGCGCGCTCGACATCAGGGTCCACCCGAAGGGGGGCGTGTTCGGCGACCTGCTGCACATCTGGCACGGAGTCACCGACCAGAACGCCAACCTCGGCCATGACGTGCTCGCACCGCTGGACGCCTGGTTGAAGGATCACCCCTCCGAGACGGTCCTGATGAACCTCAGCGCCGAGGACTTCACGGACAAGGACGCTTCCTCCTACTGCCCTGGCGAGGATTCCGCGACCTGTCTGTCCGACTTCTTCAAGGACTACGTCGGAAAGGGGAAGCAGTATTCCGACACGTTCTGGAGTCCTTCGATCGCGGGCGACGGCCGGGCCGCGACACCCACCCTGGGGCAGGTGCGAGGCAAGGTCGTCTTGAACGTCTTCCGGAACTCGGCTGGAAACCCCTATCCGGGATGGGGACTGAACTACGGATCCAGTGACGACTACAAGACCCACGTCCAGGACCAGTACAAGGTCGGCACCCCGGCAGCCATCACGGCGAAGTGGGGCCAGGTCCGGGACTTCCTCGCGCTGACGCGGAAGAACGGGGCGGAAAGCCTGCCGTACTACAACTTCCTCTCCGGGACGGGAATCCCGTTCATGACCCCGTCGGATGTCGCCGGCGGCGGTTCCACCGGCAGCTGGGACCCTACGGACCCGCCCACCTACTTCACCGGGGTGAACGAGCGGGCACTGAACTTCCTCAGCACCGACAGCGGAGAGCGGACCGGTGTGCTGATGATGGACTTTCCCGGCTACGGGCTGATAAGTGAGATCATCAGGCACAACCCCACCAGCCGCCCCGGGACGCTCGTGGAGCAGAACGGCCAGATGAACGTCTTCGCCCGAGCGGCTGACGGGAACCTGGTGCGTTCCGTCCTGTCCTACGACGCCCAGGGGAACCAGGGCTCCTGGGTCCAGGAAAGTGTGGGCGCCGACCTGAAAGCACCCAGGATGGGGGGCAACCCGGTCGCCACGGTCCGCAACGACAAGACACTGGACGTCTTCTACCGGAGCGGGGAAGGGCACCTGATCGAGGCCTGGAAATCGCCGGGTTCCGGGTGGGAGTATGCCGACTTCGCGGAGAGGGCGTACGCGTCCGCCGTCATGGCCGGAGACCCCGCCGTGGTGAATCAGGACGGCACCGTCCGAGTCTTCAGCCGCGACGCCTCCAACAGTCACCTGATGGAGAGCGTCCTTCCCACCCAGGGGACCGGGGCGGGCAAGTGGCAGAAATGGGATCACACGGATGTGACGCGAGCCCCGCTGGTCGACGGCGGCGTCACCGCGGTGGTCCGGCAGGACAAGACGGTGGACGTCGTCTACCGTACCGCCGGCGGCCAGGTGAACCACTCCCACTTGTCAGGTACTTCATGGACGGAGGAGATCGTCCCGGCCGAGCCCCTCAGGGGTGCCGGCCGGCTCGGCCCGGCCGCGGGGGACCTCTCCGTGGTCGCCCAGGGGGACACGATCACCTTCTTCAGCCGGGACGCGGAGACCGACCACCTGACGGAGTCGCTGCTCACCGGCGGCGTCTGGGTCCACACCGACCTCACACCGGTGAACCACGCGCCCCAGTCCAGTGGCAGCCCGTCAGCGGCGTTCCGCACGGACGGAACCCTCGATGTGTACTACCGCTCCCCGGACGGGCACCTCATCCAGGCGTGGCTGACGCCCCGCTCCAGCGATTGGCAGTACTTCGACCTCTCGGACCCCAGGTACGGGTACGCGCCGGCCCGGATCGTGGGCGACCCTGCTGTCGCGATCCGCCCCGGGAAGGTCAGCGTCTTCACGCAGAGCGGGACGGGCAGCCACCTCACGGAGAGCTGGCTTGCCACGACCGTCTGGTCGAACTGGGACCTGACCGCTGACGGAAAGGCCCCGGTGCTGGGCTGACCGCCGGTCGCAGCAGGCGGCGCCGCGCCATCCCGGAGCACGGGACGGCGCGGCCTTCGCATGGGTGCGGTGACCGGGTACGTCCCCTCCCGGCGGTTCACGGGTTCGGTCGGCGTGAATGCGTCCGGTGCGACGCCGGCCTGCCGTACCTGCCGTACCTGCCACGCTGGTTCGCCGGGAGGAGCAGGTCGGCCGGCGGGGCATCGGCGGTGACCACATCGATCCACTTCCGAGCCCAGTGGGCCTGCTGATGTTCGGTCGGCATGGCGGCGTAGCCCTGTTCGATCTCGTGCCGGGCCGAGGCGGTGCGGCCCTGGGCGAGCATCGCGACCCCTCGTTGGAGGGTGAGCCAGCCGGGGGTGTACCAGTAGGTGCCCACCGGGAGGTCGGTGTAGTCGATGGTCTCGGCCAGCCGGCCGGCCTCCAGCAGCAGGCGGTCGGCCTCGCGGGTTTCGCCCGCGTGGGCGAGGGCGCGGGCCTGCTGGCCGGTGGCGTAGGCCCGCAGGGCCGGGTGGGCTCGGGTGTCGCGGCGGGCGGCGCCGAACATGGAGGCCGCAGCGGACGGGCTGCCGCAGACCAGTTCCATGACGCCCCGGTAGCTCATGGTGCGCTCCAGACGGTCCGGGGCCTGCGACTCGTACGCGTAGGCCACCGCACGGTCCAGCGTGTTCTCCGCAGCGTCGTACCGCCCGGCGAGGAAGTGGCACCAGCCGAGGTACGCGGCGCCCATGGCGGCCGCGCCGATGGCCGGGGCGCGTAAGGAGTAGGGCGCATCCCCGGCAGCCTCGACAGCCATCTCGGCCCGCGCTGCCACCATGGGCGTCACCTCGGCGGAGGAGGAGGCATCCTCGAGTATTCGCAGCCGGACCAGACCTGACTCCGTCTCGACGATCCTCGTCCTGTCGACCACGTCCGGCCTGCGGGCCTGGAACGCGGCGCGGTCGGGGTCGGCCGGCACCAGGCTCGCGAGCGCTCCGCCCGTCTCGAGCACCTCGTCGAGCAGGCGGGCCAGTGCGGGGTCGGGCATCCGGGCGCCGGACTCCAGGCGGCTGATGGTCGGCTGGGACACGAACACTCGCCCCGCCAGCGTGGGTTGGGACAGGCCCGCCCGTCGCCGCAACAGCCGCAACGTCCGCCCGAAGGAAATCATGTACCCCTCCGTGTCTGGTCGATTACCGAAGGATGGCGTCGGAGCGTACCGCGGCCCGGCATCAGCCGTCTCGCGGTCGCCGCACACGGCAGCGGGTCGAGGATTTCGTCGGATGGGAGCGGGACCTTCCGCTGCGCTACCTCCTCGTCGAGGACGACTCCGATCTGGAGGACACCGAGCGCGTCACGCTCCTCGGGCGCTGCGTCGACGCCGAGGGGCTGTACGTGACACCGGTGCCACCGCCCCGGGAGG
>NZ_JBEOSV010000044.1:56374-72058 GCF_040303245.1 Kitasatospora sp. NPDC096077 | reverse complement strand
TGTTAGTTGAGGATGTGGTGTCGATTAAGCCTCCGAACGCGCACCGGGCGACCTCCACGGGCGCGGCCCCGCGGCCCCCGCGCGGCCGGGCCGGGGGGCGGGGCCCCCCCCCGACGACGGCTTTCCGGTCCCGAACGGTCCGCTGCGGTCACCTTCGGGCACTACCGGTCTTCGCATGGTGCGCCAAGTGACCGCACCGTTACGGTCGATGACGAAATCGATCCCGACCGAGGACGGTACCCATGGCTGTGGCACCCCGTATCGACGTCTCCACCTCCCTCCGCACCGGCGGAGCGGAACCCACCCCCGCCCAGCACGCCGAACTCGCGGCGAGCGTCGCCCGTGACGTCCTCTTCGCCACCCAGCCCCGCACCCCCGGCCACCGCGCGCCCAACACGACCTGGGACCTGATCGGCACCCACGCGAGCGGCCAGGCCGCCGTCTACTACGCGGACGGCCGCACCCACCTGGAGAAGCCGTTCCTCTTCGCCGACGGCTTCAACTACGGCAAGAGCGACCTCCCCGCCCTCTTCGAGCACTTCAACACCCCGTACCAGGAAGGCACTCCGGGCCTGTTCGACCAACTCCTCGCCCGCGGCCACGACATCGTCCTGATCGGCTTCGAACGGCGCCACACCCGCATCCAGCACAACGCCGACCTCGCGGCCAAGGCGATCGAGCGCGCCATCGCCGAACGCATCGGCGACGCCCGGCTGACCGTCGGCGGCGTCAGCATGGGCGGCATCATCACCCGCTACGCGCTCACCAAGATGGAGCACGACGACATCAACCACCAGACCGACACCTACCTGTCCTGGGACTCCCCGCACAACGGCGCCTGGATCCCGCTGATCCTCCAGCAGATGGCGTACTTCTTCGAGACGCTCGCGCCCGGTGAGCCCGGCAAGCCCTCCCAGGCCGACCTGATCCGCAGCGAGGCCGCCCAGCAACTGCTCTGGGCCTGGGTACCGGACGCCAAGTACTCCGGCGAGGTCGCCACCGCCAGCGAGCTGCGCACCGAGTTCGTCGACGAGCTCGCCGACCTCGGCAACTTCCCGCAGCGCCCACGCCTGCTCGGCCTCGCCAACGGGCGCGGCGACGGCGTCGGCCGCCCGCTGCCGGCCGGGGAGATCGCCTTCGACTGGAAGGCGGCGTTCAACACCGCCAGCGCCACCGCCCGCTTCCAGCCCGACCGGGGCACCGGGCAGCCGGTCGGCGGCATGCACATCCTCGGCGAGCTGCGCCGCTCCACCACCACCGAGGTCCCGGCCCTGGACGGGGTGCCCGGCGGCACCCTGGAGTCCTTCGGCCTGGTCGCGGACGCGCTCAAGGCCGAGATCGGCGAGGAGTACCGCAGCGGCGCCTTCGTCCCGGCGGTCAGCGCCTCCGCGTTCAAGTACGACCCGATCGCCTGGAACGTCGACCCGAAGCTGCCCCTCCTCGACCAGGACACCGACGACTTCCACCTGCACGAGGTCGGCTTCGACACCGAGAACACCGAGCACAGCCACGTCTCGCCCGTTCTCGCGAACTGGCTGCTCGACCGGCTCTGACCCCATGGGCGGAGTGGGAAGTCGGCCCATCCGACTTCCCACTCCGCGCTACCTCTTGGGCGGCGCCGACAGGTCGAGGACCCGGGCCAGGGCGCCGACGACGGGAGCCCGGTGCCCCGGCGGCAGGTGCCGCGCGGCCCAGTCGGCGGCCAGCGCCACGAAGTCGACCAACTCCCGCTCGGCACCCGCGAGCAGGCGGCGCAGCTCGGTGACGGGAAGTTCGATCACCGGGCTGTCGCCCCGCTCGGCGTCGACCGTGAGCCGGACGACGTCGCCGAGGCGTTCGGCGAGCGCCGACTCCGGTTCGTGGCCGTAGCCGAGCAGGCCGCCACCGCCGCCGTCGACGAGCCGGTGCCAGTCGCGCCAGTCCTCCAGGCCGTCGCAGCAGCCGGGCCGGAACGTGATGCCGGTGGACTCGTCGACGACCCGCAGGCCGCCTGCCGCGTACGGGAGTTCGGCGGTCAGCAGCCCGTGCAGGAAGGCACCGAGCGGATCGTCGGGCCCGTCGTCGGGTTCACCGGCGTTCCAGCCGGCGATGCACATCACCGCCGTCCCGACCTCGCCGGGTGGGAGTCCACCGCCCAAGGGCAGGAAGCCGGTCGGTTCGGTCACGGCGACGGGCCACAGGTCGAAGCCGTCGCGGGCGCGGGTCTCCAGGACGGGCTGCATCGTGATCACCCGGTGCAGTGTTGCCCATCGCCCGCCCGTGACGCCTCCCGATTTCGCCGGGCCGCCGGGCCGCCGGAACACGGATGCAACGCTTGTTACACGAATCTGATGTCACCGATGGACGGATGGAACCCTCCTGAGGCGGGACCCTGACGTCCCGCCCCTACGGTTCCACGCATGCCAAGTACCCGTAGCCACAACAGGATCCGAGCGCGCGGACCAGCCGTCCTGACGGCGCTCGTGTGGGCAGCGAGCACGGCGCTGGCCGCACCCGCAGGGGCCGCAGGCGCCGCAGCGCCGGCCGGGGCCGCCACCGGCCGGGCGGTCGTCCATCCGGAGGCGGTCACGGCCGCGCAGCAGCAGGCCGTCCTGGACTACTGGACGCCCGAGCGGATGGCCGCCCTGACCACGCCGTCGTCGAGCAATCCGCCCAAGAGCGCTCCCGACGGCGCCCCGTGGACCGGTTCCGACACCCTGAGCAGGACCGTGGGCAGGCTCTTCTTCACCAACCACGGTGCGGACGAGAGCTGCACCGCGACCGTCGTGAACAGCGCCAACCGCAGCACCGTCGTCACGGCGGGACACTGCGTCAACAGCCCCGACCTCCTCGGCGACAACGACGAGTGGCTGGCGAACGAGATGTTCGTCCCGGGCTACCACGACGGTCTCGCGCCGTACGGCACGTTCGTCGCCCGCGCCGGGGTCGCCGACGCCACCTGGCTCCTCAACGACGAGCAGAACGCCCTGAAGTACAACGCGTACGACCAGGCGTTCCTGGTCCTGAACACCGACGCCGCCGGCCGACGCGTGCAGGACGCCGTCGGCGCCGCCCAGCGCATCGGCTTCGACCGGCCGGGCAGCGCGTCGGTCCACCAGTTCGGCTATCCGCGCCAGGCCGCGGGCGATCCCACCCGTGCGGGCCTGCCCGAGTACACCGGGGCCAGGCTCGCCCACTGCACGGGACGGACCCGCGAGTACGCCGGCACCGCGCAGTACCCGCAGCCCCGGGGCGAGTGGGGCGCCCCCTGCGTGATGGGCGGCGGCTCCAGCGGCGGTCCCCGCATCGCCGACTTCGACCCGTCCTCCGGGATCGGCACGGTGGTGGGTGACAACACCCTGGGCGGCTTCTTCGACTCCTCGGGCCGGGTCTGCGCCCCCGGCGACGCCTCCTGCACCCGGCACCTGGTCGGCCCGCAGTTCACCTCCGCGATCACCGAGCCGCTGTACCGGGCCGCCGAACGCTCCTGAGGCGTCGGCCGGGCCGTGCTCGAAACCAACCGCACCCAACCGAGATTGGCGATGATGTCCACCACCCACCGAACGTTCCCCCGCACGCTCGCCGCCGCGGGAGCCCTCCTGCTGAGCGCGACCACGGCGGCCGTGCTGCTGCCGACCGTGGCCTCCGCCGCGGAACGGGACTCCGTCACCACGCATGCCGGCGCCACGACCGACCAGGAGCGCGGCCGGATCGACGGCTACTGGACCCCCGAGCGGATGAAGCTGGCGGGCGCCATGGTCCCGGAGATCACCCCCGTGCCCGAGGACGACAACACGCCCGACGACCCGCGGCCGCTTCCCCCGAACACCCCGGACCCCGGGGCCACCTGGACGCACGGCGGAGCGGTGGACAAGAACGTCGGCCGGCTCTTCTTCACCTTCTCCGACGGCTACGACGGCAGCTGCACCGCGACGGTCGTCAGGAGCGCGAACCGCAGCACCGTCATCACGGCGGCGCACTGTCTGCGGGGTGTCGGGGCCGGCGCCACCGACGCGACGTGGAACCACAACCTCTACTTCGTGCCCGGTTACCGCAACGGCACGAAGCCGCTCGGCGGCTTCAGCATCAAGGAGGCGGCCACCTCCTCCCGTTGGGACGCCGATCCGGGCACGACGACTTCCGCCGATGTCGCCGTCGCCGGCTTCGACACGGGGATCCTGGTGGCGAACCCCTCGGCCGAGGGCCGACGGATCGCGGACGTCACGGGAAGCCAGAACATCGCGTTCACCGAGCCCGCCGAGGGCGAGTTCGTCCACACCTTCGGCTACCCGAAGGACCGGCTCAACAACCCCAGTGCCAAGTACGCCGGATCACGCATGATCCACTGCGCCGGACCGGCCCGGCAGGGCCCCAAGGCCCCGCTGCTGTGGGGCGAGTCCTGCGACATGTCGCACGGGGCGAGCGGCGGCCCCCACCTGGCCCGGTTCGACACCCGCACCGGCACCGGCACCGTCGTCGGCGTCACCACCACCAGCGAGGACCTCGCGGGCGGCCAGCCCGACACGCTCTACGCCACCCGCCTCGGCGACAGTGCCCACCGCCTGTACGAGTGGGCGCAGAAGCGCGCGGCCTGACCTGACCTGACGGCGCCGGTGCCGGGCTCCGGTACCGGCGCCCGTCTACCAGGGCAGCGGGCCGGCCGCGTCGAAGTAACCGCCGGTCGGGCCGTCCGGGCCCAGCCGGGCCATCCGGACGATGATCTCGGCGCCCTGCTCGACGGTCTGGGTGCCCGCGTGCCCATTGAGGTCCGTCGCGGTGTAGCCGGGCTCCACGGCGTTGATCCGCATCGCCGGGAAGGCGTTGGCGAACTGCACGGTGAGCATGTTGACGGCGGTCTTGGAGGCCGGGTAGGCGGCCCCCGGGTAACCCTGGCCGCCCCGGGCCAGCGAGGCCAGGCCGCTGCTGACGTTGACCACGACCGGGGCGGCGGAGCACTCCAGCAGCGGCAGGAAGGCGTGGGTCACCCGGACCAGGCCGAACACGTTGGTCTCGAAGACCTCCCGCAGCACGTCGGCGGTCAGCTCGGCGGCGCCGATGACGGCGCCCTGCGGCGAGCGCACCTCGATCCCGGCGTTGTTGACCAGGACGTCCAGGCCGCCGTCCTTCTCGACGACGGCCACCGCGGCGGCGACCGACGCGTCGTCGGTGACGTCGAGCCGGACGAAGCGGGCGCCGAGCGCGGCCGCGGCCGCCTCGCCCCGCTCGGTGCTGCGCGCCCCCAGGTAGACGGTGTGGCCCGCGGCGATCAGTCGGCGGGCCGTCTCGTAGCCGAGGCCCTTGTTGGCCCCGGTGATCAAAGTGGTCGTCATGGGGCCCAGCTTCGCCCCGGGCCGCCGCGCCCGGCCACCGGTTTAGGGCGCGGCGCAGCAGGGCCGGCGGCGGGGGCGCCGTCCGAACTGCCCTGACGGGCAAGGGGTGTTGCCCTCGGGGGCCGCCCCTTCCGTCCGCGGCGGGTGCGCGGGTCAGGCGGCGCCGGAGCGGCCGAGCAGCCGGCGGCGGGGGTGGCGCACGGCGATGCGGCCGAAGCTCTTCTTCCCGACCAGTTCGATGCGCAGCCGGGCCGGGAGGTCGGGGTCGGGGCTCTGGTGGCCCTTGACCTTGGCGAACTCCAGGACCAGGCCGTAGGGGTCGACCACGATGCCCGGGCCGACGATCAGGGTGAGGTTGCCGCCCTGCATGTCGACGTCGACCTCCAGGGTGTCGTGGGTGAGCACGGCCTGGGTGAAGTCCAGGGTCACGTTGCACCATTCGGCGGCGATCTCCAGGCGGCGGGGCAGGACCCAACTGCCCGTCCGTTCGGCCTTGGTGAACTTCTGCTCGATCCGCAGGACGTCCCGGCCCTCGGCGACCACGCCGGTGCGGGAGACGGTCACCGGGGGCAGGTCGGCGGTGAGGTGGGCCAGGTCGGCGAGGGTGCGGGCGGCGAGGGCGGCCTCCACCCGGTCGTCCAGTTCCTCGGCGGTCAGCCGGCCGTCGCCGGCGGCGACGCCCAGGGCGGCGACCACGCGGTCCCGGTCGGCGTGCGAGGCCCGCAGTGCGAGGCCGGTGCTGCTGGTGGCGCCGCTCCCGGTGCTGCTCCCGGTGGACGCGATCTCTCCCGGCATGTGTCCCGTCCCCGTTCTCGTCCTGGCGCGACTTACGCTATATCGCGATACGGTATATCGCGTTACGCGGTTCCCGCCAGGCCGGGGGCCCGGCCGGCCCCCTCAGGAGTCGGCGTTCTTGCGCAGGCGCTCGGCCAGGGCCGGGTCGGACTCCCACCACAGGCCGTTGCCGTCGGGTTCCTGCTCGGCGGGTCCGGCCTCCCGGGCTTCCCCGAGGGCGGAGTCGCCGACGGCCCGCAGGCGGAACAGCAGGCCGGGGACGCTCCAGAACACCGCGATCATCAGCAGCCCGACCGGGGCGACGTAGTACCAGGGCACCATGGCGGCGCGGGCCAGCGGCAGCACCAGGAAGGCGAAACCGAGTCCGGTGCCCCGGCCCGTGACCAGGAACTCGCGGTCCTCCGCGACCTCCACGGCCACCGGGTTGGAGCGGCTACGGTCCCAGGCGGTGAGCCGGACGGTGTGGGTCCCGGCCGACACCGGGAAGCGGGCGACGGTGCCCTGTCTGACACCGCCGACCGGCACCCCGTCGATCTCCACGCCGAACGTGCCCCTGCGCAGGGCGAGGAACGGCTGCTCGGCGTACACGGCGACGGTGGCGGTCATGTGTCGTCCCCCTGGATTTGTGATCATGATGTGTGGAGCGCGCCCATGATAGGGGGATGCCCGCAACAGCGCTGACGTCAGTTCGGTTGCGGTGCGGCGAGGTTCTCCGGACCGAGGTGCTCCGGGCCCGGGTTCTCCGGGCCGGCCGGGGCGGTGTAGCGCGGGGCGGCCCGGCCCCAGTCGTGGTAGCCGCGGATCCAGGCGGCGTGGGCGTCGGCGTACCGGGCGAGTTCGGGCATCCGCCCGGCACCGAGGGCCTGTTCGAGCTGCGGGAGTCCGGCGCGCAGCTCGACGAAGGAGGCGACCGAGCGCTCGACCGTCCCGCACACCTGCCGCACGGCCTCGGCCCGGGACAGGCCGCGGTGGTGCACCAGGCTGGGCACGAGGTTGGGGTAGCCGCGGGCCTCGTCCTTCTCCAGCGAGTGGATCTCGTTCATCGCGACGACCGCGTCGCAGGCGGCGATCCGCATCCCTTCGAGGTGGGTGGAGTGCCAGGCCAGCAGCGGGACTTCGAAGTCCCCGACGCGTTCGGCCAGGGCGAGCAGCGGGCGCACCCCGATGGTGCGGCGGCGGGCGCGCAGGTGGGCGGCCGGGTCCGGCGGGACGCCGTGCGCCCGGTCGGCGATCCGGGTGGGCCAGCCGGCCAGGTAGTCGACCCAGTCGTGGGCGGTGCGCCGGCGCCACTCCTCGGACCTGCCGCGGCCCATCCGCCGCCAGCAGTCGGCGAAGGCGGCGACGACGGGCCGGGCGGGTGCCGCCGGCGGTTTCGGCCAGCGCAGCAGGCCCACCAGGTCCTGGCAGACGGCGATCGCGGCGTCGGTGCGCCTGTTCGGGGTGTCGCACGGGGGGTCGGACAGGGGGTCGGACGGGGTGTCGGGCCGGGCGTCGGAGCGCGGGTCGAACCGGGCGTCGAAGAGGAAGAGCCAGCCGAGCAGGTCGAAGCAGAGGTCGAGGTCCGCGCCGACGGCCTCCGGGAAGCCGTACGCGGCGCTGTCGGCCACCCGGGAGGCCTCGTAGCGGTGGAGGGCCTCGTCGCCGGTCACCAGCCCCGAGGCCTGGACCCAGTCCAGGTGGCGCCGGCGGGCGCGGTCCAGCTCCGGGCTGACCCGGCTCTCGACGGGCATCGTGAACTCGACGTCCTGGGGCATACGCCTTCCGCACTCCTGAACGGTCCGATGAACGGTCCGAGGGCCGACAGCGGGGCCGGGTCGTCATGGACACGGCCCTGCCCCAGCGTTGTCGATCCGCACCGCCCGCACCAGAGCGCAGGGGGAGCATCCACGGCGCGCGAACCCGACGCGCACTTCGATTTGGTACGCGCCCGCAGGGTCCGGCCCCCACCGCACCGAGGGGCCCCGCCGCACCGGGCGGTGCGACGGGGCCCCGGGAGGGTGCCGGTGCTACTGGCCGGCGGGGGTGCCCCAGCCCCAGGAGGTGTTCGCGGGGGCGTCATCGCCCCAGGCGGTGGTCGCGGGCGTGGCCTTCTGGGGGGCCACGCCGCCCCGGGAGGTGTCCGCGAAGGCCTGGCCGCTGCCGAGGGCGAGCAGGGCGGCGGCGGCAGCACCGACGGCGATGCGCTTGAGCATGGTGGATCTCCTCCGACATTCGTTCGATCGGTCGGAACTGACAGTAGATCACCATGCGGGCAATTGTTCGATGAACGTCGACATTCGATGGCTCAGGCGGGCAGGTCGCCGTCACCGCCCATGTTGGCGGTGATGCGGCGCAGGACGTTGACCGCGGTCACGAACTCGGCCTCGTCCACACCCTCCTGGGCCCGCCGGAGCACCCGGTGGTTGCGCTCCCGGGCCCGCAACCGGGCCGCCTCGCCCTGCTCGGAGAGGGACATGCCGCCGGTCGTCGCATCCTCCAGCAGCCAGCCGCGGGCGGCGAGGTCGTCGAAGACGGCGTCGAAGTCGAGGCCGAGGTCCTCGTAGCGGGCCAGCCGCTCGACCAGGGTGGTGCGGGTCCAGTGGCCGGGGGCGCCGGCGGCGTGGTTGAGCGTCCACCAGTGCGGCTGGGTGAGGCCCTCCACCGCCAGCTGCTCGCGCAGGCCTCCCACCACCCGGCGGTACACCTCTCCGGTCCACGCGCCGATGGGCTGGGCGGCCAGGACCTCGTGCGGGTACTCCTTGAGCATCACGTCACCGTTCGTTCGGTCGTTCGGTCGTTCGGAATGCCGTCACCGTAGGAGCTCAAGTCGGCTTGAGGTCAAGACCGTTCGTACCGGTCCGGCATCCGGTTCCGGCCGGATCGGGGCGCACCCCGACACCCGGGCCGGGGCCCGCGCGGGCCGGCGCGGCGCGATGGCGCCCCCGGCGCCGGCGTGGGAAGTCGGACCGGCCGACTTCCCATGCCGCAAACCCGCCCCCGCACTTTGGCGCGCCGCCCATCACCCACACGGGTGCGCCGGACCCGTCCCCCTCCTCGCCGGGGCCCCCGACTGGCACGGTTGGTGCCCGAGCGACCGGACCGTGCCCTGCGGCTGAGCCCGCTCCCCCCGACCGGAGCGGGAAGTCGTCCCCGCCGACTTCCCGCTCCCTCCACTCCCCCGCTCCCGCCGGTGGCACAGTGGCGGGGTGACCCGCCCCTCGGACATCGACGCGCTGCTGCGGCGCTTCCCGCTCGGGGCCCGGCTGCGCGGCCGCGTCCGGCCGCACCCCGGGCCGCCCATCGGTGTCTTCGTCGACCTCGCGCCGGGCGATCCGGACCCCGGCTGCCCCGAGTTCGACTGCCCGGGATTCGTCGACCGCGCACACCTGCGCGGCCGCGACCAGTGGCCGCCGGCCGGCACGGTCACGGACTTCGAGGTCCTGAGCCACCTCCACAACCGCCTCACCGGCCGGTGGCAGATCAGGCTCTGGCCGCTGGACCCCGCCCTGCACGACCCGGACTCCGCGCACCGGGCGTTCCCCGAGGAGCAGTGGCAGCGGAGCCGGGCGCGTCACCCGGTCGGCTCGACCGTGACGGCGACCGTCACCTCCGCCGGCCCCGGGAACCACTGGTACACCGTCACCTTCGGCGAGGCCTGGGCCCGGGTCGGCTACCCGGCCGCCGGAGCGCCGCCACCGGGGCACGCCGGGCGTTACCGGGTCACCGCGCTGCTGGAGAGCACCCACCGGGTGCTGCTGGCGCCGCTGGACGGGCCCGTAAACCTCGATCACCCGTACGGGTGATCATCATTTCATCCGCCGGAAGCCCGGGCCGGACCGCCGCTAGCGTCCGGCCATGGACTTCGCCGGCATTGCCAACAGTTTCGTGCAGCACTACTACACCACCTTCGACGGTGGCCTGACGGCCCGTCAGAACCTTGCCACCCTGTACCGGCCCGAGTCGATGCTCACCTGGGAGAGCGCCCAGGTCCAGGGACAGGTCGCCATCACCGCCGCTCTGACCAAGCCCGAACTCGCCGTCGTCAAGCACCGGGTGGGCAGCAGCGATGCCCAGCCCGCCCCGGGCGACGGGGTCCTGGTCGCCGTCACCGGCAGCCTCGCCGTCGACAACACCTTCGACAAGCCGCTGCAGTTCGCCGAGACCTTCAACCTCCAGCCGATCCCCGGCCAGCCCGGCGGGTTCTTCATCCACAACCAGGTCTTCCGCCTGATCTTCGCCCCCTGAGCACTCCGGCCCCGGGCGGCCCCGCCCCACGAGAGGCGGGGCCGCCCGGCGTTGTCAGACCCCCGCGCTAGCGTGCGGGCCATGACGAACGGCTCCCTCGCCCTCACCCTCGCGCCCTGGTCCGAACCGCTGGGCCTGGACGTGCTGCACCGCCAGAACACCCCCGAACTGACCGAGCACCTGGGCGGGGTGGAGAGCGCCGAGCAGGTGCGGCGCCGGCACGAGCGCTACCTCGCGATGACGGACGGGCGGATGTTCCTGCTGATGCTCGACGGCGAGCCGGCCGGGTCGGTCGGGTACTGGCCGCACGCCTGGCAGGGGCAGCAGGTGTACGAGACCGGGTACGCGGTGCTGCCCGAGTACCAGGGCCGGGGGCTCGCGGTGCGGGCGCTGCTGCTGTGCGCCCGGCGGGCCGGGCGGGAGGGCGCGCTGCCGTGGCTGCACGCCTTCCCGTCGGTGCGGCACGACGCCTCGAACGCGGTGTGCCGCAAGGCGGGGTTCGAGCTGCTCGGCGAGGTGGAGTTCGAGTACCCGCCGGGCCACCCCATCCGTTCCAACAACTGGCGCCTGGCGCTCACGGCGTAGCCGTCGTAGCCGCGGGGAGCGGGCCGTCGTCCTCGGGCAGTCCGAACATCGGCCGGCAGGGCGTCAGGCCGCTGATCGAGACGGGCACCTGCGCGTGCTCCTCCCAGCGGGCGCGGGTCAGCCGCAGGCGCCGCTTGGTCGCGGGCCGGCCGCGGACCACGCGCCGCTCGGTGCCGTCGAGTTCGTAGCCGTGCCGGCGGGAGACGTTGAACGAGGAGGCGTTGTCCTCGAAGGCCCCCGACGTGGCCTCCAGCGCGTCCAGGCCTGCGAAGGCCAGGTGCAGGACGGCGGCCCGCATCTCGGTGCCGATCCCCTGCCCCTGGTGGCGCGCGCCGAGCCAGGAGGCGGTGCCCACCTCCCGCAGCACGGCGAAGTCCCGGGCGGAGACGGTCTGCAGGCCGACGACCCGGCCGTGCTCGAACACGGCCAGGTTCAGCGCCCAGTCCTCGGGCGACCAGGTCCCCCGGCACAACCAGTGGTGCTGCACCACCGAACGGGCCCGCTGCGCGGGAGGCAGGTCGGTCCACGGCACGAGGAAGGGCATCCGGTCCGGGGCGTGGATGCCCTCGGCCGCCAGGGCGGCCAGCTCGGCCAGCTCGTCGTCGCCGGGCAGCCGCAGCTCCAGGCGGGGGGTGTTCAGCCGCAGGCCCAGCAGGGGCCAGTGATCGATCAACATGCCCCATTGTCGGAGCCGGCCGCCGCCGCGGTCATCCGATTTCCCCGGCCCCGGGTTCACCGGCCGTCAGGCGAGGCGGCGGGCCGGGACGGGGCCGTCGGCGAGGGTGGCGGACAGGACGACGGGCAGCTCCTTGTCCTCCTGTCCGACGCTCAGGCCGAGCCAGCGCGGGCCTGCTCCGCCGTCGGGCAGGGGCCAGACGTGCAGGGTGACGGCCTTGCAGCTGAGCAGGGCCAGCGGTTCGGGGACGGGGCGTGCGGCGCATTCCCAGTCGTAGCCCGCCCGCAGGTAGGAGAACAGGTCGACGGTGTGCGGGCTGCCCCAGCGTGCGGTGAGCACCTCGGCCAGGGCGGCGAGTCGGGCCTCGGCCAGGTCGTGTTCGCGTTCGCAGGCCTGCCTGTCCTCCTCGTCGTGCCGGAAGTCGCGGCTGACGTACAGCTCCTCGACCCGGTAGCCGGGGCCGGCGTGCCCGGTGGCGTGGTCGGCGTCGGCCGGGGTGTAGGGGCGGGGGTCGGCGAGGAGTGCGTCGACGCGGTCGAGGTGCTGCGGCGGGTCGGCCACGTAGGCGATGAAAGGGTCGGTCACGGGGGCGGTGGAAGGGTCGGTCACAGGCGGCAAGGGTAGGGGGCGGCGCCGACAGGCGGTCTCGACGGGGGCGGGCGGGGCGGGACATCCTCGTCCCGGAAGCACGGCGCGCGACCCCGACCCTCGCCCGAAGGAGCCCTCGTGGACAACCAGTTGACCCCGCCCGACGCCCGGTGCCCGATGGGGCGGCGCCTGGTGCTGGACCCCACCGGGCGGGCCCGGGACGCGGAGAGCGCCGAGCTGTTCGCGCGCGGGCCGGCCACCCCGGTGGACCTGCTCGGGGTGCCGGCCTGGGCGGTGGCCGACCCGCTGCTGCTGGAGGAGCTGCTGCGGGACCCGCGGGTGTCCAAGGACGGCCACCAGCACTGGCCGGACTTCGAGCGGCTGGTGCCCGACTGGCCGCTGGCGCTGTGGGTGGAGGCGCGCAACATGTTCACCGCGCACGGCGCCGACCACCGCCGGCTGCGCCGGCTGGTGGGGGCCGCGTTCACCGCCCGCCAGATCGGCTCGATGGCGGTGCGGATCCAGGAGCTGACGGACGGGCTGCTGGACGCGATCGCCCTGACCCCGGCCGGCACGGCCGTGGACCTGCGCGAGCGCCTGGCCTACCCGCTGCCGATCCAGGTGATCGGTGAACTGCTCGGCCTGCCGGTCGAGTTGCGCGATCGCTTCCGCCACCACGTCGACCGGGTGTTCTCCACCGTGCTCGGCCCCGAGGAGGCCGCCACCAACGCGGCCGCCTTCTACGCCATGCTGGAGGAGCTGATCGCGGTCAAGCGGGCGCAGCCGGGCGAGGACCTGACCTCGCTGCTGATCGGTGTGCGCGACACCGAGGGCGACGGCGGGGCGCTCACCGAGGAGGAACTGCGGGACACCCTGCTGCTGATCGTGTCGGCCGGCTACGAGACCACCGTCAACCTCATCGACAACGCGATCACGCTGCTGCTGACCCACCCCGAGCAGCTGGACCTGGTGCGCTCGGGCAAGGCGGGCTGGGAGGACGTGGTGGAGGAGGCGCTGCGCTGCGAGGCGCCGGTGGCGCACCTGCCGCTGCGGTACGCGGTGGAGGACATCGCGCTGCCGGGCGGGGTGGTGATCCGCCGGGGGGAGGCGATCCTGGCCTCCTACGCGGCGGCCGGGCGCCACCCGGTGCGCTACGGCGCGGAGGGTGCGGTCTTCGACGTGCTGCGGCCGGTGAAGGACCACCTGGCCTTCGGGTACGGCCCGCACTTCTGCCTCGGCGCGCCGCTGGCCCGCACGGAGGCGCGCACGGCGCTGCGCTCGCTGTTCGAGCGCTTCCCCCACCTGGTGCTGCTGCCGGGGGTGGAGCTGGAGCCGGTGGACTCGCTGATCTCCAACGGGCACCGCTCGCTGCCGGTGCTGCTCGCCCGGGAGTGACGGCGCGGGGCCGCAGGCCCCCTAGGGTGTGGATCATGCCCATACCCATCGAACTGGTGATCTTCGACTGCGACGGCGTACTGCTGGACAGCGAGCGCGTGGCGGTGAAGGTGGACGCCCGGGTGGCGGCCGCGATCGGCTGGCCGCTGTCCGAGGCGGAGATCGTGGAGCGCTTCGTCGGCCGCACCCACGCGTACATGACCGCCGAGCTCGCCGCCCGTGCGAGCGTGCCGCTGGAACCGGGCTGGGAGCGGGCCTACCAGCACCTGTACGACGAGGCGTTCGCCGCCGAACTCGCGCCCGTGGAAGGAGTGGTGGAGGCGCTGGCGGAGCTGGAGCGGGCCGGGGTGCGCGACTGCGTCGCCTCCTCCAGCGGGCACTCCCGGCTGCGTGACACCCTGGGGCGGACCGGGCTGCTGGCCCGCTTCGAGGGGCGGATCTTCAGCGCCGAGGACGTCGCGGCCGGCAAGCCCGCCCCCGACCTGTTCCTGCACGCCGCCGCCGTGGCGGGGGTCGAGCCGGCCGCCTGCCTGGTGGTGGAGGACAGCAAGTACGGGGTGGCCGCCGCCCGCGCGGCCGGCATGCGCTCGCTCGGCTTCCACGGCGGCCTCACCCCGGCCGCCTGGCTGGCCGGGCCGGGCACCCGCACCTTCGACGACATGCGCGAGCTGCCCGCCCTGGTCGCCGGCGCCGCCGCACTGCCGCTGCCGTGACGTGACGTGACCGGGCGGGGTGAACGGCGCGGCGGGTCCGGGCCGTTGTGCCGGAGGGGGAAGTGGACGGCACCGGCCCGGGGCCGGCGCGGCGACAGGAGGCGGAACGTGGCGGCGGAGCACGCGGTCATCGAGCAGGTGCGGCGGCTGGGCCCGGGCCCGGAGCGGGACCTCTCCCCCGACTACGCGCTCCTGCCCCCGGCCCGGCCGGCCGGGCCGGCCGGGCCGGACTGGCAGCGGCCGCTGGACGCCCTGGGGACGGTCCTCATCCCCCCGCAGGCCCGGCCCGCCCCGGCCGTGCCGGCGCCGGCACCGCTGCCGGTACCGGCGCCGCTGCCGGTTCCGGCTCCCGTGCCGGTTCCGGCCGCTCCGGCCCCGCTCCCGGCCCCCGCCGCCGTCCCGTACACCGCCCCGGCGCCCCTCGCCCAGGCCCCCGCTCAGGCCCCAACCCCCGCCCCCGCCCGGCTCGGCCGGCTGCTCGGCCGGGGCGAGCAGCGCGAGCGGGAACGGCTGACCGCCCTCATCCGCACCCCGCTGCACCGTTCCTTCCGGATCGCGGTCATCGGCCTCAAGGGCGGCGTCGGCAAGACCTCCGCGACGCTGGGCCTGGGGTCCGTCCTCGCCGAGACCCGGGCCGACAAGGTCGTCGCCGTCGACGCCAACCCGGACACCGGCACCCTGAGCCGGCGCATCCGCCGCGAGGGTGCGGCCACCGTCCAGGGCCTGCTGGCCGCCGCGCCCTCGATCACCGGCTACATGGACATCCGGCGCTTCACCTCGCTGACCCCCAGCGGCCTGGAGGTGCTGGCCAACGACGCCGACCCCACCGTCGCCGACGCCTTCGGCGGCGAGGACTACCGGCGCCTGGTCGAACTGCTCAGCCGCCAGTACCCGATCGTCCTGGCCGACTGCGGCACCGGGCTGCTGCACGGCTCCATGCGTGCCGTGCTCGACCTCGCCGACCAGCTGGTCATCACCGCCACCACCAGCATCGACGGCGCCGCCGGTGCCGACACCACCCTGGACTGGCTGTGTGCCAACGGCTACCAGGACCTCGCCCGGCGCAGCGTCACCGCCATCTCCGGCGTCCGGGCCAAGGGGCGCACCGTCGGCGCCGACGACCTGCTGGACCATTTCGGCCGCCGCTGCCGGGGCGCCGTCGTGCTGCCCTTCGACGAACACCTCGCCCTCGGCGGCGTCTTCGAGCCCGCGCGCCTGCACCCCCGCACCCGCCGCGCCCACCTCACCCTGGCCGCCCTCGTCGCCGAGGGCATCCACCCGTCCGCCTCCTGACGGGCCTCCGGCCCGAGCGGCGGCGGACGGGCCCAGGGGGTGTCCGACGATTCGCGTCGGATCAGCGCGCGGCGTGAGCCACTGCGGTTGGGCGTCCACCGGCCGA
>NZ_JBEOSV010000044.1:0-56274 GCF_040303245.1 Kitasatospora sp. NPDC096077 | reverse complement strand
AGGCCGGGGCCGAAGGCCGGGGCCGAAGGCCGGGGCCGAAGGCCGGGGCCGAAGGCCGGGGCCGAAGGCCGGGGCCGAAGGCCGGGGCCGAAGGCCGGGGCCGAAGGCGACCGACGACGACGCGGCGGGGTGCGTGCCCCGACGCCGCGCGCCCGGCTCGCACCCGGCGGGAATCGGCGGACACGCCCCGGCTGTATCGACCGCCGTCCACAACGCCCGTGGTCGATACAGCCAGCGGGCCGCAACGGCTCCGCCCTCGGCCGTCAGGGCTTCCAGGCGCGGGGGCGCCAGGCGTGGCGGCGGGCGGTGGTGACCAGGAGGGCCAGGCCGAGGGTGAGGACGACGGTGGCGAGGACGGCGGCGGCGACGGTCGCGGCCTGGTGGGGGGCGGGGTCCGCGGGCGGGGGTTGGAGGGCGGGGGCCGTGGCGGGCGGCAGGGCGGCGGCCGGGGCGGCGGGCGCGGTGGTGGTGAGGGCGGCCAGGGGGTCGACGGTGCCGTAGCCCAGGCGGGGGTCGGGCAGGGCGGTGCCGGGGTGGTAGGCGGTGGATTCGAGGCGGTCGCGCAGGTGGGCGGGGTCGAGGTCGGGGTGGTAGCCGAGCAGCAGGGCGGCGGTGCCGGCCACCACGGCGGTGGCGAAGCTGGGGCCGCTGCCGGTGAAGTAGCCCCGGCCGGCCGGTCCGGTGCTCATCATCGCCTCGCCCGGGGCCGTCAGGTCGACCCGGGGGCCGGCCGGGGTGCCCGCCGGGGCGGGGGTGTCCCGGGCGGTGACGGCGGTGACGGCGGCGCCGCTGCCGCTGGTGCCGCTGCCCGTGCCCCCGCCCCCGCCGCTGCCCGTACCCCCGCCCCCGCCCGGGGCGGTGCCGCCCGGGGCGAGGGCGGCGACGGTGAGGACCTGGGACGGGGCGGAGGCCACGGCGGCGTTGCCCTGGTCGAAGGCGGCCGGGGCGACGACCAGGGCGCCCTTGCCGTCGGCGTGGCGCAGCGCGTCGTCGAGGGCGGGGTCGCCGGCGGGCAGGGGCAGGGCGGAGGCGATCACCCGGGCGCCGGCGTCGGCCGCGTCGCGGATGCCCTTGGCGAGCAGGGCCGGGGTGGTGGCGCCGGCGTCGTCGGTGACGGCCACGGCGAGGATGCGGGCCTCGGGGGCGATGCCGGCGAAGCCGGTGCCGTCCTGGTGGCGGGCGGCGATCAGTCCGGCGAAGAAGGTGCCGTGGCCGACGCAGTCGCGGGTGGAGTCGCCGGTGCCGTACTCGCGCGGGCCGGTGACCAGGCGTTCGCCCAGGACGCCGGAGGCGCCGTCGACGCCGGAGCCGACGACGGCGACGGTCACCCCGGTGCCGCGGCTGAGCGGCCAGGCGGCCTCGGGGTGCAGGTAGGTCTGGGCCCAGGGGGTGCGGTCGGTGCCCTTGTCGGAGGGTTTGAGGCACTCGCCCGGGCGGGCGGCGGAGCGGTTCTGGGCGATCACGGGCAGGGCGGAGGGGTCGCCGGAGGCCGCGGCCGCCGGGATCGGGGCGGCCACCGCGGCGACGGCGGTGAGGAGGGCGAGGAGACGGGCCGTCACGCCGGGCTGCCCTGGAGCAGGGCGGGGACGTCCTGCGGGAGCAGCAGGCTCAGTTCGGACACGTCGCCGACCTCCAGGCGGGCCAGCCGGCCGGCCTGGCGGGTGAGCATCGACTCCAGGGTCTGGCGGGCGAAGCGGCCGTTGCCGAAGTTGCGGTCCCGGGGGACGGCCGCGCACAGGGCGGCCAGCGTGGTGAGGGTCTCGGGGGCGCAGAGGTAGCCGGCGGCCTCGGCCTGGCGGGCGACGATGGTGACGAGTTCGTCGGCGCTGTAGTGGTCGAAGGCGATCTGCTGGGGGAAGCGGGAGGCCAGGCCCGGGTTGGAGGCGAGGAAGCCGCGCATCTCGTCCTCGTAGCCGGCCACGATCACCACCACCTCGTCGCGGTGGTCCTCCATCAGCTTCATCAGGGTGTCGACCGCCTCCTGGCCGAAGTCCCCGGAGGCGGTGCCGCCGCGCGGGGTGAGGGTGTAGGCCTCGTCGACGAACAGCACGCCGCCGCGGGCGCGTTCGAAGGCCTCCTTGGTGAGCTGGGCGGTGTGGCCGATGTAGCGGCCGACCAGGTCGGCGCGGGCGGTCTCGACCAGCTGGCCGGTGGGCAGCACGCCGAGTTCGGCGAGCAGGGCGCCGTAGAGGCGGGCGACGGTGGTCTTGCCGGTGCCGGGCGGGCCGGCGAAGACCAGGTGGTGGCTGATCCTGGCGGCGGGCAGGCCGGCCTCCTCGCGGCGGCGGGCCTGGGTGATCAGGTTGACCAGGTTCTCCACCTGCTCCTTGGCGGCGGCCAGGCCCACCATCTCCCGCAGCTGCGCCAGCAGTTCGCTGCCGCCGCCGGTGCCGCCCGTGCCGGTGCCGGGGCCAACGGCGGCCGCGGCGCCGAGGTCCTCGGGCAGCAGCAGCGGCAGGTCGGCGTCGGTGACCTCGGCGAGGGCGGCCAGCCGGGAGGCCTGGCGGTCGACCATCTCCTCGAAGACCTTGCGGGCGGCGCGCCCGTTGCCGAAGTCCGCGCCCTTGGGCATGCGGGTGAAGTGCGTGTCCAGAGCCTCCAGGGTGGCCTCGGCGAGGTCGAAGCCGTGGGCTTCGGCGGCCCGGCGCACGATGGTGACCAGTTCCTGCGCCGAGTAGTTGCGGAAGTCCACGGTGCGGCTGAAGCGGGAGGCCAGGCCCGGGTTGGAGGAGAGGAACTCGCGCATCTCGTCCTCGTAGCCGGCCACGATCACCACGACGTCGTCGCGGTGGTCCTCCATCAGCTTGACCAGGGTGTCGATCGCCTCGCGGCCGAAGTCCGGGCCGGTGCCGCCGGATCCGGCGGACAGGGTGTACGCCTCGTCGACGAACAGCACCCCGCCCAGGGCCTCGTTGAACACCTCGGTGGTCTTGATGGCGGTGCCGCCGACGATGGAGGCGACCAGGTCGGCGCGGGCGACCTCGACCAGGTGGCCGCTGCGCAGCACCCCGAGCTCGGCCAGGATCGAGCCGTAGAGCCGGGCGACGGTGGTCTTGCCGGTGCCGGGCGGGCCGGCGAAGACCAGGTGACGGCCCATCGGGAGGGCGGGCATGCCGGCCTGTTCGCGGCGCCGGGCCAGCTTGTTGAGGTTGACCAGGGTGGCGACCTGCTCCTTGACGCCCTCCAGGCCGACGAGGGCCTGCAGGGCGGCCTGCGGGCCCTCGGGGTCCGGGGGCGGCGGCTCGGTGCCGGCGGGCTGCGGGTCGGCGGGGCCCTGGTGGCCGGGGTCGGGGTCGGCGCCGGCCGGGCGGGTGCCGGGGGCGGCGGCCACGGGGTGGGCCTCGGCGCTGCCGTGGCTGTCGGCGTGGGCGTTGTCGCGGCTGGTGAGGTCCTGGACGGCGAGGCGGGTGCCGGGCCTGGTCTGGCGCAGTCCGGAGCCGCGGTTGCCGGTGACGGTGCAGCCGGTGACGCGCACCGGTTCCTCGGAGTCCACGCGCAGCCCGTCGCGGGCGTTGTCGGTCAGTTCGCAGCCGGTCAGCGCGGCGCGGGCGCCGGCGGCGAGCAGGGCGCCGTGGCGGCGGTTGCCGTGGATCCGGGTGCGGGCGGCGGTGAGTTCGCCGTCCTCCTCGACGAGCAGGCCGTCACCGCTCCAGTCGGCGATGTCGCAGTCGCGCAGCGAGACGAGGCCGCCGGGGCCGATCTCGACCCCGTTCACCGCCGTGGCGGCGGCGGTGCCGCTGCCGCGCACGGTGGTGGCGCCGACCTGGGTGTTGCCGCCGTCGGCGATCCGCAGGGCGGCGCGCCCGCCCGCCCCCAGCAGGCAGGACTCCAGGCGCCCGCGGCCCTCGCGCAGCACCTCGACGCCGTGGCCGCCGACCTCGGCGATGTCCAGGCGGCGCAGCAGCGGGTTGGCGCCCTCGCGCACGAGCACCCCGGTGCCGGCGGCGCCGCGCACCTCCAGGCGGTCGAACTCGGCGGCGCTCTCGCCGGTCAGGTCCACCGCGTCGCCGGCGCCGGCGGTGACGGTGGTGCGGGTCAGGACCGGGCTGGAGGACTCGTCGACCAGGATGCCGGTGCCGTGGGCGTCGGCGACCGCGCACTCCTCGAAGCGGCCCCGGGAGCGGCCGGTGACGTGGATGCCGTGGCCCTTGGTGCGGGTGGTGCGGCAGCGGCGCACCAGCGGGTCGGTGCCGCCGGCCAGGACCAGTCCGTGGCCGCGGGTGGTGTCCAGGGCGCAGTCCTCCAGCAGGACCTGGGCGGCGGAGCTGACGTAGACGCCGAGCGCGACGTCGCGCACGGTGGTGCGCAGGACGCGGGTGGTGCTGTGCTCCTCCAGGGCGATGGCGGGCTTGTCGGTGGCGGAGATCTCGCAGTCCTCGATGGTGCCGCGGCCCTCGCCGTTGGCGCACACGCCGTTGCCGCGGGCGTCGCGCATGACGCAGTTGCGCACCACCGGGTTGGCCTTCTCGCCGATCACCACGGCGGAGCTGCCGAGGTGTTCGATGACGGTGTCCTCGATGACGCTGGTGCCGGTGGAGGTCTCCACGATGCCGGCGCCGGCCGGGTTGACGACGCGGCAGCCGCGCATCGCCAGGGAGCCCTGCTGGCGGGTGAGCAGGGCGGTCCAGGAGTTGCCGGCGACCTCGCAGTCCTGGAGGGCGGCCTGGCCGCGCGGGACGTCGACGGTGGGCAGTTCCTCGTCCTGGCCGTGCAGGACCAGGCCGGTGAGCTGGACGGCCTCGGCCACGACCTGGACGACGGCGCCGCGGCGCGGGGAGATGCGCACGCTGCCGCGGGCCTCCTCGGCGGTGATGGTCACCATCTTGGTGATCACCAGGTTCTCGTCGTAGCGGCCCGGGCGGACGCTGATCACCGCTCCGCTGCGGGCCGCCTCCAGGGCGGCGCCGATCGTGCGGTAGCCGCCGTCGCGCGGCTCCGCACCGACCGTCAGCACATGGCGGGTCATGGGGCGTTCTCCTCCGTCGTTCGTGGGCAGGTGGTGCTGGTGGTGCGGGTGGTGCTGCCGGTGCTTCTCGCCGGCCGGGGTCAGCCGGTGCAGTCGGCCTTGACGGCGGAGGCGGCGTGGTGGGCCCAGGTCTTGACGGTGTCGCCGACCCAGTCCTGGCCGCGGCTGTGCATCGTGACGGCGATGCGGCCGCCGCTGAGCGGGAAGGTGCCCGCCGGGACCCACTGGCCGCGGGAGGAGACCTGGTTCACCTCGAAGGAGCGGCCCTGCACGGTGTAGTAGGTGGGGGCGCCGCCGACGGCCTTGATGTCACCGCTGTTGGGGACGTAGACGGACAGCCGACAGCTGCCGGAGGTGAGCGAGCCGGTGTTGAAGGTCCACACCACCGAGTTGCTGTTGTCGTCCTTGTTGGCGGCGCCGGACATCGGCATCGAGGTGAAGCCGCCGCCGCAGCCGTCGCCGCTGTAGCCGCCGGAGTTCTTGCGCCAGCCCTTCTGCCCGTCGTCGAACCAGCCGTTCTGCTGCATGGACGTCGATCCGCCGCAGCCCGGGCCGGCGACGGCGCTGTAGGTGGGCGCGGGCGGCGGGGCGGGCGGGGTGGACTTGGCCGGGGGCTGGGCCGGCTGCTGGGGCTGGGCGGGCTGCTGGGGCTTGGTCTGCGCCGCGCCGCCGCCCTGCCCGGTGCTCTGGCCGCCGCCCTGGCCCGCGCCCTGCCCGCCGCCCTGGCCGGTGTTCTGGCCGCCGTTCTGGGGCGCGGGCGCGCCCGGGGCGGCCGGCGTGTCGGCGGCGGTGCGGCCGGTGGCCGGGTTCCCGTGGCCGCCCTGGTCGCCGGGCAGGGCCGCGCCGAGGGCCGCGGCGGCGGGCACCACGCCGTCCCCGGGGTTGGGGGCGCCGGGCGCCGGCTGGCCGGGATCCGCGGGCTGACCGGGCTGACCCGGCTGCAGCGGCTGGTCACCGGCCGGGTTCCCGGGCCCGTCGGCGCCGGGGACGTACCCGTTGCCGCCGCCGTCCGGCTGGGAGAACCCGGCGGGCGGCGGCCCGTCGGCGCCGTGCGGGCCGGGGTTGTCCCCGCCCAGGCCGGCCACCCCCAGCGGCACCCCCACCAGCACCAGGCCGGCCAGCACCGCAGCGGCCACCATCGGCTTGGGGATGCGCCGCCCAGCGCCCTCCTGCCCGCCCGCCGCCTCCGGCACGGGCGCGGCCGTCACCCCGGGCCGGGCCGTGCCCGCGCCCGCCGCCGCCGTTGCACCGCTCTCCCGGACCGGGGGCACCGCTCCGGCGGCACCCACCGCCGCCGGGGCCGGCCCCGGGGCACCGGCCGCACCCGCGTCCGGCGCCCCGGACTCCGCCGCCGGCTCGGGCACCGCCCAGGCCACGGCAGGCAGTTGGATGCCCCCGCCCGACGACCCGCTCCCCCGCGCACTGCGTTCCCTGCCCACCCGCACTCCCTGGCCCACGACGACGACGCCCGACGGGGCCGGCCGCCCCGGCCGCACCGGCCGCGGCGGGAACCGCCCCTCCCCCAATCGACGGACGGCACGTGACGCCAGGTTCAGCTGGTCTCCAGGCGCCACGCCGGCTCGGCCGGGCGCGGTGGGTGGAGGACGAAGTCGACCGCCCGCTGGAGGGTCTGCGGGGACGGCTGCGGGCACGGCCCGGTGCGCTCGCGCAGGTGGGCGAGCAGCCCGGGCTCGGGGGCGAGGTCGTACTCCTCCAGGTAGTAGGCGACGGTGTCGGTCCAGATCCACTCGCCGTCGGTGCGGTAGTTCATCGGGACGGTGGCCCGGCGGGAGGTGTCGAAGATGTCGTCCATCAGCGCCGGCGTCACCAGCACCTCCGCCCCGGCGTTCAAGTACCCGGCCAGCGCGTCCCGTTCGGCCGGGTCCCGGACCAGCTCGTGGTCCGGCGAGAACCCCGGCCCGGCGACCGGGTCGACCAGGTCGAACACCGCCGCCAGCCGGAACTCCGGCTCCGCCCGCCCTTGCTGCTGTTCCACGCGTCGTGCTCCCGGTCTCGTGGCCCCGCACCGGGGCGCCCTCACCCGGTCAACGGCTCCGGGCGCGGGCGGCGTTCACGCGGTGGTCGTTCCGGGGTCAGGCCGTGCCGGTGAGGTCGGGCCGCGGGTCCTTCTTGAACCAGGCCAGGAGGGCGGTCTCCAACTCGGGGGTGGTCTTCCACCCCATGGGGCTCGACTTCATGTGCTTGTTCAGCTCCTTGATGAAGCTCTCCGAGGTGCCCTTGTAGCTGTTGGCGAAGGCCGTGACCCTCTTGGCCGGCATCACCTTGAGCGCCTTGTTGACGGTGTCCGCGGCGTTGTTCTCGAACTCCCTTGCCCTTTCCTCGGCTTGCCGTCGTGCTTCCTCCTCCGCGCGCTGCTTCGCGGCTTTCTCCTCGGCCGCCCTGTCCACGAGCCGCCGCTCCCAGTCGGTCTGGCCGTTCTTCGAGGGGAAGTACTTGAAGACGACCTCCCAGCCCGTGTGCAGATGCGTGCTGGTGGAGTTGAGGTTGGTCATCTCCTCCTCCTTCCAGCCGTAGTCGATCTGGCCCTTCCACGTGGCACCGCCCTGTTTGAACACCCGATCTGCCTGTGACCAGCCCGAGTTCGAGTTGTGCTTCGCGTAGGCCACGTAGACGCTGATGTTCGGGAACGCGTTGCGGAAGTCCTCGGCGACGACGTGCTTGCAGCTGTCGCACGTACCGCGGGAGGAGAGCACGGTGAGCACGCCCTCAGGCTGATCGCCGCTCGCTTTCATCGCGTTGTGGGCGACCTGCGGGTAGCCCCAGTCCCCCATCTGCCGGTAGGCCTTCGCCAGCCCCTTCACCTCCGCGTCGTAGTACTGCTGAGTCGTGTGGTTCTTCTCCCCCCATCGTTTGGCGGCCTCGTACGATCGAACGTTTGTGTCGAATTTCTCGTCGAACCCGCTCTGGACGGACTCGTCCGTGTGCCAGCTCTTGTTGCCCTTCAGCTCCAGGCTCAGGACGACATGGGTCGGCAGCCAGTCGGTGTTGGCGAAGAGCGGTTCGAGGAGGGCGTCGTTCAGGTACTTCCTCGCCGCCTCCGCGGAGTCGGGCTCCGGTCCCGCTTCCACGACGGCGGGTTCCTCGTCCACGGCCCGGCCCTTGCCCTTGTTCTCCTTCGTCACCGCCGACGCGGCGGCCGACGTCGCCCCGCCCGCCAGCGCGTTCTCGACCGCCTCGGACGTGTTGGTCTCGGGGGCCGGCGTCCCCTGGACCTCGGGGTCGGGGGCCCTGACCTCGGGGTCGGGGTCCCTGACCACGGGGGGAGCGGGGTCGGTCTGCTTCTTGCTCTTCCTCCCGAAGGCCAGCGCGCCCTCCAGCCCGCGGTGGGGGTCGAGGGTGCCCGGGTCCGCGCGGACGTAGCCCTCGGGGCGCTCACGGTCCGCGCCGCCGCCGGGGGGCAGGTGCGCCCCGCGTTCCGCGGTCACGTTCGCCTGGCCCTCCTCCAGGGGCCGGGCGACCTCCCGGAAGTGCCCGCCGGGGACGATGGCCGGCAGGCCGTCGGCCGTGTAGCCGACCTCGGAGGCGACCACCAGGTGGCCGGGGCCCTCCACGACGTGCCCGCCCTCCACGTGCGGCACGAAGAACACCGGGCCCGTCGCGACCAGCGCGCTGCTGCCCAGGTCGGCGAGGCCGAGCTGGCGCATCACCTCGGTGGTGTACTCGAGCCCGGGCGCCCTCCCGAGGTTGCAGGAGACGAACTGCAGCCGGTCGGTGCCGTTCCAGACGTCGCCCGCGTGCAGGCCGGCGAGGACCCCGACGACGTGGTCCTCGGTCAGCTCGCCGATCGGCAGGCCGGTGTCGGGGTCGATGTGCACCGGCTTGCCGGTGGCGGGGTCGGTGTGCACCGGCAGGGTGAAGACGCCCTCCTGCGCGGGGAAACGCGCCAGGGCGTGCCTGTCCGCCTCCGACGGCTCGGAGCTGCTGAGCCACCAGCCGTGTGCGGGGCCGCCGAACGCGCTGAGGGGCCTGCCGACCTCGCCCGCCGCCGGCACCGGGTCGACTCCCCACCAGTCGAACGGGAGGTTGATCGTGTCGAAGGGCGCGACCGTCGCCAGCGTGCCGTCCCGGAGGTCCTGGAGCACCTCGTGGAGGTTCACGGCCGTGTACCGGGCCTCCGTCGGGGGTTCGCCCCAGGCCTCGTTGTCGCTGTTCTGGATCCGGACCAGGAGGGTCCCGCCCTCGTCCAGGGCGAGGTGCACCGTCGTGTGCTGGCCGGTCACCTTCGGGTGGGGCGAGGTGATCACGACCGTCTTCTCCCGCCCGCCCTCGGACAGGTGCTCGGCGATGCGGAACTCGTCCCGCAGGTCGCTCCGGAAGGCGGCACGCAGCGCCTGCTCGCTGTAGAACCCGGCGAACAGGTCGAACACGTCCTCGATGGGGGTGTCGTTCACCCAGCCCGCGATCGTGGCCTGGACCTCCTGGATGGTCATGGACTCGGCCCTCGCCCGGATGACGTGGTAGTCGCCGTCCTCCTGCCGGTCGGTCACCGTCAGCCGGGTCGGGCCGAGCGTCACCTCGTACTGGGCCGTGTTCACCTCCGCCGGACGGCCCTGCTGCTCGGCGAACCCGCGCGGGAACGACAGCGCCAGCATGGGGTGCGACAGCGGCACCTCGATCTCGAACAGCGCGTAGCGGTCGGGAACCGACATCCAGCCCTGGGCGAACGGCCGGTCGTAGGTGGTGGACGCCGGCACGATCTCCGTGAAGCTCTCCTGCTGCCGTGTCTCCGCCGACATCCTCACCGCGCGGTACAGGAGCACGGTTCCCTCGGCGTCCGGGTGCCCCTCCGGGGGGCGGAGGGGCTCCGCTTCGTCGAAGAACCTCTGCAGGTCGGCCATCGTCTGGTCGAAGGTCACCGTGCCCTCGCGCTGGACGAGCCGGCCGGCCGGGTTGCGCAGGTTGGTGAAGGCCCCGTTCTGGATCCGCCCCATGAACCGGCGCAGCTCGCTGCCGGGTGGGGCGGCGGTCAGGTGGCGCTGTGACAGCGCCACCCCGGCGGCGGTCTGCTGCTCGGTCGGCAGGAGGAAGCTCACCGCCTGCTCGTTGCGGTGTTCCGGGGCTATCGACTCCACCAGGGCGTGGTCGTCGGGGTGGTCGTGGAAGGTGCCGTCTTCCGGCGCCCGGTAGGCGCCGCGGTCCTCGGTCCGGACGACGATGTCGCCGTCGTCGTTCCGGACCGCCCAGTGGTCCCGCCAGTGGCCGCCGGCGGCCATCGCCGGGCGGCCGTCCTCGGTGAAGCCGACGGCGGAGGCGACCACCAGGTGCCCGGGGCCGTCGTTGCCGCGCGGGGCGAAGAACACCGGGCCGGTCGCGTCCAGGACGTGGGTCCCCAGGCCCAACTCCTCAAGCCGTTCCGTCACTTCGGCGCCGAACTCGTGGGCCGGACCGCCGCCCAGGTTGCACGCCACGAACTGCACGGTGTCGGTGCCGTTCCAGGCCCCGGAGCGGTGGAGGCCGTACAGGACGCCCGCCGTCTGGTAGGCCGTCAGCGTGTCGCCTGCGGGCCCGACCGGCAGGCCGGTGGCCTCGTCCGTGTGCACGGGCAGGACGAACACCCCGGGCTGTTCGGGGAAGTTCCGCAGCGCGTCGCGCTCGGCCTGCGGCACGTCGCTGGGGCCGATGCGCCAGCCGGCGGCGGTGCCGCCGAAGTCCGACAGCGACTGTCCGACCTCCTCCGGCTTGAGCATCCGGTAGTCGAACCAGTCCCAGGGGAGGTCCAGCATCTCGAAGCTGGGGTTCTCGGCCAGCTTCTGCGAGCGAAGGCCCCCGCTCACGGTGCCGATGCTGTCGGCGTCGTAGACCATCGGCTCCCGCGGCTCCGTGTCTTCGCTGGAGCGCCAGAGGATGGAGACGGACTCGCCTTCATGACGGATCGTCGCTTCCAGGAACTGTCCGGCCAACCGTTCGTGGGAGTGCTCGATCCTGACGGTCTTCGTGAGGCCGTCCGGCGACGACGTCTCGCTGATGCGGTGGAAGGGCCCGAGGTCGCCGGCGTAGGAGGCCCGCAGCGAGCGGTCGCTGAAGAACTGGGTGAACTTCTGGAACGCGACCGGCATCGACATGCCGCTGGTCCAGTTCGCGACGTCGGTGCGGATGTCGGCGACCGTCATGGGTTCGGCGTCCACCCGGATGACGTGGAAGCCCCCGGCCTCCTCCCGTCCGGTCACCGTCAGGCGGCTCGGGCCGAGCGTCACCTCGGACTGCTTCTCGTTCACCGGCTCCCGGTCGCCCTGGGCCCTGGTGTGGCCCGGCGGGAACGACAGCGCCAGCATGGGGTGGGACAGCGGCACGTCGATCTCGAACAGCGCGTAGTTGTCGCCGCCGCCCCCGTTCGACATCCAGTCCTGGACGAACTCCCGGCTGAAGGAGGTGGACGCGGGCAGCAGCTCGGTGAACCCCTCCCGGCCCCGGGATTCGGGGTCCATCCGCACCGCCCGGTACAGGCGGAGGGACTGCCCCGTCGGATGCGCCCCGGCCGGGCGCAGCGCCTGCGCGTGGTCGAGGAACCTCTGCACGTCGCCGAGCAGGGACTCGTACCGATCCCCGGTCCTGATCGCGATCATGCCCTCTTCGTCACGCTTGCTCGTGAACCCGCCGCCCTTGATCCACCCCATGAACTGGCGGAGATCCGAGTTCTGGGCCGCGGCGTCGAGATGCTGCCGGGCCAGGTCCACCGCGACCGGGTCGACCGGGGCCGGGGGCGCGGCTGCGGGCTGGCGGAGGCTGCCGTTGCCGTCCGCGCTGCCGTCGGCGGCCCTGTCGGCGGAGGCCACCGGCTCGGGCCGGGCCTCGGTCGGCGGGGTGAGGCCGGTGCTGGTGGCATCGGGTTCCCCGAAGGTGAACGCGCCCTCGATCGGATCCAGGTCCGCGTGCTTGCGCGCGTCGATCTGCTGCCTGGTCGCGTCGTCGATCAGCACGGCGGAGCCCGTGCTCAGCAGGCCGTCGCGGTCCGGGCCGCCGAAGAACTCCCACGGCGCCCGGTGCGTCAGCGGCGCCGGCTGCCCGGGCACGGCGAGCGCGTCCCGCCACTGCTCCAGGGTGACCGTCTCGTGGGGGAAGAGCAGCGGGTCGATCACCCGCCTCCCGGCCGCCGTGTCGACCACCACGGCGACGTGGTGGTTCCACCGGTGCTGCTGGTGGAGGCGCCCGCCGGCGCTCCCGGGGAAGGCCCAGATCTTGGCGAGGTGCTGGCGGCCGGTGCGCGGGGCGGCCAGGTCGATGAGCTCGGACAGCGCGTGGGCCCGGAACTCGCAGCCGTCGACGCGGTCCGGGGCGTCGGGCTGGTAGCGGCTCATCACCGTGGCGTGGAGCTGCTGGAACTGGCCCTCGGAGGGCCGCTCGGAGGCACGGCCGGCCAGTTCGCCGCGACGCTCCGCCAGGGACGCCCTGCGGTTCTCCGTGGTGTGGTTCAGCAGCCCCAGCAGCGCGTCGGCGGCCCGCACCGAGCGGAGCGGGCCGACGTTCAGGATCGCGGTCAGCACGTCCTGCTCGGCACGGATCCGGTCGTGGACCGCCTGCGAGGCGTTGCCCTGTTCGGCTTCCCCCGACGCGTTCGCGAGCCGGTTGGAGCGGGTTTTCACGGCCTCCAGGAAGTAGTCGTACTCTTCGCGCTCCTCCGCCTCGGAACCGAGCTCGGACTCGGACTCCGGCTCGGGCTCGGGCTCGGACTCGGACTCCGGCTCGCTGCTGCCGTCATCCGACGCCATCTCCTCGTCCGACGAGGCGGGGTCGTTCAGCCGGACGCGCTTTCCCGAGCTCGGGCCCTCGCCCGGGTCCTGGTTCGCGCCCTCGTCGTCGGTCCCGGCGGCACGCGTGCGGCGCCCGGAGAACGCCATCGCGTCGCTCCGGGGCTCCAGTTCCCGCTCGCGCGAGGGGGCTCCGCCCGGGACCACGGTGTAGCCCTCGGGCGCCGACGTCGAACGCGGCGGGAGGGTCCTGTCCACCGGCAGGTGGGCACCGAGGTCACGGACCGTGATCGGGGCGCCGGGGTCCCGCGGGGCCCTCAGCCCCGCCCAGTTGCCCTCCCCCACCAGGACGGGCCGGCCGGAACCGTCGAAGGCGAGCTGCTTGCCGACCACCAGGGCGCCGGGGCCGTGCGGGTCGCTGCGGAACGGTCCCGCGACCGGGGGCGCGAACCAGGCCAGGCCCTTGGGGGCGTAGACCTCCAGGTCCCGGCCGGGCAGGCGCAGGCGCAACTGCCGCAGCACGCCCGCGGCGAACGACCGGGCACCGTCGCGGGCCGCCGAACAGGCCACCAGCTGAACGGGCTTGACCCCGTCCCACACCCTTCGTTCGTACAGCGAGACGAGCAGGCCGGCGGCTTCGCCCTCGGTGAGACGGGTGCCCTTCCAGCGCGGCACGCCGTCGGAGCCGGTGTGCATCGCCAGGGTGAGGAAGCGTTCGTCGACCGGGAAGCGGTCCAGTGCCGCGGCCATCCGCTGCCGGGCCCGCGGGTCGGCGCCCGGGTCGTCCAGCCGGTAGGCGCCGGAGGTTTCGTGGTGGACCAGTGCCGTGCGCAGGTCGCCGCCGCGGTCGATGACCGGCGGGTCCGGGAGCGGCGCCGGCACCAGGGGCCCGGCTTCCGGCGCCTGCGTCTCGTGCTCCGGGAGCGGCGGCGCGGCGGCCGGCTGCCGGAGGTCGTCGGCGTTCGAGTCCGCCAGGGGCTGACCCGCCTGCTCCTCCGCGGGCGCCTGGTCGAGGTCGTACCAGTCGTAGGGGAGGTCGATGGACTCGAAGCTGGTGTTCTCGTTCAGCTTCTGGGAGCGCAGGCTCACGCTCACGGTGCCGATGTTATGGGCGCCGTAGTCCAGCGGATCCCCCTCGTGCGGTTCCTCTCCGTGGAGCATTTCGTCGCGGAAGCGCCAGTGGAGCGAGACGGAATCGCTTTTGTGGTGGATCGTCACTTCGGTGAACTGGCCGCGCGGATCGCGGGGGTGCTCGATCCTGACGGTCTTCCGGCTACCGTCGGCGGACCACGTCTCCGTGATGCGGTGGTGGGGCTCCAGGACGCGGGAGTAGGCGGCCCGCAGCGAGCCCTCACTGTAGAACCGGGTGAACTTCTCGAACGCGACCGGCATCGACATGGGACTGGTCCAGTTGTCGACCTCGGTGCGGATGTCGGCGACCGTCATGGGCTCGGCGTCCACCCGGATGACGTGGAAGCCTCCCTCGTCGTCCCGGCCGGTGACCGTCAGGCGGCTCGGGCCGAGCGTCACCTCGGACTGCTTCTCGTTCACCGGCTCCGGGTCGCCCTGGGCCCTGGTGTGGCCCGGCGGGAAGGACAGCGCCAGCATCGGGTGGGACAGCGGCACGTCGATCTCGAACAGCGCGTAGTTGTCGCCGCCGCCCCCGTTCGACATCCAGTCCTGGACGAACTCCCGGCTGAAGGAGGTGGACGCGGGCAGCAGCTCGGTGAACCCCTCCCGGCCCCGGGCCTCGGAGTCCATCCGCACCGCCCGGTACAGCCGCAGGGACTCCCCCGCCGGCTGCCCTTCGGCCGGGTGCAGCGCCTGCGCGTGGTCGAGGAACCTCTGCACGTCGCCGAGCAGGGACTCGTACCGATCCCCGGTCCGGATCGCGATCATGCCCTCTTCGTCGCGCTTGCTCGTGTACCCGCCGCCCTTGATCCAGCCCATGAACTGGTGCAGCGCCGGGTTCTGGACCGCGGCGTCCAGGTGACGCCGGGCCAGGTCCACCGCGACCGGATCGGCGGCGAGCGGCGGTGCGGCGGATGGCGCCAGGAGGCCGCCGGCGCCACTCTCCCGGGCCGGCGGGTCGTCGTGGGAGGGGTGCTCTCCGAGGGCCGGGGCGTCCGCCGTCGGGTCGTGGTGGGAGCGGTACTGCCCGTGGGGCAGGTCGCGCAGGACCGGGCCCGAGTGCAGGACGTCCTCGATGCGCTGGAGGTGGCGGGGCAGGACGGTGAAGTCGTCGCGGTGGGCGGAGCTGCCCATGACGCCGTTCTCGCCCGCCCAGCGGTCGCGGCGGCGCAGCGCGAAGGCGTCGCCCGGCCTGGCCGCGGGTTCGACGTACTCGTCCGGGAGGCCGAGGAAGTGCAGCGCCTCGTGCAGCAGCACGCCGGGCGGGCTCTGGTCGTACCAGTGGAGCTGGTCGCTGCGCCCGTTGCCGGGCAGGACCGTGATGCTCTGGTGGGCGCCGGCGGCGTCCTGGGCGCTCTCGACCCGCAGGTGGACCTGGTCGCCGCCGGGCAGGCGGAAGCGCTCGTTGAAGCGGTCGGCGACCACCGCCCGGGTCCGGTCGAGCATCCGGGCGGCGGCGGCCTGCTCCAACGGGCGGCCGTCCGGCCCCTGAAGGTGCAGGTTCAGGGTGAACTCGGTGACCCAGTGGCCCGGTTGGGCCTCGAAGCGCCGCGCGTCGTAGCGGATCGCGGTGTCGGCGCCGTGCAGGCCGCCGAGGCTGCGCTGCCGGTTCTCGTACTGCTCGCGCACCCCGGGGCCGGCGATGGCGCCGGGGCCGCCCTGGCCGCGCACCCGGGGGTCGAAGCGCACGGTGTCCATCCGGGCGGGCGGCGCGAGCGTGCGGATGTCGGCCCAGGCGGAGGCGGGCAGCAGCGGGCCTGCGGACGCGGGCGGCTCGGCGTGGGCCGGGGCGACCGGGGGCAGGACGGTGGGCGGGGCCAGGGCGGCCTCGTTGGGCTGCTGCTCGGCCCGCTGACGCGGGGTGAGGGGCACGGTCGTGCCGCTGAAGGTGATCTCGTGACCGGTCGACATCGCCACGAACTCGTCCTCACCGAGGAAGATCGGACGGGTGGGGTCGCCGTACCGGCTCTGCAGGTTCGTCCCGAACACCCGGTGGATCGGAACGGTCTGGAGCGTGACGTAGTACGGCCCGAAGACGCCTTCCGTATCGGTCGGTTCCTTGAAGGGCGTCAGCAGACTGAACGACTCGAGCGGCCCGCGCTGCAGCTGCAGCTCCTGGCCCTCGTGGAGGTTGTCGGCACCGAACTCGTCGTTGATGTAGCCCTGGTCCTCCAGCCGGAACAGGGTGACCTGTCCCGTCTCGCGGTTGACGTTCGGCAGCTCCGTCGTCCTCAGGAACTCGTGGGTGAAGACGTGCTGGGCCACCATGCTGCGGAAGTAGCCCTGCGGGTATTCGAGGTTGTGCTCTTCGTCGAGATTGCGCCAGAGGTACTCGTGCTGCGCCTCGCCGGCCCCGGGGCGGAAGTGGCCGAACATGAGCTTCGCGAACAGCGGGGCCCCCGTCCAGGATCCACCGCCCTGGCTATCCTCCCAGGTCAGGATGTGGCCCGGATCGCCGCCCGCCACATCTCTCAGCCACGTGTAGAAGGCTTCGGAGGCGCCGTCGGTGCCCCGCATCGAGCCGCCGTCATCGGCCACCGTCATCCCGCCGGCCGGAGCCTCCCGGTAGCCGGTCAGCATGCGGTAGCGCGGGACGAAACCCCCGTCCTGGGGCAGCGGGTGCTGTTCGAACAGTTGCTCCGGGAACCGCGAGAACACGTCACTGGCCCGCAGCCGCATCTGCAACTGGAGGAACTCGCTGATGTAGGCGGGCGACCAGCCGTCGTCCGTCAGCGCGGTGTGGGTGTCGACCAGCACCCGGGCGGCTTCGTGACCCTCGGCCTCGGTGTCCTGGACTTCCGTGGCCCGCTCGACGATGCGCTCCAGCCGCTCCGTGATCCGCTCGACCGCGCGCTCGAAGAGGAGGTCCGGCCTGTCCTCGAACTCCGGCCATTCGCCCGAGCGGGGCCGCGAGATCAGCGTGTGGTCAAAGATCTCGAAATCCGGAAGCCGGTCATCGGTGCGCCACAACGTGGCGGCCCCGAACGGACCGTCCGGCAACGGCTCGACGGGAAGGTCCAGCGTCGAACCCTGAACGACCACCGGCTCG
Organism: Kitasatospora sp. NPDC096077; assembly: GCF_040303245.1. Lineage (NCBI taxonomy): Bacteria > Bacillati > Actinomycetota > Actinomycetes > Kitasatosporales > Streptomycetaceae > Kitasatospora > Kitasatospora sp. NPDC096077. Next base: position 39,422 of record NZ_JBEOSV010000044.1, on the reverse strand, counting down.
GGGTTGTCGGTGGGCTCGGGGTTGTCCTGGACTTCCGGGGCGATCGGGATCACCTGCGCCGCAGGGGGGTTCTCGTGGTCGCCGTTCTGGCTGCCCGTCCCCCAGTCATCGTCCGATTCGTCCGAGTTCATCGGCGGGGCCTTGGCGGGGGTGCGCTGCGCCACCGGGTAGGAGTCCTCCGGCTCCTCCTCGTGGTTGTCCCGGGAGCGTCCGTCCTCGTCCTCGTGCGTGGGGTGGGGGGTGCCGGCGAGGGTGAGCGGGCCGGCGGGGGTGTTCCCGGGGTCGGGCTTGCTGTCGGGTTCCGGCTTCGGCTCGGGCTTCGGTTCGGGCTCGGGCTCGGGGCGGCGGCCGAAGACGTTCTCGTTGGCCGCCTCGTGGCCGCGCCAGCGGTCGCCGTCCAGGTCCTTGGGTGCCCAGTGCTCCCGGTAGGCGTCGAAGAAGTCGCCGCCGTACTCGGTCTTCAGCTTGCGGGCCTCCTCCTCCGGCACCTTGCGGCCCTCGGCGAGGCGGTCGTAGCCGGCGGCGGCGTGCTCGCGGGCGGGCAGGACGTCGCGTTCGAAGGCCACGTGCTGTTCCAGGCCCCTGGTCAGCCGGTCGCGCTTGCGCTGCCAGATCTCCAACTGCTCGGTCAGGCCGGTGCGGTGGTCGGCGTCCGGGTCGCGCAGCAGGGAGCGGAAGGTCTCCTCGAAGGTGGCGCGGATCCGCTCGGTGTAGCCCTCGCGCACCCGGCGGGCGGCGCTGGAGGCGGGCTCGTCGGTGCCGCCGCCCGGACGGCCCAGGGCCATCTCGACGGCGGCCGCGTCGTCGCCGCGCCCGGTGTCCTCCGGGCCGCCCAGGTCGTGCGGGACCTCGGCGCGGGCGGTGTCCCCGGCGGCGCGCAGCGCCTCCTCGCGAGCGCCGTGCAGGGCCAGCAGGCGGTTGACCTCGGCCGGGGAGGTGAGCCGGTCCAGCTCCGCCTTGAGCCGGGCGGGGTCGCGGTCGGCGGCGGTGTGCTCGGCGACCAGGCGGTCGGTGCGGCGGGCGAGGTCGGCGCGGGCGGCGGTGACCGCGCGCGGGGACGGGCCGTCGGTCAGGCCGAGGTCGCGCAGCGCCTCGGCGCCGAACTGGTCGGCGGCGGTGTCCTTCCACGCCGCGGCCGCGTCGTCCACGGCTTCGGCGGAGCGCTTGCGTACGGCCTCGCGGACGGCCTGGACGGCGAAGTCGTGGGCCAGTTCCTGCTGGTGGCGGTCCAGCACCTCCTGGAAGTCCGTCTCCAGCCGTTCCCGGCCCAGGCTCGTCGGGTCGACGGGGACGAGCTCCTCGCCGTCCTCGCCGCGCTCCTCGCCCTCCGTGCCCTTGTCGCCCTTCCCGTCCTTCCCGTCCTTCTCCTCGAACAGTCGGACGGAGTCGTCGTCGCCGTACAGGTCCTCGATCCGCTCCCGCAGGGCCTCGGCGGCCAGGTCGCGGTCCTCCGCCGACGGGCGCACGTCCTGCGGCACGCCGGCCGCCTCCAGCAGCGCGCGGTCCTGCTCGGAGAACTTCTGCGCCGACCACTGGGCGTAGGCGTCGTCCACCACCTGGTCGACCCGCCCGAGCGCCTCGGCACGCGCCTGGCGCAGGTCCAGGTCCCCGGCGGCCTCCCGCAGCCGGCGCTCCAGCGCCCGGGCGGCCAGGGCGTTGCGCTCGGGGGTGAAGTCGGTGCGGGTGGTGAACAGTTGGGCGACGTCCTGTTCGGCGTCGGCCCGGAAGCGCTCGGTGGCCTCGCGGCGGATCTCCCGCTTGGTGTGGTCGCCGGCGTGCTCGGGTCCCAGGCCTCGGTCGGCCAGCAGCCGGTCGAAGCGGGTCATGGCGAAGGTGAGCGCGAGTTCGCGCCCGCCCGCCAGTTCCAGGCGGTCCGCGGCGGCGGCGAGGATCTCCTCCCGCTCGTGGGGGCGCGCCTCGATGTCCTCGCGCATGGACTCCGCGGCCCGGTGCCACACCGGCGTGTCCGGTGTGACGAGGGGGCGCAGCTCCCGGGGCAGGCGGTCGACGCCCTTGGTGAGGTGGTCCTCGACGGCCAGGCGCGTCGCCTCCCGTGCCTCGGCCTCGGCGAGCCGGGCGTCGTGGTCCTCGGCGAGGGAGCGCTGCCGGTCCTGCCAGGTGGCGCGCCGCTCGTCGGCGTCGGGCCGCTCGGCGTGCTCGGGGGCCTCGACGTGGTGGTAGGGGCGGCCGGAGGCGGTGGTGGACGCGGGCGGGGTGTCGGGGGTGTGCGGGGGCGGGGTGTCGGGCGGGGGCGGGTTCTTCGGGTCGCGGGTGTGCGGGGGCGGGGTGTCGGGCGGCGGCGGGTTCTGCGGATCCTGGTGCTTCGGGTCCGGGCGGTCCCGGTCCAGGTTCTGCGGATCCTGGTGCTTCGGATCCAGGCGGTCCCGGTCCAGGTTCTGCGGATCCTGGTGCTTCGGGTCCGGGCGGCCGAGGTCGGCCGGTGTGGTGACGTCGCCGGAGCCGCCCGAGCTGGTGCGGACCCGAAGCGGCGGGTCGGCCTCGTTCCGGACACCGTCGTTGGCATGCGGCTGCGGCTGCGGCTGCGCGTGCGACTGCGGCTGCGTGTGCCCGCCCGTGCCGCCACCGGTCGCGGTCGAGGGCGTGTCCAGAGGCGGTTCGGAGCCCTCCTCGACGACGGTGGTGCGGTGCTCCGGGCGCGGCCTGGGCGGCGGCTTCGGCTTCCCGGTGCCGCCCTGACCGTCCGCCTCCGCGGAGGACGTCGCGGTGGTACCGCGCTTCCCGTCGCCGTTCGCGCCCTTGGAACCGCGCGGGGCGGTGTCGCCGGACCCGGTGCTCTCGGTCTTGCCCTTCGTCGGGGTCCCGGTCTTCGACGCCTTGTAGGCGGCGGCGCTGTCGTCCTCGGACTGGGTCTTGACCTGCCGGTAGGGGGCCTTCGGGTCCCATCCCCCGTCGACGGAGGCGTGGAAGCCGGTCTTGCCCTCGGGGTTGGCGAGGACGCCTTCGGGGGACACCGTCTCCCCGAGGATCTCGCTGATGTGCCCGGGCCGACGCACCGGGAACGACACCGGGTGGCCGCCCATGGTGCTGATCACCGCGAGGAAGTTCAGCGGGTGGAAGGTGCTGTAGTAGTCGCCGTTCTCCTCGATCCGGGAGCTGTCCAGGCTGCGGACGAAGTCCGCGTACCGGGCGGTCAGCGGCGAGGCGAGGCCCATGATCATGTGGTGCATCCCGGACATCATGAAGCCGCCGACGAAGCTCATCCCGTTGGCCTGCCACTCACCGTTGTAGATGGTGTTGTAGATGCCCTCGGTGAGGTACTGGTTGACGCCCGACTCCAACTGGCCGCCCAGCATCTGCCCGACGTGGAACCACTTGTTCATCGTGTTGATGCCGCCCGCGAGTTCGGGCATCTTGTCGACGAGCATCTTGAGCTCGGGGGTGAGCGCGACCAGCTTGCTGTCCTTCTTGGCGAGGTTCTCCAGGGCCTCGGTGAGCGCTTCCCGACTGGCCTGCTTGGCCACCGTCTTGAGCGAGTGCTCGGCGAACTGGCGGCCGATCTGCTCGCCCATCTCCCGGGCGAACTTCTCGCCGATCTCGGCGCCGAGCTCGGTCACGAAGAGGTCGCCGAGCTGGCGCGCGAACTTCTCGCCCATCGCGGCGCCCGTGCGGCGTCCGGCCTTGAAGCCCTTGGCCAGGTAGTCGGCGTTGTCCTTCAGGAGCTTGGAGAGGCCGCCGGCGAAGCGTTCGGCGGCCTCGTTGCCGAGCAGCCGGCCGAAGTCCTCGCCGGCCCCCTTCTCCAGGCCCTTGGCGCCGCCGCCCGCGGCGCCCTCGCCGAGGTCCTTGAGCGCACCCTTGCCGAGGTCCTTGAGCCCGCCCTTGGCGGCGTCGCCCACGGCGCCCTTGGTGAGGTCCTTGAGCGCGCCCTTGGCGGCGTCGCCCGCGGCGCCCTCCCCGATCTCCTTGCCCAGGCCCCCGGTCAGCCCCTTGATGATGTCGTCGAGCACGGTCTTCATGAACAGCTTGCTCAGCCCGGCGCCGAGCAGCTTGCCCAGGCCCTCGCCCAGGATGCTGAGCGGGCCGCCGATGGCGCCGCTGATCGCGCCGAAGATCGCGGCCTGCTTGGTGAGGTCGGTGTCCCACTCGTGGCGGTCGCCGCGCTTGAACTGGATGCCCTGGATGATCGCGTCCAGCAGCAGGCCGCCGATGATGCCGCCGAAGGTGTGCATCACGATCAACTGGACGAGTTTCTTGACCAGTTGGATCAGGAACTGCCGGGTCAGGATCTTCTGCCACTCCAGCTCGATGAGCGAGGCGCCGCCGGTGAAGACCGACCAGGCGATGGCGATGGCGATCTCCAGGAGCAGCTGGACGAGCTGCCCGATCGCCATCCACTTGGTGTACTCGACGCTGAGGGCGACCTTGTTGGCCAGGTCGGCCAGCTGGGTGCAGAGGTCATGGGTCTGGTCGAGGGGGCCGGGCTGGCTGTCCGTGCCGACGAACTTGCCCCACTCCTTGCGGAAGGCGTCGGCGGTCTTGCCCTCGATCCGCTGGTCGCAGTTCTTCACCGCGTCCTGGATGTAGCCGGCCAGCTTCGGCAGGTCGTCGGCCAGGGCGAGGTAGTCGTCCCGGACGTCGCGCAGCAGCCCCTCGTCGGACTCCGGCCAGGGCATGCCGCTGATGATGTGGAAGAACTGCGCCAGGCCCGGGGAGACGCTGATCGAGGAGTGGGACACGGCGCGGGGCCTCCGGGGACGGAGCTGACGGCGGGGAAGGGCTGGCGGTACGGCGGGGGGCGGGCGGACCCGGGCGGGCGGGTGCTACGTCGCCAGGTCCACGCCGTGCTGGTCGGCGGCCTGGAAGAGGGTGACCGTGTCCTGGCCGTGCTTGGCCATCGCGTCGATCTTGGCGCCGATCTCCGTCGTCAGCTTGTACAGGTCATCGGCCGGCTTGTCGATCTTGTCGTGGTACTGCTTGCCGATGTCGTCGCCGCCGCCGGCCTTGACGTTCTTGGTGTGGATGTCCTCCATCTCCCCGGCGATCTTCGTGACCAGGGCGGACACCGCCTCGAAGTTGCTGAACGCCTTCCTGGTGTCGCCGTCCAGGCGCAGCGTGTCACCCATTGAACTCCTCCTGTCGGTGGGACTTGGCCCCTCGGCCGGCGCCGGGGCGCATCGCGGTGAGCGGGGCGAGCAGCGTCTCCAGGTCCAGGCCGGCGGTGGCCGCGAACGGGTCCTCGTCGCCGCGCTCGCCGGTGAAGTTCATCCGCAGGCTCTGGCCGACGCCCTCGAAGCTGCGCATCTCGGCGGTGATCCGCTCGCCCATCCGGGCCTTGGCCTCGTTGAGGACGTCCTTGAGCAGGGCGCTCAACTCGGCCGGGGCCATGGACTGGTAGGCGGTGGTGTGGAAGTTCAGCGCGAGCAGTTCGCCCTGCGGGCCGACCTTCGCGGTGACCATCCGGTCCTTGCTGGTGGCCTCGGCGGTCATCGCCTGCATCCTGCGGGTGGACTCGGCCAGCTTGGCCTGCTGGTCCGCCAAGTCGGCCAGGGCCTGGTTCAGTTGGTCCTCGAACGCGTACGACATGTCTCTCCTGTTCAGCTCTGCGGTCCTCATCCGGTCCTCATCCGGTCAGCGGCCGATCACGCCGCTGACCGCGCCGGTGTCGGTGCCCCACACCTCTTCGTCCTCGGCCAGCCAGGTGGTGCGCTGGCGGGCCTTCTCGCCCTGGCCGCCGGCGCCCATGCCCGCGCCGCCCATCGGCGGCACCATCGGCATGCCGCCGCCGGTGGTGGACACCGACTGCCCGCGCATGGCGGCCTGCTCCTCGGCGGCCAGCGCGGCGGCCTTCTGGGCGGCGGCCTTCTCCGCGGCGGCGCTCTCGGCGGCGGCCGCGCTCGCCGCGGGGCCGGACCTGCCGCCGGGCCCCTGGGTGAAGTTGTCCTCGACGTGGGGGCCCAGGCCGGCGCCGGAGCCGAGGATGCGGGGGCCGGAGGCGCCGCCGGAGCCGGTGGAGGCCGGGATGCCGCCGCCGGAGCCGAGGCCGCCGAAGAGGCCGGGCAGGGGGGTGAAGGAGCTGCCGGTGCCGCCGGAGCCGAGGTCCAGCGTCCAGGGCGTGTCGGTGGAGGAGCCGTGCGGGAAGCCGCCGATGCCGCCGAGGCCCCCGGTGCCGCCGGTCCCCCCGGTGCCGCCGGTGCCGACGCCGCCGTTGCCGGAGCCCATCGAGTTCCAGGCGCTCTGCAGGTCGCGGGAGCGCTGGAGGTAGTCGGGGATCGGCTTGCCGTCGGCGCCCAGCAGGGTGCCGTCCTGGGCGATCGAGCCGCCCTTCTCCAGGACGTACGGGTTGCCGTTGGCGTCCAGCACGGGCTTGCCCGCGGCGTCGACCACCGTGCCGTCCTCGCGCACGGTCGAGCCCTTGGGCACCTTGGCGTTGGCGCCGTAGACGCCGCCGCCGGTGCCCGCCGGCACGTTCGCGCCCGGGGGGACGACGACCGGCTTGCCGTCCTTGCCGAGCACCTCCTTGCCGTTGGCGTCGTAGACCTTGCCGCCGTCGCCGATGTAGCCGCCGGGGGGCAGCAGGATCGGCTTGCCGTCCTTGTCGAGGAGGGGCTTGCCGTCCTTGTCGCGGATCGGCGTGCCGGCTCCGCCGCCGTCCCCGCCGCCGGCGCCCGTGCCGCCCCCGGTGCCGCCGGTGCCGCTGCCGCCGATGACCGGCGGCGGCGGGGGGCCGCCGAGGTTCAGGTTCTGGTGCTTGCCGCCGCCCGCGCCGCCGTCCCCGGTCCCGCCGTCCCCGGCCCCGGAGCCGCCGTCCTGCGGGTTGGGCACGTCCTTGGGGTTGGGCACGTCCTTCGGGTTGGGCACATCCTTGGGGTCCGGCGCGTCCTTGGGCGGGAGCGTGAGCCCGACCGGCACCAGCCCGAAGTACAGCTTGCCGATCAGCGGCTGGTAGGAGGTCCCGAGGTCGGTCATCGTGGCGTTGCCGGGTATGTCGAGCATGGTGGAGACCTTGTCCAGCCACCGGGCCTTGGCCCGGGCGTCGAGCGCGGTGTAGAAGGCGTCGGTGTGCGGGTCGCCGAGTTCGGTGGTGTAGCTCCAGCCGTCCTTGCTCCCGGTCCAGGCCGGCGGGCTCTTGGCCATGACCTCCGTCAGGACCTCCAGGATGCACTGGTACGGGAAGCCGGCCGCGTACCAGCTATTGCGCGCGCGGTGCAGCGCGTCGATGGTGACCCCGATCTGGTGGGCCGCCTTCTTCAGCATCGACGCGTAGTCCGTCGCGGTCAACTGGTTGTTCAGGTCGTCGAGTTCGTAGGCGAAGCGCTGCAGGAGCATCTTGAACTCGCCGGCCGCGTCGCCCTCCCAGCTGCTGTCCGGGGCATTGATCTTGGTGGCCCAGTCCTTGGCGTCCTTGCTCTGGGCGGTCAGCCACTTCTTGGTGTCGTCGATCGCGGTGGAGGCGGCCAGCAGGCTCTGCGGGTGGATGACGTCGTTGCCCTTGGTGCTGACGTTTTCCCCCGTCAGCGCGTCCGCGTCGGGCAGGATCGGCAGCAGGATGTCCTCGCTCTGCCAGTTGAACCTGGACAGCGGGCCGGTGGGGTCGTTGCCCCACTTCGAGTAGTCGATGTGGATCGAGATCAGGAAGTGGTGCGCGTCGTACCCGTCGATGAAGTTCATCACCCACCAGACGTCGGCCGGCTTCCCGTCGGCGCCCGTCTTCTGGTTGTTCGGGTTGTCCTTCTTCGAACTGTTGTCGAAGTACCCCTTCTCGTTGCTGAAACTCCCGGTCAGCCACGGGGCGGCCTTGGCGCCCGCGACGTCCGCCCGCTTGACGATGTCCACCGGCGTCTTCTTGGAGTTGAAGGCGGCGAGGATGTCCTCCCAGGGGATGGTCGCCTGGGAGGGGGTCGGGGTGGTCACGGGGTTCTCCAGTGGGGTCGGGCGTGCGGGGATCGGCGGGCCGGCGGCGGGCGGTTACGGACCGGCTCCGCCGCCCCCCGCTCCGCCGCCGCCACCCCCGCCGCCACCGCCACCGCCACCGCTGCCGGCGCCGATGACGTCCTGGAGGATCTGCATCATCTCGGCGGCCGTCAGGGCGTCCTCGTGCGCCGCGTCCATCTGCTGCAGGAAGGACCAGATGTCGTCCTGGGCCTTGGCCAGCTGCTGGTGGAACTTCGTGAAGTCCTGCAGCACGCTGCCGGCCAGGTTGGAGGCGAACAGGTCGTGCAGGTGGATCCCGCTCTCGAACTGCCCGGTCAGCAGCTCGGTGAAGAGGGCGTCCTTGCCGACCCCGCTCTTGCCCGCGAAGGCCATCATGGCCTTGAAACCGGGGTCGCTCTCCAGTCGGGTCAGACAGGCCGCCAGGACCTTGTACGCGAAGTCCTTCAGGTCGTCGTGGTTGACGCTGAGAGTGGCGACCTCGGGCACCGTGGACGGCGTGCTCATCAGCCGATGCCCGCCGCACCGCGCTTGTCGGCGTCGCGCAGCAGGCCGTGCATTTCACGCAGCACGCCGGCGCCCGCCTTGATCTCGGTGTTCATGTCCTCGTTGCGGGTGGCGAGCGCCGTGTAGAGGGCGTCGGCGGCGTGCTTGAGGTCACCGTCGAGCTTGGCGCTGAGGGTGGTGATGGCGGTCTTGCAGTCGTCCATGGCGGTGTGCATGGACGCGCTGGCCTGGGTCAGGGCGTCGGCGGCGTCGTCGATGTTGGCGTGGTTGAGCAGGATGTCGGCCATCGGGGGTTCCTCTCCTTCGGGTTGTCCGGTCGTCAGGGGTGGTGCGGTGCTCAGGGGTTGAGGCCCTTGTAGACCTCGTCGGAGCCGCCGCCCCAGTGGGAGCCGAGCTCCAGGGCCTGGTCGTGGGCGTTGCTGATCTGGCGGTGGCCGTCGCCGAAGGTGGTGTGGAAGGTGCGGTAGGCCTCCTTGAGTGCCTGGTAGTTCGTCTGCCAGTAGCCGATCTGCTCCTGGTACTTGCTGCTGCAGGCGGCCCTGAAGTGCTGCTGGATCTCGCCGTTGACGTCCTCGACCTGGGCGCCGAAGCGCATCATCGAGTCGATGTGGCCCTCCAGGGTCGCCAGGAGGTTCTGGACGTCGGGATCGTCGATCTTCAAGCTGGGGGCCATCGGGGGCTCCTTCCGGTCGGGCCCGGGCATCGGCTGCGCCGGGTTCATTTCAGGTCAACGGTCGTGCGGGAAGTACGGGTTCAACCCGGGAAACACGGGTTCAGCGCGGGCACGGCGGTGCCGGCGGGGCGCCGGTGGGGGCGGGGCCGGTGAGGGCGGCCGGGTCGAGGCTGGGGCCGGTGGGCAGCAGGGCCAGCAGGGCGGCGGGCACGCCCGCCGGGGCGAGTTCGCCGTAGCCGAGCTGTTTGGCGACGGCAGGGGCGGCGAGCGGGTACTTCACCCCGGTGTCGGTGACCAGGTAGAGGGTGGCGCCGGTGCCGGCGGTGGACAGGGCGCGTACCAGGGCGCCGCCGCCGGGGCGCACCGCGATGGTGTCGGCGGGGGTGCAGGCGGCCTCGATGCCGGGCTGGGCGGTGGGGGCGGGGCCCTGGACGGCGCTGTCGTCGACGAGGGCGAGGGTGGTGGTGGGGGCGCCGTCGCCGGGGTGCAGTTCGGCGCAGACGTCGCGGCCCTGGGGGGCGGTGAGGAGTTCGGGCACGGTGGCGGGCAGGGCGGCGGCGGCCGGCGGGGCGGGGGCGGGGGGTGCGCTGTGGGCGGCGAGGTCGGCGGCGCCGATCGCGGCGGGGGTGGCGGCGGCGCCCTGGTAGGCGCTCTGCTGGGTGCGGGGGTCGGAGAGCAGGAGTTGACGGGCCATCGGGGTGAGCGGGGCGAGTCCGGCGCCGGTGAGCAGGTAGGAGTCGCCGCCGGGGCCGGTGAAGAGCTGGCCGATGCGGGTGGGGCGGGCGGCCAGGTCGGGGCCGGGGGTGCCGCGCTGGTCGAGGTCGGGGGCGGCGAGGTCGGGGCCGGCGGGCAGGGCGTTGAGGAAGGCCTGGGTGACGGGCTGGGCGGTGGCGGCGGCCTGGCCGAGGGCCTGGCGGGCGCCGCCGTGGGTGTCCAGGCGCAGCCGGCGGCCGTGCCACAGCAGGTACTGGGCGTCGTCGGGGGCGGTGACCAGCAGGGCCTGGTCGTCGGTGAGGGCGGTGCCGTGGGTGGCGGGGTCGACGGCGAGGGCGAGGCGGGGGCGGCGGGTGCCGGAGGGGTCGGGGCGCTGGGTGGCGCAGGCGAGCCAGGGGGCGGTGGCGAGGCGGTCGGGCAGGGGCAGGCCGTCGGGGGCGCCCGGGATGCCGAGCGGGGTGCCGCGCGGGGTGCCGTCCAGGGAGCGGCTGCTGACCTGGTCGACGGTGAGCCGGTCACCGGCGAGCAGGCGGGCGGTGGCCTCGTTGAGCAGGGGGTGGAGGGTGCCGTCGAGGTAGAGGTAGCGGGCGCCGCTCTCCTTGACCAGGACGAGGGTGCCGGGTTTCTTCCAGCCGGTGGCGCCGCCGGGGACCATGAAGCCGTAGACGGCGGCGATCAGGCAGGCGAGGGCGGCGACGAGCAGGCCGGTGGCGATGCCGCGGGAGGTGCGCCCGGTGGGGGCGTCGGGGGCGTCGGGTTCGCCGCGGAGCATGCCGGTGGCGAGGCGGCCCATCACGAACAGGTGGGCCTGCACCTGGTCGCGCTTCGACTGCATGGCGGTGGTTCTCCTCGGGCGGCGGGTTCGGGGCGGGGCGTACGGAGGGTGACGGGCGGTCAGCCGCCCAGGGCGCGCAGCCCGTGGTAGGCGCCGGCCGCGGCGAGGGCGAGCGGCAGGACGGCGACGGCGGCGAGGGTGTGCAGCAGGTCGGCGGCGCGTCCCCAGTAGGGCAGCAGGCGCCGGCCGGGGACGGTCCAGGAGGCGGCGGCCAGCAGGGCGGCGGCGGCGAGCAGGGCGGCGAGCAGGCCGATGCGGGCGGCGGGGCTCTGGGCGGCGGCGAGGTGGGCGGTGAGCAGGGCGGGGCCCAGGACGCCGGGGGTCAGGACGGCCAGGCGCTGGGGGATGGAGCCGATGCCGCGGGCGTGCAGCAGGAGCAGCACGGACAGGGCGCAGGTCAGGGCGGCGGGGGCCCAGCCGTCCTGGCCGGTGAGGACGGTCAGGGCGAGGGCGAGGACGGGGGCGAGGGCGAGGTGGAAGGCGGTCAGGTAGCCGTCGGCGACGGTGCTGCGGGTGCGCACGGCGGTGGCGGGGACGGCTTCGATGCCTTCCTGGAGTTCCTCGGCGTTGCGGGGCAGGGCGGGCAGGCGCAGTCCGGACAGGCGGAAGCACAGGCCGGGCAGGAAGGCGGCGGTGGCCACGGGGGCGACGGCGAGGACGGCGGCGGTGGCGGGCGGGGTGAGGCCGGCGAGCAGCAGGGCGCCGGCGGCGGTGACGTGCAGGGCGAGCAGGAGCAGGCCGAGGAAGAGCGGGGCGGCGCAGCCGACGGCGGCCAGCGCCAGGGTGGCGGCTCCGGCCGCGGCGCAGCCGCCGGCGAGCAGGCGGGCTCCGGTGGCGGAGGGGCCTGCGCCGGTGGTGAGCAGGGCGCCGGCCAGGGCGAGGTAGGGCACGGCGGTGGCGCCCAGGGCGGTGCCGGCGCCGGCGTCGCCGACGGCGCGGGAGGCGCTGAGGGCGCCGAACAGCAGGAGCAGGCCGGTGACGGCGGCGGCGCCGGCGCGCAGGTGCTCGGGGCCGGGCTGCAGCAGCAGGGCCAGGCCGCCGGCCAGGGCGGTGACGGCCAGGGCGAGGGCGGTGTGGTGGGTGAGGGCGGGGCGCCAGGTGTCGGGGCGTTCGCGCATGCCGGTGGCCACGCCGTCGGGCAGGTCGTCGTAGTGGACCTCGGGCAGGGGGTCGCGGCGGGGGCGCAGGTAGAGGTCCTCGCCGTCGTGGAGGTCGAGGGCGTCGGCGCCGAGTTCCTCGTCCAGCGGGGGGTGGCCGAGGCGTTGGAGGATCCAGCCGTCGTGTTCGGTGCCCTGTTCGTCGAGGTCGTCGCCGGCGTGGTCGAGGACGGCGGGCAGCAGGTCGGCGAGCGGGACGTCCGCGGGGACGACGAGTTCGAACACCGCGTCGGGTGCGTGGAACCGGAGTCGGCACTGCCCGGTGACGGCGGCTCCGTTGGCGCTCCCGTTCAAGGTTCTCCTCACGTCCGTACGGTCCTGGCCGTAGGTCTTGCTGGCTGCGGGTCGGTTCCGCCGTCCGCGCAGCGTTCTCCCTCTGGGGGGACGGGCGGTGGCGGCCGCGGGGTTCAGCTCGGGTTTCGCCGCTCGTGCGGGGGTGGATCCGGCGGGGGTGGGCCCGGGGCCGTACGGGCGGGTTGAACCCGGGGCGGGGCGGTGGCCGTGGTCCTGAAGGACGGCGGCCCGAGAGCCGGGCCGTGCGGCCGTCCCCCCGGGTCCGAGGAGCGCGTTCGTTGAGTGTGGTGCTGGTCGACCGTCCGCCGCGGCGTCCCGGGCCGGCGATGCCGGACGGCGAGATCCAGTTGCAGGAGCCGCCGGCGCTGCCGGAGTCGCAGAGCGGCATGTCCAGCATGATCTCGATGGCGCCGATGGCGCTGAGTTCGCTGTCGATGGTGTTCGTGGTGCTGCGCCCGGGCGAGGGCGGCGGGGTCATGACGTACGTGGCGATGGGCATGATGGGCCTGTCCGCGGTGGGCATGCTGGTGACCTCGCTGATCCGCGGGTCCAGCGACCGCAAGCGGGAGTTGCGGGCCGAGCGGCGGGACTACCTGCGCTACCTGGCGCAGATGCGCCGGCAGGTGCGCGCGCACGTCGTGCGCCAGCAGGAGGCGCTGGCGTGGCGGCATCCGGCGCCGGGGTCGCTGGCCTCGCTGGTGCGCACCTCGCGGCTGTGGGAGCGGCGCAGCGCGCACCCGGACTTCGGTGACGTGCGGATCGGGCTGGGGCACCAGCGCCTGGCGGTGCGGCTGGCGCCGCTGGCGACCAAGCCGGTGGAGGACCTGGAGCCGTTGTGCGCGCACGCGTTGCGCCGGTTCATCCACGCCTACGGCACGGTCGCGGACCAGCCGATCGCGGTGTACGTGCGCGGGTACGCCCAGGTGCTGGTGCGCTGTGACGAGCCGGAGGCCGGGCGGGCGCTGGTGCGGGCGATGCTGGCGCAGCTGGCGTTGTTCCATGCGCCGGACGAGCTGCGGATCGCGGTGGTGTGCGGGGCGCAGGAGCGGGGGCGGTGGGAGTGGGCGAAGTGGCTGCCGCACGCGCTGCACCCGGTGGACACCGACGCGCTGGGGCCGGTGCGGCTGGTGGCGGGGTCGGTGGCGGAGCTGGAGCAGGTGCTGGGGGCGGAGTTCGCGGGGCGCGGGCCGTGGGAGCCGGAGGCGCAGCCGGGGCGGGACGAGCCGTTCACGGTGGTGGTGCTGGACGGGGTGGCGGTGGGTGCGGGCAGCCGGGCGGCGCTGGCGGGCTGGCGCAACGCGGTGCTGCTGGACCTGGGCGAGGCGCTGGAGTGGAAGCCGCTGCGGCACCGGCTGCGGCTGCGGATCGAGGACGGCGCTCTGGCGATGGTGGGGGCGGACCGCAACCACCGGGACGAGTCGACCGACCTGGGGCGCCCCGACGCCCTGTCGCAGGCCGCGGCGCGGCGGCTGGCCGCGCTGATGGCGCCGTACCGGATCGGGGACCAGTCGGAGGCCGGTGAGCCGCTGGCCGGGGACTTCGACCTGGCGTCGCTGCTGGGCATCCGCGACCTGCACGGGCACGACGTGGCGCTGGGCTGGGCCGGGCGCGGGGGTGCGGGGCGGCTGCGGGTGCCGCTGGGGATCGCCGGGGACGGTGCGCCGGTGGAGCTGGACATCAAGGAGTCGGCGCAGGGCGGCATGGGGCCGCACGGGATGCTGATCGGGGCGACCGGTTCGGGCAAGTCGGAGCTGCTGCGCACGCTGGTGCTGGCGCTGGCGCTGACGCACTCCTCCGAGGTGCTGAACTTCGTGCTGGTGGACTTCAAGGGCGGGGCGACGTTCCTGGGGCTGGACCGGCTGCCGCACACCTCGGCGGTGATCACCAACCTGGCCGACGAGGCGGCGCTGGTGGACCGGATGCGCGACGCGCTGCACGGGGAGCTGGTGCGCCGTCAGGAGCTGCTGCGCTCGGCGGGCAACTACAGTTCGCTGTTGGAGTACGAGAGCGCCCGGGCCGGCGGGGCGGTGCTGGAGCCGCTGCCGACGCTGTTCGTGGTGGTCGACGAGTTCTCCGAACTGCTGGCCGCGCACCGGGACTTCATGGACCTGTTCATCATGATCGGGCGGCTGGGGCGTTCGCTGGGGGTGCACCTGCTGCTGGCCTCGCAGCGCCTGGACGAGGGGCGGATGCACGCCCTGGAGTCGCACCTGTCGTACCGGATCGGCCTGCGGACGTTCTCGGCGATGGAGAGCCGGGGGGTGCTGGGGGTGCCGGACGCGTACCACCTGCCCTCGCAGCCGGGCAACGGGTTCCTGCGCAGCGACATCGCGACGCTGACCCGGTTCAAGGCGGCGTACGTCTCCGGCCCGTACCGGGCGCCGCGTCCGGCGGCGGTGCGCCGGCAGGCGGCGGCGGGGCAGGTCGCGGTGTACGGGACGGGGTACGTGGCGCCGCGTCAGCCGGTCGCGCTGCCGACCGAGCCGGAGGTCGAGGAGGTGTCGGAGAGCCGCAGTCTGCTGGCGATCGCGGCCGAGAAGCTGGTGGACGCCGGGCCGCCGGCCCACCAGGTGTGGCTGCCGCCGCTGGGGGTGCCGCCGACCCTGGACCAGCTGCTGCCGCCGCTGGCGCCGGACGCGGTGTTCGGGCTGACCACGGAGGCCGATCCGGGCCGGGGCGGCCTGCGGGTGCCGGTGGGCGTGGTGGACCGCCCGTTCCACCAGGTGCGCGACCTGCTGGTGGCCGACCTGTCGGGGGCGGACGGGCACGTGGGCGTGGCGGGCGGGCCGCAGAGCGGCAAGTCGACCCTGCTGCGGACCCTGGTGGCCGCCCTGGCGCTCACCCACACCCCGCGCGAAGTGCAGTTCTACTGCCTGGACTTCGGTGGTGGCACGCTGTCCTCGCTGCGCGGCCTGCCGCACATGGGCGGGGTGACCGGGCGGCACGACCCGGAGCGGGTGGTGCGCACGGTCGCGGAGGTCAACGCGATCCTGGCCCGGCGCGAGCAGCGCTTCGCCGAGCGGGGCATCGACTCGGTGGCGGCGTTCCGGCGGGCGCTGGCCGCGGGGGAACTGCCCGAGGAGACCCACGGCGACGTGTTCCTGGTCGTCGACGGCTGGAACACCGTGCGCCAGGAGTTCGCGGACCTGGCGCCGGCGCTGACCCTGATCGCCCAGCGCGGCCTCAACTACGGCATCCACCTGATCGTGGGCACCACCCGCTGGGGCGAGGTCACCGGCGCGCTGCGCGACCTGCTGGGCACCCGCTTCGAACTGCGGCTGGGCGACCCGGTGGACTCCGCGATCGGGATGCGGGTGGCGGCGACCGTGCCCAAGATCCCCGGCCGCGGCCTGACCGGTGAGGAGCTGCACTTCCTGACCGCGCTGCCCCGGCTGGACGGCAACGGCGCCACCGAGGACCTCGGCGAGGGCGTCGCGGACCTGGTCGACTCCGTCGCCGAGCACTGGAGCGGCCCGCGCGCCCCCGAGGTGCGGATGCTGCCGCTGCACCTGTCCTCGGCGGCGCTGCCCGCCGCCGAGGGCCGGCTGCGGGTGCCGCTGGGCCTGCAGGACGTCTCGATGGCGCCGCTGTGGCACGACTTCGAGGAGTCGGCGCACCTGGTGGTGGTCGGCGACAGCGAGGCCGGCAAGACCAACCTGCTGAAGCTGGTCGCGGCCGGCATCACCTCCGCCTACCGGCCCGACCAGGCGCGGATCATGCTGGTCGACTACCGGCGGGTGCTGCAGGGCGCGGTGCCCCAGGAGTACCGGCTCGGGCACGCGGTCGCGGTGGACGTGCTGCGCCAGATCGTCGACGGCGCGGCGCGGGCGATGGCCAACCGGCTGCCCGGGGCGGACATCCCGCCGGAGCGGCTGCGGCTGCGGGACTGGTGGGAGGGCCCGGAGCTGTTCATCCTGGTCGACGACTACGAGCTGGTCGCCGGCTCCCCCGGCAGCGCCGCCCACCCGTTCGCGCCGCTGCTGGACTACCTGGCGCAGGGCGCCGAACTGGGCCTGCACCTGATCGTGGCGCGCAGCGCCAACGGCGTCGGGCGGGCCTCCTCCGACCAGCTGCTGCGCAAGCTGGAGGAGGTCAACACCCCGGCGCTGCTGCTGTCCTGCCCGCCGAGCGAGGGCTTCCTGTTCGGCAACACCAAGCCCCGGGTGCTGCCCCCGGGGCGGGCGCTGCACGTCACCCGGCGGCGCACGGTGCTGGTGCAGACCGCGCTGCTGGACGACGGCGGGGACGACGGTGCGGGCGACGCGGGCGGCGGCGTGGGCGGGGGGTCGGGACGTTGAGCATCACCGGACAGGCCCCCGGGACGCGGCGCTGGCTGCCGCGCCGCCGCACCGGGGGCGACGGCGCCCCGGCGCCCGCGGCGACCCTGCACGAGGTGGGCCCGCACTTCGTCATCGGACCCGGCGCCGCCGACGGCCCGGACGGCCCGGACCCGGTGCCGCTGCCCGCCGAACTCACCGACGCGCTGGCCGCGTTGACGCCCGTGGTCGGCACCGTCACTGTGCTGGCAGCGGCCGCCGACGCGCAGCCCGTGCTGCTCGGCCGGCTCGACGAACTGGCCCGCACCGCCGCCGCCCGCAAGGCCGCCACCCTGGTCCTGGCCGCCTCCGGCCTCGCCGCCGCGGCCGGGCCCGGGCCCCGCCCCGCCCAGCGGATCGCCGAACTGGCCGCCACCAGCATCGTCGCCCCGGACGGGCTCGTCACCCTGCGCCCCGACGGGACCCTGCTCACCACGGGCGATCCGGACGGCGCACCGTCCTCCTGGTGGCTGTTCACCCCGGACGGACGCACCCGCCGCCTCGGGGCGGTGTGGCCGCTGCCGGGAACGGGCGCGGCACGCGGCCGGGCGGCGGCGGCGACGGCGACGGCGACAGCGGGGGGTGTGCCGGCGACGGCGGGGGTACCGGCGGGCCCGGCCGTGCCGGAGGCGGGCCGCGCGCCTTCGGCGCCCGAGGCGGCATCGGCAGCACTGCCCGCCGGGCCGGCACCCGCCGTGGTGCCGGGCCGGGTGAGCCCAGCGCCGTCGGTGCCGACGAACGCGCCGACGAACGCGCCGATCCCGGAACCGGCGGCGCCCGAGACGGCCCCGGAGCTGACGGCCGTGCTGCCGCACGGCCGCTGGTTCCACGGCGGCCCCGCCCCGGTCGTCCCGCCGGCCGCGCTGCTGGGTGCCGAGTCGGTACCCGGCACGCCCGTCCTGGTGGTGGGCCGCCCGGGTGTCCCGCTGCCCCCGGTCGCCGAGGTGGCCGCCGCCCTGGCCGCCCGACCGGACGGGCCCGGGCCCTCCCCGGCCGACCCGCTGATCAGCGCGCCCTGGGCCACCGTCCCGGAACTCGTCGCCCTGGCCGGCGAACTCGCGGCGGAACTGGGCCGCGAGGTCCGGGCCGCCGTCGGCCTGCCGACCCGCACCGCGCACGGCTGCTCCTCGCTGGTCCTGACCGCCGACGCGGCCCCGGCCTGGGAGCCGTGGCTGACCGAACTGACCGCCTGCCCCGAACTCGGCCGCGTGATCGCCTCCGCCTGGCGCCCGCTCCCCTCGGCCTTCGCCGCCTGCGGACCCGCGCTCCACCAGGCACCCGTCGCGGGCTGGCGCCTGGAGGCGGTCCCCGCCGGACTGTGGCTGCGCCCCGAGGAGACACCGCACGACCGCGGCCCCCGGCTGCTCGACCCGGCCCCGGACCGGCCGACCCTCATCGCGGGCTCGGCCGACCGGACGGCACCCGCCGAGGTGCTCGACGTCCTGGACGACCTGCTGTCCGCCCTCACCACCCCGGGCACCCCGACCCCGCGCCTGCTCCTCCCCGGCGCACCCGACTCCCCTTCCCCCGTAGCCCCCGAGGCCGCCAACTCCCGTTCCCCGCAAGCCCCGCAGGCCGATCCCGCCACCGGAAGCGACACCGACATCGACACCGACACCGACACCGGGACGCCTCCCCCGGCGGAGCCGCTCACCCCCGCCACCGCACCGACGACCGCCGTCGAGAGCACCGGCACACCCGACACCCCGGCCCCCGTCCCCGTCCCGGACCCGGACCCGGCCGACCCCGAGACCCCCGAGACCCCCGAGACCCCCGCCGCTCCCCGGCTCCTCGTACCGACCACCGCCGCCACCACCCCCAGGCGGGTGTCCACGCCCGCCGAACGGGCGGCCTTCCGGGCCCTGCTGGGCACGCACTTCCACCGCTACGCCAGCCGGGCCGAGCAGGCCGCGCTGCGGATGCCGGCGCTGCGCACCCAGGACCGCGAGGATCTGAAGGAGGACCTCGCGGCGGTCCACCTGCACCACATCGACACCGGACTGCCCGTCCACCGCGCCGAGTTGGTGGCGGCGGCCCGCCGCTGCGCCCCCGGCACCGGGCCGCTGGCCCCGTACCTGGCCTGTCTGGGCTCGGGGCTGCGCCGGCTGCCCAACCACCGGGGTGCGGTGCTGCTGGGCGCCGAGGCGGACGAGGAGGTGCTGGGTCAGTACGCGCGCGGTGTGCGGCTGGTGGAGCCCGCGCCGGTGGTGGGGACGGCGGAGCCGGAGGTGGTGCCGGGGACGGCCGTGGAGTTCCTGGTGTGGTCGGCGACCGGCCGCCGGACGTCGGCGATCGCCGAGGCCGGGGACCCGGAGGTGGTGTTCCCGCCCGGGACCTGCTTCACGGTGCTGGACGTGCTGCCCGGCGAGGAGGACCGCCCGGCCCGGGTGCTGCTGCGCGAGGCCGGCCCGGCGTCCGTTCCGGACGCGGCCGGGGACGAGCAGGACCGGGCCCGGCTGCTCGCCTGGCAGGAGCGCCGCGACCGGCTGCCCGCCGAGCGCCTGCGCGCCCCGGCCCGCCCCGAACGGCTGCTCCTGACCCCCGGGGTGGCGCTGTGAGCGCGCAGGCGGGGGACGATCCGGTGCAGCCGGACGCGACCGGCCCCGCGGCCGGCCTCCCGGCCTGCGGCCACCCGGGCTGCGCGCCCGTGCCGGACACGGAGCGGTACGCCCTCTACCGGCAGGACGCGAAGCTGCTGGCGGCGATCGGCGAGCACGTCGACGCCCAGGCCGACCGGGTCACGGTGCGCCTGCCCGGGGCGCTGGCCCGGGCCGCGGTGGCCGCCTGGGACCGCGACGACGAGGGCGACCTCGACGAGGAGACCCGCGAGCAGTACGAACTGCGCGGCCAGGCAGGTGACTTGGCCCTGATCGGCCTGGCCGTCTCGGAGCGCGGCCGCTGGGAGGGCGAGGAGGTCGTCGTCGACCTGTTCGTCAATCTCGCCGGGGCGGCCCTGCTCGCGCACATCGAGGCCGCGGGGGCCGGCTACCGGTCCCCGAAGCCGTGAGCGCGGCCCGGGGACGGCCGCACCCGTAGCAGTCGCCCTTACCGCACCCCGGCGCCCGCGGCGCGGCGGCGCGCCCCTGTCGGATGTCAGGGACCGTGGCCGCCCGCGCGTTCCTAGGCTGGCGAGCACCGGTCCCGACCCCACGTCGGGGCCTCCACCAGCAAGGGAGAACCACCCATGCGCAGGATCACCCGTACCCTGGCCGCGATCGGACTCTCGGCCGCCGCGCTGACCACGGTGGGCGTCGGCAGTGCCGGCGCCGCCGACGGCTCCTGGGCGGGCTGCCCCTCGGGCGCCGTGTGCGTCTACCCGCAGGACCAGAACCCGGCCTCCTCCCCCTCCGCCGTGTACTGGAGCTACGGCGCCCACAACCTGCAGGGCCAGTACGGCAACCACTGGGTGCTGAACAACCAGACCGGGGGCGCCCACGCGCACCTGTGCCGGGCCTCCGGCGGCGGCGACTGCGTGTACGACATCCCGGCCCAGAACGGCGTCTACTACGACCTGGGCCCGATCAACTCCATCACCCTCGACCGTCCCTGACGGACGGTCGGAACGAGCCGGGGTGCCCGCCGCGGTCGGGGGAACGGCGGGCACCCCTTCCATCCCCGGTCCGTCCTCAGCGCACGGGCGTGAAGCCGGCCCCGGAGCGCCGCACCCGGGTCAGGCCGGGGCCGGCGAAGTGCGCGGGGACCACCAACTCCCCCTCGTCGGCGGCCCGCTGGAGGATCCGCAGCCGGCTGGCCGCCGCGGCGGCCGCGTCCAGGCAGAAGCAGCTGTTGCAGGCGGGGTGGGCCAGCTGGACCGGCGAATGCAGCAGGTCGCCGACGAACACCGCGCCCCCGCCGCCGCTGGCCAGGCGCAGCACCGAGGAGCCGGGGGTGTGGCCGGGGGTCTCCTCCAGGACGAGGCCGGCGCCGATGCGGTGTCCACCAGGACGGTGCGCCCGTCAGAACGGGCAGCCCAGGCCTGCAGGGCGCCGGTAGGAGCCGTCGGCGGGGGTCGCCGTGGGCGGCGGCGGAAAGCGGCGGACTCCTCCGGCGGCTAGGACCTGAGTTGTTGTCATTGGCACCCGGTAGTTTGGTCGTGTGCATCTGAGGTACTCGTACCGCCTGTATCCGACACCGAGTCAGCGCGTGGCGCTCGCCCGGACGTTCGGTTGCGCCCGGGTGGTGTACAACGATGCCCTCGCGGTGAGGAAGGAAGCCCGCCAGGCCGGTCTGCCGTATCCCAAGAGCACCGATCTGCAGAAGCTGGTCATCACAGCGGCGAGGAAGACTGCCGAACGGGCATGGCTGGCGACGGTGGGTGTCGACCCGCTGATCCAGTCCCTTCGGGATCTGGACGCCGCGTACCGGAACTTCTTCGACTCGGTGTCCGGCAAGCGCGCCGGGCGGCGGGTCGGCCTGCCTGTCTTCAAGTCCCGTAAGCACTCGCGGCAGAGCCTGCGGTTCACTCGCAATGGATTCCGCATCCGGGGCAACGGGAAGCTGAACCTGGCGAAGATCGGCAACGTGCGGGTGAAGTGGTCCCGGAATCTTCCGGCCGAACCGTCGTCGGTGACCATCGTGCTCGATCCGGCCGGCCGCTACCATGCTTCTTTCGTGGTGGACGTCGAACCATCACACCTGCCGGAAGTTCCGGCCGAGGTGGGGATCGATCTGGGCCTGACCACGTACGCCGTCCTGTCAAACGGCGACGTGATCGACAACCCACGCTTTCTCCGCAGGGCGGAGAAGAAGCTCAGGGCCGCTCAGCGGGAATTGTCCCGCAAGGCCAAGGGCAGCAAGAACCGGGCCAAGGCCCACAGGAGGGTCGCCAAGGCACATGCCAAGGTGGCCGACACCCGCATGGACTGGCTGCACAAGCGGACCACCAGGCTGATCGGCGAGAACCAAGCCGTCTACCTGGAGGACCTGAACGTACGCGGCCTCGCGCGGGGTCGCCTGGCCAAATCCGTCCACGACGCCGGATGGGCCACCTTCCGGCGCCTGCTCGAAGACAAGGCCGCCCGGTACGGCCGGTACGTCGGGATCGTGCACCGTGCCTTCCCGTCCTCGCAGTTGTGTGCGGACTGCGGACACCGCGACGGCCCCAAACCCCTGCAGGTAAGGCAATGGGCCTGTGGTGGGTGCGGCGTTCTCCATGACCGTGACCTCAATGCTGCTCGAAACATCCTGGCCGCCGGGCAGGCGGACAGGCTAAACGCCTCTGGAGGGCCGGTCAGTCCTGGTGCGGCAATCCCGCACCAGGCACGCCCCGTTGAACGAGGAACCCACCGGAACGCCAGCCGCACGGGAGCACCGCCCCATACGGCCGGCGCGGCCGGAATCCCCCGGCCCTAGCCGGGGAAGGATGCCAAGAAGATAACGAATAGAGGCGAAGCCCTCCGAGTCTGGTTTTACTTCTTGACGCCATGTACGCGGTCAGGTTTAACTCCCCCCACCCCCGCCGCACCGCCGCGGCGGCCACCAGGGAGAGGCATCCCGCATGAACGCACGACTGCGTCGCGTCATCGTCTCGACCGCCGGCCTCGCGCTGGCCCTTTCCATGACCGCCGCCTGCGGCAAGGCCGGCGGCGACAAGAAGGACTCCGCCGCCTCCGGCGACACCACCTCGATCGGCCTGCTGCTGCCCGAGAACGCCTCCTCGGTGCGCTACGAGTCCTTCGACCGGCCGTTCATCGAGGCCAAGGTCAAGTCCCTGTGCGCGAGTTGCAAGGTGCTCTACAACAACGCCCAGGGCAGCGCCGCCAAGCAGAAGCAGCAGTTCGACACCCTCCTCGCCCAGGGCGTCAAGGTGATCATCCTGGACGCCTACAACGCCGAATCCACCCAGGGCTGGGTGCAGGAGGCCGCCGCCAAGGGCGTCAAGGTCGTCGCCTACGACCGCCTGGCCACCGGCCCGGTCGCCGCCTACGCCTCCTTCGACAACGAGAAGGTCGGCGAACTCCAGGGCCAGGCACTGCTGGACGCGCTCGGACCGCAGGCCCCGGACGCGAACATCGTCATGATCAACGGCGACGAGGCCGACCCCAACGCCGCCCAGTTCAAGACCGGCGCCCACAAGGTCCTGGACGGGAAGATCAAGAAGGTCGTCTACGAGCAGTCCGGGCAGTGGGACCCGATCGTCGCCGGCCAGAAGGCCGCCGCCGCCGTCACCCAGCTCGGCAAGAACGGCTTCCAGGCCGTCTACTCCGCCAACGACGGCATGGCCGGCGCCATCATCACCCAGCTCCAGGGCTCCGGCATCAAGGTCCCCGTCGGCGGCCAGGACGCCGGCCTGGACGCCATCCAGCGCATCGTCAACGGCGACCAGGCCTTCACGATCTACAAGGCCTACCGGCCGCTCGCCGACACCGCCGCTGAACTGGCCGTCGACCTGCTCCAGGGCAAGGACGTCAAGTCCGTGGCCACCACCACCGTCGACAGCTCCACCGACAAGAACATCCCCGCCAAGCTGCTGGACGCCAAGGTCGTCACCAAGGCCAACATCGCCCAGACCGTGATCGCCGACGGCCTCTACAAGGCCTCCGACATCTGCACCGCCGACTACGCCGCCGCCTGCACCGCCGCCGGCCTCAAGTAGCCCCCGCCTCCCGGACATTCAGGATGGTTCACGTGACAGGCGCACCCGTCCTCCAGCTGCGCTCGGTATCCAAGCGCTTCGGCGCCGTCCAGGCCCTCACCGACGTCGACCTCGCCGTCCACCCGGGCGAGGTCCTCGCCCTCGTCGGCGACAACGGCGCCGGCAAGTCCACCCTCGTCAAGACCATCGCCGGCGTCCACCCCGTCGACGAGGGCACCATCACCTGGCACGACGCCCCCGTGCGCCTGGCCCGCCCCCAGGACGCCACCGCGCTCGGCATCGCCACCGTCTACCAGGACCTCGCCCTGTGCGACAACCTCGACGTCATCGCCAACCTCTTCCTCGGCCGCGAGAAACGCCGCCGCACCCTGCTCGACGAAGTCGCCATGGAGCAGCACGCCCGCGAGCTGCTGGACACCCTCGCCATCCGCATCCCCGACGTGCGCGCGCCCGTCGCCGCCCTCTCCGGCGGCCAGCGCCAGGTGGTGGCCATCGCCCGCGCCCTGGTCGGCGAGCCGTCCGTGGTGCTGCTGGACGAGCCCACCGCGGCCCTGGGCGTCGAGCAGACCGCCCAGGTCCTGGACCTGGTGGAGCGGCTGCGCGAACGCGGCCTGGGCGTCATCCTGGTCAGCCACAACATGGCCGACGTGCGGGCGGTGGCCGACACCGTCGCCGTGCTGCGCCTGGGCCGCAACAACGGACTGTTCCCCGTCGAGGGCACCACCCAGGAACAGATCGTCGCCGCCATCACCGGCGCCGACGACAACGCCCACGCCCGCCGCCGGGCCCGGCGCGCCGAGGAGGAGGACGCCGCATGACCGCCCCCGCCCCCGACCCCCGTCTGCACGTGAGCGCCGCGACCTGGGCCGGACGCGCCGACGCCGCCCGGCGCCGGCTCGCCTCCGGCGAACTGGGCGCGCTGCCCGTCGTCGTCGGCCTGGTCGTCATCGCGATCGTCTTCCAGTCCGTCACCCACCACTTCCTCCAGGCCGACAACCTCACCAACATCAGCCGCTTCATCGCCGGCCCCGGCCTGATCGCGGTCGGCGTCGTCTTCGTCCTCATCCTCGGCCAGATCGACCTCTCCCTCGGCTCGGTCGCCGGCGCCTCCTCCGCCATCACCGCCGTCCTCGCGGTGCGCCAGGGCTGGCCGGAGTGGCTGGCCATCGCCGCCGCCCTCGGCACGGCCGCCGCGCTGGGCCTGCTGCACGGGCTGCTGTTCGCCCGCGTCGGGGTGCCCGCCTTCGTCGTCACCCTGGCCGGCATGCTCGCCTGGTCCGGCCTCCAGGAATGGGTGCTCGGCGACGGCGGCACCGTCAACAACCGCCACGACGGCATCGTCGCGGGCCTGGACTCCACCTTCCTCGGCGACGGCGACATCGCCTACGCCTGGGGCCTGGCCGTCCTCGCCCCCGCCCTCTACCTGCTCGCCCAGCTGCGCACCGCCCGCCGCCGCTCCGCCGCCGGGCTGACCGCCCGCCCGCTCACCGACATCCTGCTGCGCGCCGGGGCGCTGGCCGTCCTGGGCCTGGCCGCCGCGTACGCCCTCAACCAGGACCGCGGACTGCCGCTGTCCCTGGTCGTCCTGCTCGGCGCGGTCGTCGCCACCGACTTCGTGCTGCGCCGCACCCGCTACGGGCGGCAGATCTTCGCGATCGGCGGCAGCGTCGAGGCCGCCCGGCGCGCCGGCGTCAACGTCGCCCGGGTGCGGGTCTCGGTGTTCATGCTCTCCGCGCTGCTGGCCGGCCTCGGCGGCCTCTTCTACGCCTCCCAGCAGGGCTCCGCCGACAAGCAGTTGGGCAGCGGCAACGTCCTGATGATGGCCATCGCCGCCGCCGTCATCGGCGGCACCAGCCTCTTCGGCGGCCGCGGCAACGCCTGGTCGGCGCTGCTGGGCATCCTGGTCATCCAGTCCATCACCACCGGCCTGGACATGGTCCACGCCGCCCAGGCCATCCAGTACATGATCACCGGCGCGGTGCTGCTGGCCGCCGTCGTCCTCGACTCCCTCACCCGCCGCACCCGCACCGGCCGCGGCTAGCGCCTGTCCGGCCGCCCCGGGGCCCCGCCGCCCGGTCCCCGACGGGACGGCGGGGCCTCGGCGTCGTCTACTGTCCCGCCATGGACTTCACCTCCGGCGGCACGGCCGGGCCGCGCCTGGACACCGCCGCCCTGGCCCGGCTCCACCTCGGCACCAACATCTGGGGCAGCCTGCCCGGAGCAGCCGGCGCCCAGCACGCGGCCGAGCTGTTCCACCGCGCCGGCTGGCGGGTCCGCCGCTCCAGCTGGACGGAGTTCGAGGTCGAGAACGCGTACGCGGAACTCGAACTGACCCCGCTCCAGCCCGTCCTCGTCACCGGCTTCGTGGACCCCGACCGCCTCACCGACCTGCTGGCCGCGCTGCGCGCGACGGGCCTGTCCTACCGCCTCGAGTACGAGGACCCCGAAGGACGCGAGCACCTCCACCACTCCCCCGACCAGGACGCCTGACGGGGCCCGGCCGAACCCGTCCACACACGCGGGAAGTCGGGCCCGCCGACTTCCTGTGCTCGTCCGCGGGTGGCCCCAGCGGCGAAGGCGCGGCACCGGGTCCGGCGCTGTCAGCCGATGCCGAGGTCCCGGTAGACGGCCCCGGTCACGGCCAGGTCGCGGGCCAGGCGCTGGGCGGGTGCGGTGTTGCCGACGAAGTGCAGGGCCACGGTCACCTCCCGGTCGGGGTCGCTGAACACGGTGCACGCGGTGCCGCCGAGTGCGCCGAAGCTGCCCGGGGACGCGGGCCCGAAGTTCTCCGCGGCGAGCGGGACGCCCAGGCCCCAGCGCCGGGGGCGGCCGGCCGCCTCGTCGACCAGGTGCGGCGGCCGCCGGTCGGTGACCACGGCCGCGCAGGTCTCGGGCGTCAGGATGCCCCCGGCCGCCGGTGCGCAGCAGTTCGCACAGGTCGGCCGCCTCGCCGAACGGTCCGGCCACGCAGGCGCCGGGCAGGCCGAGGGTGACGTCGAACCGGCCGATCCTGGCGGCGAGTTCGGCCGGGCCGTACCAGGGCACGTCGACGACCGGCGCTGCGGGCGGGCCGCCGAGGGCGCAGGTCAGGCCGAGCGGGCCGGTGATGTGCTCGGCCTGGAACGCGGCGAAGCCGGTACCGGCCTTGCGGGCCACGATCTCGTCCAGCAGCAGGTAGCCGGCGTGCCCGAGGTAGGCGGCCCGTTGGCCGGGAACCCAGTCGGGGTCTGCCTCGGCGTGCAGCACGCGCTCGACCAGGGCGTCGCGCCCGCTGTCGACCGCGCCGCCGACCTGCCGGTCGACGGTGCGCAGCGGGGCGGTGTGGGTGAGCAGGTGGGTGAGCCGGATGTCGTCCTTGCCGGGGCCGGCGAACTCGGGCAGGTGGTCGACGACCCGGTCGTCGGGGTGGAGCAGGCCGAGTTCCCAGGCCTTGGCCACGGCCAGTGTGGCGGGCAGTTTGGAGGCCGAGAACCAGGGCACCGTCGCGCCGGTGTCCAGCGGGCGTCCCGGGGCGGCGTCACCGGCCGTGAGGTGCAGGAGCTGTCGGCCGGAGCGCAGCACCCGCACCTGGGCGCCGAGGCAGGTGCGGGAGTCGATGGCCGCCCGCAGTGCGGCCCTGGTCGCCGTGGCATCGTGCATGGGGCCGATTCTCCGGCTCCGGCACGGCGGGCCCGGTGCTGTTCACTGTCCGCTGAACCGTGCCGGGCGGGGCGCCGCGGGCGCTCACTGTGCGCAGGCCGCCTGGGTGAGGGCGGGGGTGACGAGGGCCCAGACGAACTTGCCGACGCCCCCCGCGCGGGGACAGCAACCCCAGCGCTCCGCGAGCTCGTTGACGAGGAACAGCCCGCGGCCGTGTTCTTCGTCCAACGTGGAGGAGCGGAGGGCGGGGCGTCCGGCCCCGGCGTCGTGGACCTCGATGCGCAGCCGGCCGCCGGCGAGGGCGAAGCGGACCTCGATCAGCCGGTCGTCGGGGGCGCCCGCGTGCTGGACGGCGTTGGCGAAGAGCTCGCCGAGGAGCAGTTCGGCGATGTCGCGGTAGCGCTCGCCGGCGGGGTGGCCGGCGAGGTAGGCGCGCAGCAAGTGCCGGGCCAGCGGCGCGGATTCGGCCCGGGAGTCGAGGCGGGCGGCGAACGCGCGGGGGCGGCGGGATTCGAGCATGGCAGGGGACCTCTGAGGGTTTGTGCGTAGGGGCGTGGTTTCGCCCGCACGCCGGATACGAGGACCCAAGAGGTCGCCCTACGCATCCGACGAATCACCGGGCGTAGCCATGGTGGCGTGATCTGCCCTACGATTGCCAGCGTCTTACCTTTGACAGCAATGTCATGTGAAGGAGATGAAGGATCATGACCGAAGCGGGAGTTGACGCCCAGGCATCGCCACAAGTCCGCTTCGGCCAGGAACTTCGCAGGTCGAGGCGGGCAAGGCGGTGGTCGCAGACAGAGACGGCCAAGCGCCTGGGGTACTCGGGTGCGCACATCTCATATGTCGAGAACGGGAAGCGTTCCCCAACAAGGGCTCTGACTGTTAAGGCTGATGAGGTGTTCGAATCAGGCCAGAGGTTCTACGAGTTGTGGCGCAGGTTCAGCCGGGCGGCGCTCCTTGAGGGTTTCGCCGAGTTCGCCGACGCCGAAGCCCGGTGCTGGCGGTTGCGAACGGTCGGCCTGATCATCGTGCCCGGCCTTCTGCAGACCCCCGCGTACGCGAACTCTCTTGCTCAGGCAGCTGTGCGGCGGGGCGCGATCACCGCTGCCGAGGCCGACGAACGCACCGACTATCTGGCTCTGCGCCAGGAGATCCTCAGGCGGAAGTGCCCGCCTACGCTTCACGCGGTCCTTGAGGAGGGGGTGTTGCTGCGCCCCGTCGGCGGCCCACAGGTCATGGCCGAGCAACTGCGGCATATCGAGGAGTTGGCCGAACACCCGAACATCACGGTGCAGATCGCTCCCTTCAGCATGGGAGAGCACCTCTCCTTCACACTTCCGGTGGTTCTGCTGGATCTCCCGGACCATACGGTCGTGGCGTACGCGGAATCGACGGCCAGGGGCCATCTTGAACGGTCACGGGCAACGGTTGCGGGATGGGAACGTGACTACGATCAGCTACTGGTGGAAGCGCCGCCGACGGCCGCATCCCAGGAAATGGTCCGCAAGGCCCGAAAGGAACTCCGATCATGACCGACCGTGTAGACCTGTCCAGTGTTTCCTGGGTCAAGTCCTCGTACTCCAACAACGGCGGCGACTGCGTCGAGGTGGCGCCCGGATTCCCCGGCCTCGTCCCCGTACGTGACTCCAAGGACCCCAACGGTCCCCGACTCGCCTTCCCCGCCGGGGCGTGGCGCTCCTTCCTGACCGCCGTCCGCACCGGCGAGTTCGGCGACGTCTGAACCGACGGCGCAGGCCCCGCCAGCTCCGACACCTGGAGGAGCTGGCAGCCCGCCCGCACTTCATCCTGCAAGTCGCCCCGTACACGCTTGGCGAGCTGCGCCCCTTCTCGCACTCCGTCACGTTGTTGACCCTGCCCACTCGCACGATGGTTGGGTACATGATCCGGGAGGCACGGAAAGAGTATGAACGGCATGCGCGGTGACCACCCGGCTGACGCCACGTGGCGAAAGAGTTCCTACAGCGCCCAGCAGGGACAGTGCGTCGAAGTGGCCCCCGGATTCCCCGGCCTCGTCCCCGTACGTGACTCCAAGGACCCCAACGGTCCCCAACTCGCCTTCCCCGCCGGGGCGTGGCACTCCTTCCTGACCGCCGTCCGCTCCGGCGAGTTCGGCGACGTCTGAACCGACGGCGCAGGCCCCGCCTCCCCCGGCCGCGAGCGCAGGAAGTCGGCGGGCCCGACTTCCTGCGCCGGCCGCCCTATCCGCCTGCGCATGGGCAACAGCGCCGGGAAGTCCCGGCCGACGCCGCTCCGGCGGGTTCGGCGGTCTCCGGCCCCGGGGCGGCGGGCCGTCAGGCCCGGGTGGGCAGCAGGCGGGCGGCGAGGTTGCGGGCGGTCAGGCCGAGGGTGGTGGCGGGGACCAGCAGGGCGGCCGAACGGCGCATGGCCCGCTGCTTGGGGGTGACCCGGGCGCGGTGGGCCTGCTCGTAGCGCCTGAGCGCGGACGCCGGGTCGGCGAGGTGGCCGGCGAGGGCCTCGGCGAGGGTGCGGGCGCCGGCGATCGCCAGGCTGGAGCCCTCGCCGAGCAGCGAGAGGCAGGACGCGGCGTCGCCCAGCAGCGTGATCCGGCCGCGTGACCAGCCGGGGAGGTCGACGAGGCTCACCTCGTCGAAGTAGAGGTCCTCGGCCGCCCGCACCGCGTCGAGCAGGTCCGGGACCCGCCATCCGACGCCCCGGTAGGCCTCGGTGACGATCCGGCGCTGGGCGGCGGCGTCGCGCAGCTCTGCCGCGGTGACGCCGGCGGCGTGCCGGAAGATGAACGCGGCCATCGCCTCGCCGCGTCCCGGGTGGACGGAGACCAGCCGCCCCGGCACGTTGTGCAGCAGCACCTCGGTCGGGTCCGGGGCCGTCCCGCCGAGCGGCAGGGTGGCCACCAGCAGGCCGGTGGGCCGCACGAACTCCCGTTCCGGGCCGAAGGCCAGCCGGCGCACCGTCGAGTGCAGCCCGTCGGCGCCGACGACCAGGTCGAAGCGGCGCGGCGCGGCGCGCTCGAACACGACGTCCACTCCGGCGCCGTCGGCGTGCAGCCCGGTCACGGTGTCGCCGAAGACGAACTCGGCGTCGTGGCGGGCGGCTTCGTGGAGCGCGGCGGCCAGGTCGGCGCGCGGCAGCTCCAGCGAGCCGGGCTCCGGGGAGGACCGCACCCGGGCGACGGTGCGTCCGGACGGGCCGAGCACCCGCAGGGTCCGCACGGAGGTGGCGCGGGCGCGCAGCGCGGGCAGCACGCCCATCGCCTCGGCCACCGGCAGCGCGGGCCCGCGCACGTCCACGGGGTTGCCGCTGGAGCGCGGGCTCCGGGCCCCCTCCACCACGGTGACCCGCGCTCCGTTCCGGGCCGACCAGTACGCGAGGGTCGGGCCGGCGATTCCGGCCCCGACCACCAGAACACTTGGGGGTGTCATACCATCGACCATAACTGCACTCAGTGCAGATATGCAATGGATGCAAGTACGCGCTGCGGGCAGAGCGGCACCCGGCGCCGGCCGGCACGGCGCGCGATAGCGTGGGCGCATGTCCCTACGCGACCGCAAGCGGGCCCGCACCCGCCAGGCCCTGATCGACGCCGGCGCCGAACTGTTCGAGCGCCAGGGCTACGACGGCACCACGGTCGCCGACATCGCCGCCGCCGCCGAGATCGGCACCCGCACCTTCTTCAGCTACTTCGCGAGCAAGGAGGAACTGCTCTTCCCCGACGCCGACGAGCGCATCCGGGCGGCGGAGGAGGCGATCGCCTCCCGCGGCCCCGACGACGGACCGGCCGACGTCCTGCTCCGCGCGCTGCGCACGAGCGCCCGGGACACCGACCTGCTCAGCCCGATCGCCGCGCGCCGGATCGAACTGATCCGCACCGTCCCGGCCGTGCGCGGCCGCGCACTGCAGATCCAGCTGGACGCCCAGCGGGTGATCGCCGACCGGCTCGCCGAGGCCTTCCCCGACCGGCTCGACCCGGTCACCGCCGCCGCCCTCACCGGCGCGTTCATCGGCGCCGTCACCGGCGCCCTCCAGGTCCTGCTCGCCGGGCCCGGCACCGACGCCCAAGCCGTGCGCACCGCCCTGCAGACCGCCACCGACGTCGCCCTCGCCCCCTGGCAGCACCACACCTCCCGTAACGGCGCCTGAGAGGCAGCCGGGCCCCTGCCCGCGCGGGAAGTCGGACCCGCCGACTTCCTGCGCTCGGGGGTGCGGGGTCAGCCGGTGCGCTCCGAGAGTTCGACGACGATGTTCTCCGGGCCTCGGACGTAGCACATCCGCTGGTTCTTGTAGCGCTCCACCGCGCCGACGAGCCGGGCGCCGCGGGACGTCAGGTCGGCGAGGACGGTGTCGAGGTCGTCGACGGCGAAGCCGATGTGGTGGATGCCCGGGGTGTTCGACGGTGCGGGGCCGTCGCCGGGCGGGCGCTGCGGGCCTTGCGGGGAGTGGTACTTGGTCAGTTCGAGCCGGCTGTGGCCGTCCGGGGTCTGCACGATGGTGAAGTCCGCCCGGACGCCTTCGAGGCCGACGACGCGCTCGACCCAGCCGCCCTCCACCGACCCCTCGCGCTGCACCTGCAGCCCGAGCGCGAGGAAGAAGGCCGTGACGGCCGGGAGGTCGTCGACGACGATGCCCACGTGGTCCATCCGCCGCAGAGTCATGGCACCGAGCATAGTCCCACCCGAGGCCCGCCGCCCCGGGTCCAACGGGGCGGCGGGGACCGGGTGTTGGGGGTGTTCAGGCGGGGAGCAGGCCCGGGTTGCCGGCGGATCAGCACCCCGGCCCAGCACGCCGCCCTCGCCCACCCGGTGCGCCAGCGCCTGCTGTTCGCCCTGGGCGCCCGCCCCTCGACGATCAACCGGCTCGCCGCGCAGCTGGGGGTGAACAAGGGCGGCGTCTCCCACCACCTGCGGGTGCTGTGCGCGGCGGGGCTGGTCCGGGAGGCGGGAACGCGGCGGGTGCGCGGCGGCACCGAGAGGTACTACCGGCGCACCGCCGAGCGGCTGTCGGCGGCCGAGCCGCAGCCCGAGGGCACCGCCGCGCTGTTCGGCGCCGTCGCCCAGGAGTTGGACCGCTCCCCGGTCGACCACCTGCTGACGCTGCGCCACATCCGGCTGGGCCCGGCCAAGGCGGCGCGCCTGGCGCAGGCGCTGGCCGCCCTGGTGGACGGGGCGGAGGAGGACGCGGAGGGCGAGCCGGTGCACGGCCTGCTGGTGACGCTCTACCGGCAGGCCGGGACGTAGCGGGCGCCCCGCGGACCGCCACCGGACCGACCGGACCCGCCGGACGCACCCGACCCGCCCAAGCCGCCGAACTCACCGCCCCCGCCGGGCTCCCCCGGGCCCCGCCCGTCCAGGGCCGCGCGCAGCCAGGCGTGGCAGTGCCCGAGGGTCGGCTCGCCCGGCGCGCTCAGCTCGCCGGCGAGCTCCCAGTAGCGGGCGACGACCGGATCGTCGGTGGCGTCGAGGAGGGCGCGCAGCCGGCGGCGGAAGGCGGGGGTGTCCCGGGTGGAGCGGGAGGCGGCGTGGGCGGCGACGAAGCTGTCGAGCGCCTCGCCCTCGCACGGGGCGCGGCCGGCGCGCAGGTCGGCCGAGGCCAGGTCGTAGGCCTCGGCGAGGCCTTCGTAGAGCACCGCCGGGCGGTGGTCGCGCTCGGCGGTGCGGGCGGGGGTGGCCGGGCAGGGGGTGTGGTCGCCCGGGTGGCGGGCGGGTGCGGGGCGGCCCCGGGTGGCGAGCGCGGTCAGCCGGGCGAACGCGAGCACCTGGGCGGGCGCCGGGTCGGCCGGGGGCTGCGGGACGGCGGCGTGCAGGATGGCGGTGGTCAGCCGGGCGGGCAGGCCGGGCGGCAGGGCGCGCCGCCAGAACCGGGCGAGCGCCGTGGTGTCGGGCGGGGTGCCCAGGGCGCCGACGAGGGCGAGCCGCTCGGCGCGTTCCGCGGGCGGGCACTCGTGCAGCAGCCGCAGCGCGGCCTCCCGCCAGCGCAGCGCGGCGAGTTGGGAGCCCAGCTCGCTCAACTGGCGGGCCACCGCGTCCTCCAGCGCGCTGCCGAGCGCCTCGTCCTGTTCCAGCAGCCGCCCGACCTCGGGGACGGGCAGGTCGAGGGTGCGCAGCGAGCGGACCAGCAGCAGGCGTTCGAGCGCTTCGGGGCCGTAGCGGCGGTGTCCGCCGGAGCTGCGCCGGGCTTCGGGCAGCAGGCCGCGGTCGGAGTAGAAGCGGACGGTCTTGACGGTGACGCCCGCGTGTTCCGCGAGTTCTCCGATGCTCCACAGGACGGCGGGTGGCACGGGGTTGAACCTCCCTCAGGGGGAGTTCCTACGGTACCGGCATCGCCCGCCCGCACGGGGGTCGGGCGGGCGATCACCACTGGGGCCGCCGGGCCCGGACGACGCGCGGGAGGGGATGATGGTCGCATTCGTGCTGGTGCCGGGCCATTTCACCGGGGGCTGGATCTGGCGGGAGACGGGCGAGCGGCTGCGGGCGGCCGGGGCCGAGGTGTACGGGGCGACGCTCGACGCCCGGCCCGGCGCGGGCCTGGGCACCCACATCGGGGAGGTCCTGCGGCTGGTCGACGCGGTGGCGGACCCCGAACTCGTCCTGGTCGGCCACGACTACGGCATCCACCCGGTGGTCGGTGCCGCCGACCGCCGGGCCGGGCGGGTGAGCCGGGTCGTCCACCTGGACGCCGGGCTGCCCGTGGACGGCGACCGGGCGCTGCAGCTGGTCCCGGACCGGCGGGCCCGCGAGGTGCTGGCCGACCCGGGCACCCGCCCCGCGGACGGTCTGCTGCCGGCGCCGGGCCACCAGCAGTGGCGGCGCTGGGGCAGCACCGTCGGCCTGGGCCGGGCGGAGCTGGGGCGCCTGACCGACCTGGCGACCGCTCAGCCCGTGGCCTCGCTGGTCGAGCCGCTGCGGCTGAGCGGTGCGTTCCGGTCGGTGCCGACCAGCGGGATCCTGTGCACCGCGGGCGGTCTGAGCACCGAGGCGGTCGAGGCGATGGTGCACTCGGGCCTGGAGCGGCTGCGGTTCCTGGCCGATCCCCGGGTGGGCTTCTTCGACCTGGACACCGGGCACTGGCCGATGCTCTCGTGTCCGCAGGAGCTCGCCGACGTCCTGCTGCGGGCCGCCGCCGGCGAGGGGCGCCGGATCGCCCCGCCGCCGGCCGCCGTGGCGGGCGCGTTCACGCGGGCGAGCGTCCTGGACCCGCCGGAGCGTCCGCTGCCGCCGTGCGGGCACGAGCGGGCCGGGAGCCTGGACCTGTACCTGCCGCCGGATGCCGGGCCCGGGCCGGTGCCCGCCGTCCTGTTCGTCCACGGCGGTCCGCTGCCCGCCGACACCCGCCCGGGCCCGCGGGACTGGCCGCTGTACGTCGGCTACGGCCGGTACGCGGCGAGCCTGGGCGTGGTGGGTGCGACGGTGGCGCACGGGCTGCACGACCTGTACGCGTACCCGCGGGCGGCCGGGGAGGTGGCCGCGGCCGTGGCGGCGCTGCGTGCCCACCCGCGGGTGGACGGTGGGCGGATCGCGCTCTGGTTCTTCTCCGGCGGGGGCCTGCTGGCCGCCGACTGGCTGGCCGCGCCGCCGCCGTGGCTGCGCTGCGTGGCGGCGTCGTACCCGGTGCTCGCCCCGCTGCCGGGCTGGGAGGCCGTCGAGCCCCGGTTCCGTCCGGCGCGGGCGGTGGCCGGGGCGGGCGGGCTGCCGATCGTGCTGGTGCGGGCGGGGCTGGAGGCGGCGGCCGTGGCGCGGACGGTGGCCGGCTTCGTCGCGGCGGCCGCCGCGAGCGGGGCGGCGCTGGAGGTGGTCGACGTCCCGCAGGGGCACCACGGCTTCGAGGTGGTGGACCGCACCGAGGAGGTCCGGGAGGCCGTCGGGCGGGCCGCGGCCGCGGTCCTGCGTCAGCTGTGGGCCGGGCGGGAGCCGTCCGGGCCGTGACGCCGCGGGCCCCGGTGCCGCCGGTGCCGCCGGCGCCTGCTGGTGCCGCCGGCGCCTGCGGTGCCCCTTGTGCTCCGGAGTCCCGCCTCCCCGGTCCGACGGCGGTCGGCGGGGCGGCGGGACTCCGGGTTCGACGAACGGTCAGGCGCCGAACGGTCGGGCGCCGGACGGTCGGGCGCCGCAGGCTCAGGCGGGCTTGAGTCCCGGGTCGCCGGCCTCGGTGACGAAGGACGCGGCGGTGGAGACGGTGCCGCCGGGGCGGGTGATGTGGGAGATGACCCGGTGGTCGGCGCGCACCCGGCGGCGGTCCATGTCCAGGGTGGTGTAGCCGCGGCGGCCGTCGTAGAACTTCAGGTGCGGGTTGGCGGCCGTCAGGGCGGCCCAGTTGGCGGGCTTCTCCTCCCCGTCGCCGTCGCTGCTGATCGAGGTGCCGACGAACTCCACGCCCACCGTGCGCGAGGCGGGGTCGTCGAAGTCCCGCTTGACGTCCATCGCGTAGGCCACGTGCACGTCGCCGGTGAGCAGCACCAGGTTCTTCACCCCGGAGCGGTCGACGTCGGCGAGGAAGCGCTCGCGGGCGGCCGGGTAGCCGTCCCAGGCGTCCATGGACAGCTTGGAGCGGGCGGCGGTGGTGTTCTTGCGGCGGGAGAAGACGACCTGCTGGGGCACCACGTTCCAGGTCGCCCGGGAGCGGCGCAGCCCTTCGGCGAACCAGCGTTCCTGGGTGGCGCCCATCAGGGTGCGCCGGGGGTCCTCGGACTCCGGGGTCGGGTACTGCCAGCCGTCTCCGTTGGCCTGGTCGTCGCGGTACTGGCGGGTGTCGAGGATGTCGAACTGCGCCAACTGCCCGCAGTGGACGCGGCGGTAGAGGGTGAGGTCGGTGCCGCGCGGCCGGGGCGGGCGCAGCGGCTGGTTCTCCCAGTACGCGCGGTAGGCGGCGGCGCGGCGGGCGACGAAGGGGGCCGGGTCCTGGTTCTTCTCCGGGATGCCGGCGGCGTAGTTGTTCTCGACCTCGTGGTCGTCCCAGGTGACGTACCAGGGGTGGGCGGCGTGGGCGGCCTGGAGGTCGGGGTCGTTCTTGTAGAGGGAGTAGCGCAGCCGGTAGTCGGCGAGGGTGGTGGTCTCGTGGTCGAGGGCGGCGGGCAGGGTGCGGTCGGTGTACTTGCGGTCGCCGCCGGCGGCGTCGATGCCGTACTCGTAGATGTAGTCGCCGACGTGGAAGACGGCGTCGAGGTCCTCGTCGGCGAGGTGGCGGTAGGCGGTGAAGTAGCCGTCCTCGTAGGCCTGGCAGGAGACGACGGCGAAGCGGGTGCGCTCGGGGCGGGCGGTGCGGGCGGGGGCGGTGCGGGTGCGGCCGACGGGGCTGGTCCAGGCGCCGACGGTGAAGCGGTAGTAGTAGCCGCGGGCCGCATCCAGGCCGTCGACGTCGACGTGGACGGCGTAGTCGAACTCGGCGTGGGCGCGGGTGGAGCCGCGGCGGGCGGTGCGGCGGAAGCGTTCGTCGTGGGCGATCTCCCAGCCCACCCGCACGGAGCCGGCCGCCGGCAGGCCGGAGCCGGGCTCCAGCGGGCGCGGGGCCAGGCGGGTCCACAGCACGACGGCGTCGGGCAGCGGGTCGCCGGAGGCCACGCCGAGGGTGAACGGGTTGTCGGTGATCACGCGCGGGGCGAACTCGGGGTCGTCGGCGTGCGCGGAGGGCAGGTTGACGGTGAAGGCCAGGGCGGCGGCGGCCGAGGTGACGGTGAGGAAGCGGCGCCGGTCCAGGCGGGCGGCGGCCTCGCGCAGCAGCCGGTCGGGCGAGGGGCGGTCGGCGGGACGGGTCATGGCGGGGCGGCCTTTCGCGGCGGGGCCTGTACGGCGGGGGGCGGTTCGGGCGGGTGCGGCTCCGGGGGTGTGCGAAGGAATTGGAGTGGACCGCTCGGTACGCCAGGGGTCCGGACCCGGGCGGTCGGGTGATCATCTGATGGGAGAGCGGTGAAGGTCCGACAGATCATCCGATAGGTACGGGAAACGGGGTGATCGGTGCGCTCCGGGGGCCCGCGGCGGGGCCGGGGGCGGCCTCTGGTGCGGAAACGGTGAACGCCCGGGCCGTCGGCGGCCCGGGCGTGCAAGGGGTTGGTCAAGCGCGCGAAGGACTAGATCTTCCCGGAGAAGGTGTCGCACTGGGTCATGTCGCCGGTGCGGTAGCCGGTGGTGAACCAGGCCTTGCGCTGGTCGGCGGAGCCGTGCGTCCACGCCTCCGGGTTGATCCTCCCGGTGGCCTGCTTCTGGATCCGGTCGTCGCCGACGGCCGCGGCCGCGTCCAGGCCCTGGGCGATGTCCTGGTCGGTCAGGGCCGCGATCAGCGGGCGGCCGGTGGAGGCCTGCGGGGTGGTGGTCGCGTGGTGGGCCCACACCCCGGCGTAGCAGTCGGCCTGCAGCTCCAGGCGCACCGAGGCGCTGGAGGCGCCCTGGCGGTCGCCGCCGACCTTCTGCATGGTGCCCAGCAGGTTCTGGATGTGGTGGCCGTACTCGTGGGCGACGACGTAGGACTCGGCGAACGGGCCGCCCTTGGCGCCGAAGCGGCTGGACAGCTCGTCGAAGAAGCCGAGGTCGAAGTAGGCCTTCTGGTCGCCGGGGCAGTAGAACGGGCCGACCGCGGAGGTCGCCGGGCCGCAGGCGGTGGAGACCCGGCCGGTGAACAGCACCGTCTGGGCCGGCTTGTACGCCACCTTGGTGCGGCGCGGCAGCTCGGCGCTCCAGAACTCCTGGACGCTGTTGGTGACGGCCGTGATCCGGCAGTCCTGGCGCTTGTTGGCGTCCGCGCCCTTCTTGCAGGACTGCTGCACCTCGCTGTCGGTGCGCGTGCCGGAGGAGGACGAGGTGCCGCCGCCGGAGGACAGGCCCAGCAGCTGCGGGTCGACCCCGAGGATGACCGCGAACAGCACCGCGAGCAGGCCCACGGCCCCGCCGCCGATCGCGACCTTCCCGCCCGGGATGCCGCGGCGGTCGTCCACCTGCGAGGTGTCGAGGTCGCCCTGGTCGTCGAACTGCATGCCCGTGCCTGCCCGTTTCTGTCGATGTGTCGGCCTGTCGAGACGCCGCGGTGTCGCTTCGGTGACGGTTCGTGTGCCCGCGGCGCCGCCCAGCCTACGGGCAGCGGGCCCCGACCCGCCGCAGCCTCCGCGGCGCACCCGGGCGTCACACCCCGGCCCCCACCACCCGCAGCAGCTCCAGCCGGGACGCGGTCTCGCTGCCCGCGGCGGCGGTGTGCACCAGCAGCAGCTGGTCCTGCCCGCCCGCGGCCAGCACCTCGCACTCCAGCTCCAGCTCCCCCACCACCGGGTGCAGCACCCGCTTGCGCCCGCTGCGCCGCAGCGCCACCTCATGGCGCTCCCAGTAGGCGGCGAACTCCTCGCCGGTGGCCAGGAGTTCGGCCAGCAGCTCGGCGGCGCGCCGGTCCCCGGGGCGGGCGGCGTGCGCGGCCCGCAGGCCCGCCACGTGGGCGCGGGCCAGCGTCTCGTGGTCCTCGGGCGGGAACAGCGCGCGGCCGGCCGGCTCGGCGAACCAGCGCAGCAGCAGGTTGCGCCGCCCCGGCCCCGGCCCGCCGGCGTCCCCGAACACGGCCGCGGCCATCGCGTTCTGCGCCAGTACGTCCCCCAGGTCGGAGACCACCTGCGCGGGCGTGTCGTGCAGGCGGTCCAGGATCAGCAGCAGCCCCGGGCGCACGTGGGAGAGCGGGCCGTGGCGGCGCGGCGGCTCGTGCCCGGCCAGGTGGAACAGGTGGTCCCGCTCGTCCTCGCTCAGCCGCAGCGTCCGTGCCAGCGCCGCCAGCAGCTGCGGGGAGGGCTGCGGGCCGCGCCGCTGCTCCAGCCGGGCGTAGTAGTCCACCGACAGGCCCGCCAGCTGCGCGACCTCCTCGCGGCGCAGCCCGGGGGTGCGGCGGCGGGTGCCGGGGGGCAGGCCGACGTCGGCGGGCGTCAGGCGGGCGCGGGCGCGGCCGAGGAAGTCGGCGAGGGCGTCACGGTCGATCATGTGTCCAGCATGGCGCGGGCCGGGGCGCGGTAGCCAGGGAGTACCGGTCCCGGGTTACCGGTCCCGGGTTACCGCACCCGGGTTACCGGTCCCGGGTTACCGCGCCCGGGTCCGGGGGCTAGGGTCGTGGCCCGTGTCCGATACCCCGTCATCCTCCGCGTCCTACCCCGCCGCCACCGCCGACGCCTACGACGCCGTGGCCGTGCGCTACGCCGACCTGGTCCGGGACGGCCTGGCCCGCCTGCCGCTGGACCGCGCCTTCGTCGCCGCGTTCGCCGACCTGGTCCGCGCCGCAGGCCCCGCCCCGGTCGCCGACCTGGGCTGCGGGCCCGGCTACCTGACGGCGGCCCTGCACGAGGCGGGACTGGAGGCCTTCGGCCTCGACCTCTCCCCCGCCCTGGTCGACATCGCCCGCCGCAGCCATCCGCGGCTGCGCTTCGAGGTCGGCTCGATGGCCGCCCTGGCGGCGGGCGACGGGACGCTGGGCGGCGTGGTGTCCTGGTACTCGCTGATCCACACCCCGCCGGAGCAACTGCCCGCCTACCTGGCCGAGTTCCGCCGGGTGCTGGCCCCGGGCGGGTACGCGCTGCTGGGCTTCTTCGAGTCCGGGGGCGAGCCGGTGACCGTCTTCGACCACAAGGTGGCCCCCGCCTACCGCTGGCCCCTGGAGGCCCTGGCCGCCCTCGCGGACGAGGCCGGCCTCACCGAGGTCGCCCGGATGCTGCGCGAGCCCGGCGAGGGCGAACGCTTCCGCCGCGGCCACCTGCTCCTGCGCGCCGCCTGACAGTGAGGATGTTCATGAGCGGTTCCCGGACAGGTCTGACCCACCGCCTGACTGACCTCGGGTCCTCAACGGGATCTGTCGGCCT
>NZ_JBEOSV010000043.1:0-75313 GCF_040303245.1 Kitasatospora sp. NPDC096077 | reverse complement strand
CAGACTGCCAACGGCGGCCAGGCATCAGCAGACAGGGTCGGCAGTCCGAAAATCACCCAGCCCCCGGAGCACCCACCCCCGGAACCGCCCCCGGCCTCACCCACCCTCCCGAAAGCCCCCACCCCAAACGACAGACCCCCCGCTAAGGTGCCCCGGTGGACCTTGATCTGGCACAGGTACGAGCCTTCGCCGTCACCGCCGAAGAACTGCACTTCGGCCGAGCCGCCACCCGCCTGGGCATCACCCAACAAGGCCTGTCCAAGCGCGTGGCCCGCCTGGAGGCAGCCCTCGGAGCCCGGCTGCTGGAGCGCGACGCCCGCGGAGTGGCCCTGACCGGGGCGGGCCGACGGTTCCTGGAGCCCGCCCGCCGGGTGCTGCTGCAGGGGGAGCACGCGGTGGCGGCCGTCCGCGGGGCCGGACGGCCGCTGCGGATCGACGTCTGGGGCCACCTGTACGCGCCGATGCGGACGCTGGCGCAGGCGGTGGACGCCGCCCCCGGCCTGGACGTGGAGCCGGTGCCCGGCCGGGACCTGCCGTCCGTCGCCGCGGCGTTGCTGCGCGGGGAGTCGGACGCCGGGTTCGGCCGGGTGCACGCCCTGCCGGACGGCACGACCGGCACGACCGGCACGAACGGCGCGAACGGCGCGAACGCCGGTCTGACCCACCGACTGGTCCGTCTGGAGCCGGTGGACGCGCTGCTGAGCGTCGACCACCCGCTGGCCGGACGGGACTCGCTGAGCCCGGTCGAGCTGCGGGACAGCGTGCTGCGCTACCCGGCGGCCGTGGACCGGCTGGACTTCCTGACCCGGTTCGCCACCCGCTTCGGCATCACCGACCGGGTCGGTTCGACCAACCTGGGCCTGGAGCACTTCGTGGACCAGGTCGGCGCCGACCCGGGCTGCTTCTCCCTCGTCCCCGCCGACAGCCCGCTGCCCGACCGCCCGACCGTGCGCACCGTCCCGCTGACCGACCCGACCCCGCTCTACGCCTGGTCACTGCTCTGGCGACCCGCGCAGAACGCCGACCCGAACCCCCAACTGGACCGG
Organism: Kitasatospora sp. NPDC096077; assembly: GCF_040303245.1. Lineage (NCBI taxonomy): Bacteria > Bacillati > Actinomycetota > Actinomycetes > Kitasatosporales > Streptomycetaceae > Kitasatospora > Kitasatospora sp. NPDC096077. Next base: position 74,267 of record NZ_JBEOSV010000043.1, on the reverse strand, counting down.
CTGCTGGGCGCGTTCACCGCCGAGGCGGCCCGCAACCGGTGGCTGGAGTACGACCCCGCCCGCGACTGGCTGCCGGACGCCGACGAGGCCGCGCTGCTGCCCTGAGGCACCGCGGCACCGCCCGCCCGGCGCGGGATCACCACCAGGTGTTCTGGGTCCGCAGCACCGTCCCGTCCTCGGCGAAGGAGATGACGGTGTTGTCCATGGCGCCCGGCGTGCGGACCACGGCGTACCACCGGCTGGTGGAGTCCCCGACCCCGACCGGCACCGCGCTGACGGCACCGCCGGCCTTCCAGTCGACCTCGACCTTGGCGACCTCTGGCCCCACCCGGACGACCACCATCTCCGGGCTGCTCGCCGCCGGATTGACCAGGCGGGTGAGCAGCACGCCGTTGATGGCGTCGTCCGGTTCCCCCGGAGTCGTCCCGCCCGGGGCGGGGACGGCGTCCACGTAGTCGCCCGGCTCCCGTTTGCCGTCCACGACCAGGTAGATGTCGGCCCGGTCCTTGTGCGGGTCCCAGACCACGGCGGGGTTGTGCAGCAGCACGCCCCGCTGGGGGGTGGGCAGCGCGCTCGGCTCGGGGTCTGGCGGCAGGTGCGGGTCGACGGCGTGCCGCTCCTCCCAGATCCGCCGGCCCTGCTCGCGGCCGGCCTCCGCGGTGGGGGCGGCCGGCCACAGGGCGATCCAGGCCTCCAGGGCCCGGCCCTTGGAGATCCCCTCGCCGACCTTGACCCGGATCGGTGTGAACGGGTCCCGGGCGGTCCCGGAGGGCGCGGCCGAGGGCGTCCCGGTGGCCGGGGCCGCCGTCAGGGAGAAGCCGGAGGCCGGTGGCACCGCCACCGGGGAGCCCCCCGGCCGGTACCCGCCGCCCGCGGTGACCGCCCCCGCCCCGCCCACCAGCGCGACCGCCATCGCGACCGCCGCCGCGGTGAGCAGCCGGCGGCGCCGCAGCCGCCGCCGTCCGCCGTCCAGCAGCCGCTCGTACGGCACCGGCCCGGCCTCGACGCTGTCGGCCAGTTCCCCCAACTCCCACGACACCGCGGCCTCGGCGGCCTCCGCGTCCCCGTTCCAGGGGCCCCTGGGGCCCCCGAAGTCCCCGAGGTCCCCCGGCCAGGACTCCGTGCTCATCTGCTACCTCCGATGCTGGTCAGTCCGTTGCGTGAGGAGGCTTCCCGCAGTTTGGCCAGCCCTCGGGCCGCCTGGCTCTTCACCGTCCCGACCGAACAGTCCATCGCCGCCGCGGTCTGGGACTCGCTGAGGTCCTCCCAGTACCGCAGCACGACGGCCTCGCGCTGACGGGGCGGCAGCGCGGCGAGCGCCGCGAGCAGCACGGTCCGGTCGTCCGGGTCGGGCCCGGTCGGGGCGGGGCGGTCGGGGAAGGCGTCGACCAGGTGCTCGACCTGTCTGCGCCGGAACCGTCGGGCGTGCTCGTTGATCAGGATCCGCCGGACGTAGGCGTTGGGGTCGTCGGCCGCCCGGACCTTGTTCCAGTGCACGTAGGCCCGTTCCAGGGCCTGCTGGACCAGGTCCTCGGCGCCGTGGCGCTCCCCGGCCAGCAGGTACGCCGTCCGGAGCAGCCGTGACCACGCACTGCCGGTGAACGCCCGGAACTCCTCGTCCCGGACGGCCTTCTGGGCTCCCATGAGCACCTCCTCACCCTCCCGACCCCGGAACCGCCCCGGATCGTTGCCCGAGCTGCGCGATCCCCGCCACAGCGCCCGCCACCGGCCCCGCCGCCACCAGTCGCCCGGGGTTCGCGATTCCCCACCGGCGGCTGTGACACTGGAGGGGCTCGAAAACCGAGGTGCGCTCCGCCGTGCCTCCTTGCGAACCTAGAGGGATGCCCGCAGTGAGTTCTCCCGCAGTCCAGTCCGCCCCCGCTTCCGCCGAGGGTCCCGGCATCGGTGAGCTGGCCGCCCGCCTGCCCGAGCTGACCCTGCGCGACGAGGTGCGGATCGGGCGCCGGCTGGAGGGGGCCCGCAGGGTCCGCAAGCCGGAGGCCCGGCAGAAGGTCGCCGCCGAGATCGCCGCCGACATCGACCGCGCCGAGTCGCTGGTCGAGCAGCGCCGGAACGCCGTACCGAGGATCGGCTATCCCGCCGAGCTTCCGGTCAGCCAGAAGAAGGACGACATCCTGGCGGCGATCCGGGACCACCAGGTGGTGATCGTCGCAGGTGAGACCGGCTCCGGCAAGACCACTCAGATCCCCAAGATCTGTCTGGAGCTGGGCCGCGGCATCCGCGGTCTGGTCGGCCACACCCAGCCGCGCCGGATCGCCGCCCGCACGGTGGCGGAGCGCGTCGCGGAGGAGTTGGACAGCCCGCTCGGCGAGGCGGTCGGCTGGAAGGTCCGGTTCACCGACCAGGTCGGCCCGGACACCCTGGTCAAGCTGATGACGGACGGCATCCTGCTCGCGGAGATCCAGACCGACCGCGATCTGCGCCAGTACGACACCCTGATCATCGACGAGGCGCACGAACGCAGCCTCAACATCGACTTCCTGCTCGGCTACCTCAAGCAGCTGCTCCCCCGCCGCCCCGACCTCAAGGTCGTGATCACCTCCGCGACCATCGACCCGGAGCGCTTCTCCCGGCACTTCGGCGACGCCCCGATCATCGAGGTCTCCGGCCGCACCTACCCGGTCGAGGTCCGCTACCGCCCGGTCCTGGACGACGGCGACGACGAGCAGGACGAGAACGACCGCGACCGGGACCAGATCCAGGCGATCTGCGAGGCCGCCCAGGAGCTGCAGGACGAGGGCCCGGGCGACATCCTGGTCTTCCTCTCCGGCGAGCGCGAGATCCGCGACACCGCCGACGCCCTCACCAAGCTGAAGCTCCGGAACACCGAGGTCCTCCCGCTCTACGCCCGACTCAGCTCGGCCGAGCAGCACCGGGTCTTCCAGCGCTCCAACAGCCGCCGGATCGTGCTGGCCACCAACGTGGCCGAGACCTCGCTGACCGTCCCCGGCATCAAGTACGTGATCGACCCGGGCACCGCCCGGATCTCCCGCTACAGCCACCGCACCAAGGTGCAGCGGCTGCCGATCGAGGCGATCAGCCAGGCCAGCGCCAACCAGCGCAAGGGCCGCTGCGGCCGCACCTCGGACGGCATCTGCATCCGGCTGTACTCGGAGGAGGACTTCCTCTCCCGCCCGGAGTTCACCGACGCCGAGATCCTGCGCACCAACCTGGCCTCGGTGATCCTCCAGATGACCGCGGCCGGCCTGGGCGACATCGCCGCCTTCCCGTTCCTGGACCCGCCGGACTCGCGCAACATCAAGGACGGCGTGCACCTGCTGCACGAACTGGGCGCGCTGGACCCGGAGGAGAAGGACCCGCGCAAGCGGCTGACCACGCTCGGCCGCAAGCTCGCCCAGCTCCCGGTGGACCCGCGGATGGCCCGGATGGTGCTGGAGGCGGACCGGAACGGCTGCGTGCGCGACGTCATGGTGATCGCCGCCGCGCTCTCCATCCAGGACCCGCGCGAACGTCCGGCGGAGAAGCGCCAGGCCGCCGACGACCGGCACCGCCGGTTCACCTCGGAGACCTCCGACTTCCTGTCCTACCTGGCGATGTGGCGCTACGTCCGGGAGCAGCAGAAGGAGCTGTCCTCCTCGGCCTTCCGCCGGATGTGCAAGTCGGAGTTCCTCAACTACCTGCGGATACGGGAGTGGCAGGACGTCTACACCCAGCTGCGCACCGTGGCGAAGCAGTTGGGCGTGACGATCGAGGAGCCGCATCCCGACGCCGAGCCGGACGCAGACCGGATCCACCAGTCGCTGCTGGCCGGACTGCTCTCCCACATCGGCCTGTTCGACGTGGAGAAGCGCGAGTACGGCGGCGCCCGCGGGGCCCGCTTCGCGGTCTTCCCGGGCTCCGGCCTGTTCAAGAAGCCGCCGCGCTGGGTGATGTCGGCCGAGCTGGTGGAGACCTCCCGGCTGTGGGCGCGGATCAACGCGAAGATCGAGCCCGAGTGGGTCGAGCCGCTGGCCGGGCACCTGATCAAGCGCAGCTACAGCGAGCCGCACTGGGAGAAGAAGGCCGGCGCCGTGCTGGCGTACGAGAAGGTGACCCTCTACGGGATGCCGATCGTCGCCCAGCGCAAGGTCAACTACGGGAAGATCGACGCCGAGCTCTGCCGCGAGCTGTTCATCCGCAACGCCCTGGTCGAGGGCGACTGGGAGACCCACCACAAGTTCTTCGCGGAGAACCGCCGGCTGCTCGGCGAGGTCGAGGAGCTGGAGAACCGGGCCCGCCGCCGGGACATCCTGGTGGACGACCAGACCCTGTTCGAGTTCTACGACGCCCGGCTGCCCGAGGACGTCGTCTCCACCCGGCACTTCGACTCCTGGTGGAAGAAGGCCCGGCACGACCAGCCGGACCTGCTGAGCTTCGAGAAGTCGATGCTGATCAACGACGCCGCGGGCGGCGTCACCGAGGCCGACTACCCGGACCACTGGCAGCAGGGCAAGCTGCGCTTCCGGCTGACCTACCAGTTCGAGCCGGGCAGCGACGCGGACGGCGTGACCGTGCACATCCCGCTGCCGGTGCTCAACCAGGTCACCGCGGAGGGCTTCGACTGGCAGATCCCGGGCCTGCGGGAGGAGCTGGTCACCGCGTACATCAAGTCGCTGCCGAAGGCGATCCGGCGCAACTTCGTGCCGGCCCCGGACTTCGCCAGGGCGGCGCTGCGGGCGGTGAAGGACCGCCAGGAGCCGCTGCTGCCGTCCCTGGAGCACGCCCTGAAGCGCCTGACGGCCGTCACGGTGCCGCCGGAGGCCTGGGACGACGAACGGGTCCCGGAGCACCTCAAGGTGACCTTCCGGGTGGTGGACGGCAAGCGCCGGCTCGCCGAGTCCAAGGACCTGGAGGAGCTGCGGCTGAAGCTCAAGCCCAAGCTCAAGGAGACGCTCTCCTCGGCGGCCTCCGGCCAGGGCATCGAGCAGGGCGGGCTGACCGCCTGGCCGGCCGGCCTGCCGGTGCTCCAGCGCACCTTCGAGCAGCGCTCCCGCGGCCACTCGCTGCGCGCCTACCCGGCGCTGGTGGACGAGGGCGGCTCGGTCGGCGTGAAGCTGTTCGACACCCCGGAGGCCCAGACGCAGGCGATGTGGGACGGCACCCGGCGACTGCTGATGCTGACCACCACCTCCCCGGCGAAGTCGATCCAGGGCCGGCTGGGCAACCAGGCGAAGCTGGCGCTGTCGCACAGCCCGCACGGCTCGATCGCCGCCCTGTTCGAGGACGTGGTCGCGGCCGCGACGGACCGGCTGATGACCCTGTCCGGCGGCCCGGCCTGGGACGAGGCGGCCTTCGGCAAGCTGCACGACAAGGTGCGGGCGGACCTCTACGACCTGTCCGCCGACACCACCCTGAAGACGGCCACCGCGCTGATCGCCTTCCACAAGGCGTCGACCCGGCTGAAGTCGGTGAGCAGCCCGGTGCTGCTGAACGCGGTGAACGACGTGCGGCTGCACCTGGCCTCGCTGGTGCACCCGGGCTTCGTGACGGCCACCGGCTGGCAGCGGCTGCCCGACCTCAAGCGCTACCTGCTGGCGGTGGACCGCCGGCTGGAGGCGCTGCCCAACCACCCCCAGCGGGACGCCCAGCAGCTGCTGAAGGTCCAGCAGGTGCAGCAGGCGTACGGGGAGCTGCTGGCGGCCGTTCCGGCCGGGCGGCAGCCCTCCGCGGAGGTGCGGGCGATCCGCTGGATGATCGAGGAGCTGCGGGTCAGCTTCTTCGCCCAGGGGCTGGGCACGCCGAGCCCGGTCTCGGAGAAGCGGATCTTGAAGGCGATGGAGGCGGCGAGGGCCGCCCTCTGAGCCGCACCGCCCTCTGAGCTGCGGGTGGGCCTTCGGGAGCCGGTTCGACCTGGGGGCCCACCATGGGCTACAGTCTGTCTTGTTCGCAGCGCGGCAAGCGAGTGAACGAGATCAGAACACTCTGGTCCCGTGGAGCAGTTGGTTAGCTCGCCACCCTGTCAAGGTGGAGGTCGCGGGTTCAAGTCCCGTCGGGATCGCCGTAACGCGAGAGGCCCGGAACCGTCAAGGTTCCGGGCCTCTTGCTTTTCTGACCGTCCGTCGTCTACCCCGGACTAGGTCTAGACCACAAGTCACGGACCGTGTGACCGTCGTCACCTGAACCGCCGGGAACTCTCCCTCGAAACGACCCCTTCCGCACGGCACTAATTTAATATGTAAAATTGTACTGTTATTCACTGTAAATCCCCCCCACCTCACATGCACCGAATCGTTATCCGGAGTTAAGCATTCCGTCGATCGACGGGCATGACAAAGGGGCTGCCGACCGGACCCGGCGGAGTCCGGTTAGCAGCCCCTTCGAAAGAGCCTTTGGCCTATCAGGCCTCAGTGCGCTGAGCGGGAATCCCGGCCAGCAGAGCGCGCACCTCCGCCTCACGGTAACGACGGTGTCCGCCGAGCGTGCGGATCGACGTCAGCTTGCCCGCCTTGGCCCAGCGGGTGACCGTCTTCGGGTCCACGCGGAACATGGTGGCAACCTCTGCCGGCGTCAGCAGCGGCTCAGCATCAGGGGTACGAGCGGTCATGAGCGGCCTCCTCGGGAGAACCGAACCAGGGCGGTTCTATCCTTCAAATTCTGCACCTTGGCCCGCGATGCCCGAAATGGCATAGACGGGCCGAGTCGGTTATAGGACGAACGGCTTGTCCTGGTGTCTACAACTACACCATCCGTCCAGCCCTATCGACCAAACCGCCAAAATTGACCCCTCACGGGTTCAAGGCCGACGGATGGCGATGGACCACCCCATAACGGACAGTCACACGGCAGTGACGTCCGGTTACGAGGGGACCAGACCCTCCGTTTCCCCGCAAAGCACGCATCGACTCCAGAACCACCCAAAAGTGGGCACGCTCACGTGAAGTTGGGCTGGTTGTCCCATTTTTGCACATAGGGGTAAGTTCGCGTCAACGGTGAGTAGTGTCACGTTCGGCAGCTATTGACCCGAACCAGGACCTTGGTCAGCGCCGGTTGTGGACCAAAGACCTCTTACAGTCATACCCGGGCGGTCGGACATCAGTTCGCGTTCCGCAGCGCCAGCACCCGCCGCCACCGCCCCGTCAGCTCCCCGTACGCGCGCAGCGCCTCGGCCGCGTCCCCGGCCCGCAGCGCGCGCAGCCCGTCCTCCAGCTCCCCCGCCGAACGGTCCGCCAACAGCCGCTCCGGCCCCAGCAGATGCACCAGCCCCCCGTAGTCCAGCTCCACCAGCGAGCGCGGGTGGAACTCCTCCAGCCACCGCCCGACCTGCTCCGCCCCGCGCACCAGCTCCCCGTCCGGCACCGCCTCGCGCAGCGCCCGGTAGGCCCGGGCCACCCGCCGTCGCGCCTGGGCCATCGGCACCAGGTAGAACAGCGCGGCCGGCCTCCCCCGCTCCCCCTCCCCCTCTTCCCTGTCCGTTCCCCCCGGAACGAAACAGCGGTCCTCGTCCCCGAACGGCAGGAACCAGCGCACCGGCACCTCCCACCGGCTGGTGAGGATCCACGGCCGGGCGTCCGGGTGCCCGGCCCGCCAGCGCTCCCGGTCCGCCTCGGCGGCCGCCCGGGTCACCGGCGGCAGCGCGGTGTCCAGCAGCGCCACCGGAGCCCCCGCCCGCAGCTCCTCCAGCGCCTGCCAACTGCGCAGCCTGGTGGCCCACGGGCACACGTACAGTACGCCGTCCACGATCCGCAGGTAGGCCCGACCGCTCTCCTGCTCCGGCAGCGCCCGGGGCGTCCGGGCGGCCAGCTCGGCCAGTGCCGCCCGCTGCTCCTCCAGCACCGCCGACGCCACCGACTGCTCCGCCGCCGAGGCGTCCGGGCCGTGCTCCGCCGCATAGGCCTGCCAGCGCGCCCGCTCGGGCTCCGGGTAGGCCGCCAGCGGCTCGTAGACCCGCAGGTGGGCGGCGTAGGGCGGCAGTACGGAAGTGCGTACGACGGTCACGTCCTGCATGGTCGCACGCGCCGCGCGGCGCCGGGAGGGCGCGACCCCGAACCGTTCGCGCCCGCACCCTCGACCCCCTTCCGTCTCACCCCTCGGACAACCGGCACAAGCTCGGACAGAAGGGCGGATCGGCCGACCCCGCGCGACTACGCTTCGCCCTAGGCGCCCGCACCACAGCAGCGGGCCTTCGATACTGGAGTCACCACAGTGACCGACGTACAGACCCCCGCCACGCACCCCGCACCCGGCGTGCTCAGCAGGATCTTCCGCACCGAGCAGGACGGCGCCCCCGGCGACGGCCACGAGCAGGTCGTCCTCTGCCACGACCGCAGCTCCGGGCTCAAGGCGATCATCGCCATCCACTCCACCGCGCTCGGCCCGGCCCTCGGCGGCACCCGCTTCTTCCCGTACGCCTCCGAGGAGGCGGCCCTGGAGGACGCGCTGAACCTGTCCCGCGGGATGTCCTACAAGAACGCGCTGGCCGGGCTGGACCTCGGCGGCGGCAAGGCCGTCATCATCGGCGACCCGAACAAGGACAAGAACGAGGCGATGCTCCGGGCCTACGGCCGCTTCGTCGAGTCCCTGCGCGGCCGCTACATCACCGCCTGCGACGTGGGCACCTACGTCCAGGACATGGACGTCATCGCGCGCGAGACCGCGTTCGTGACCGGCCGCTCGCCCGAGCACGGCGGGGCCGGCGACTCCTCCATCCTGACCGCCTTCGGCGTCTTCCAGGGCATGCGCGCCAGCGCCCAGGCCCGCTGGGGCCAGCCCACCCTGCGCGGCAAGCGGGTCGGCGTCGCGGGCGTCGGCAAGGTCGGCCACTACCTGGTCGGCCACCTGGTCGCGGACGGCGCCACCGTCGTCGTCACCGACCCCTTCGAGGCCGCGGTGAACCGCGTGCGCGCCGCCCACCCGGAGGTGGAGGTGGTCGCCGACACCGCCGCCCTGCTCCAGGCCAAGCTGGACGTCTACGCCCCCTGCGCCCTCGGCGGCGCGCTGACCGACGACGTGGTCTCCGCGCTGGGCGAGTTCGGCACCTCGATCGTCTGCGGCGCGGCCAACAACCAGCTGTCCCACCCGGGCGTCGAGAAGGACCTCGCCGACCGCGGCATCCTCTACGCCCCCGACTACCTGGTGAACTCCGGCGGTGTGATCCAGGTCGCCGACGAGATCGACGGCTTCAACTTCGAGCGGGCCAAGAACAAGGCCACCAGGATCTTCGACACCACCCTGGAGATCTTCACCCGGGCCGCCTCCGACGGCATCCCGCCGGCGGTCGCCGCCGACCGCCTGGCCGAGAAGCGCATGCGCGAGATCAGCGCGCTGCGCACGGTGCTGCTGCCGGCCGCCCGCCGCGGCTGATCGGACCCGTTCCGACGTCCGGGTGCGCGGGCGGCCCCACCCCGGAGCCGCCCGCGCATCACGATGTGGAACCGGATTCTCACTTCTCCGCCCGAACGGGTGATCCGAGGTCCCCCTAGGGGGGATAATCAGTCCTGGAACGACGGACCCCGAACACCTCCGGACAGCGTGCAAAACGCCGCAAAACCTCCCCTGACCTGGGAAGACCTGGTCGCGGGTGCGGTCGGTGCGCGCCACGTCACAACCACGACGTACCGTCCAGCGGCGGAAACAGGTACCGTTAATGCTCCAAGGGACGGTCCTCCCATTCGGGCAGGCCGGTCCTGATCATGAACACGTGTCAGACTCGGGGCCGTGAGCCCCATCGTTGAGGGGGTCGACCCATGGGGCGCGGCCGGGCCAAGGCCAAGCAGACGAAGGTCGCCCGCGAGCTGAAGTACAACAGCGGCGGGTTCGACGCTAACCGTCTGTCCAACGAGCTGGGCGTATCGCCGTCCACTGCTCCGATCGACCCCGAGCCGATCGAGGAGGACGACGAGGACGACGACCCGTACGCGGAGTACGCCGCCCGCTACGCCGACCTCGACGACGGGGACGACACCGAGCCGGGCACCGGGCCGTCGCAGGCCTCCCGCCGCTCGTAACCCGCAGCTTCGCCGGACCGGTCCGGGCGCCCGAGGGCGCCAGACCGGTCTTCGGCGTTCCCGCCGACCGGTGCCGCCGCCCCCGCGGGCGCCGAACGCCGCAGACGCGCGACAGGGGCCCCTCCGGTTCGCCGGAGGGGCCCCTGTCGGTCCGACGGGCCGTCAGCCCGCCGTGAAGCCCTCGTAGGCGTTGTAGAGGGTCGCGCCGGCCCCGTGCTCGTCGGTGCGCTCCACGATGTCGCCGAGCAGCCAGGCCTCGACGCCGCGGTCCTCCAGGATCGACAGCACCACGTCCACCGAGTGCGGCGGGACGACCGCGACCATGCCGACGCCCATGTTGAGCGTCTTCTCCAGCTCCAGGGTGGCCACCTTGCCGACCTCGGCGACGGTCCGGAAGACCGGCAGCGGGGTCCAGGTGCCGCGGTCCAGGCGGGCGTGCAGACCGGCCGGGATCACCCGGGCCAGGTTGGCCGCCAGGCCGCCGCCGGTGACGTGCGAGAAGGCGTGCACCTCGGTGGCGCGGGTGAGCGCCAGGCAGTCCAGCGAGTAGATCCGGGTCGGCTCCAGCAGCTCCTCGCCGAGGGTGCGGCCGAACTCCTCGACCTTGCGGTCCAGCTGCCAGCCGGCCTGGTTCAGCAGCACGTGACGGACCAGCGAGTAGCCGTTGGAGTGCAGGCCGGAGGCGGCCATCGCGATCACCACGTCGCCGGCCCGGACGCGCTCGGCGCCCAGCAGCGCGTCGGCCTCGACCACACCGGTGCCGGCGCCCGCGACGTCGTACTCGTCCGGGCCGAGCAGGCCCGGGTGCTCGGCGGTCTCGCCGCCGACCAGGGCGCAGCCGGCCAGCGCGCAGCCCTCGGCGATGCCCTTGACGATCGCGGCGACCCGCTCCGGGACGACCTTGCCGACGCAGATGTAGTCGGTCATGAAGAGCGGCTCGGCGCCGCACACCACGAGGTCGTCCACGACCATGCCGACCAGGTCGTGGCCGATGGTGTCGTGCTTGTCCATGGCGGCCGCGATGGCCACCTTGGTCCCCACCCCGTCGGTGGCCGAGGCCAGCAGCGGCCGCTCGTAGTCCTTGAGGGCGGACACGTCGAAGAGGCCGGCGAAACCGCCGAGACCGCCGACCACCTCGGGGCGGTTGGCCTTCTTCACCCACTGCTTCATGAGCTCGACGGCGCGGTCGCCCGCCTCGATGTCGACACCGGCGGCGGCGTAGGTGGCACCGTTCTGGTTGCTGGTCACTGCGTGCGGCCCTCTCGGGTCAGGTGGGGGGTGGTTCGGAAACAGCGGTGGGGCCCCGGTTCGCGGGACCCCACCGTGCGTTCGTTACGGGCGGCGCAGCGCGTCGGCCGCGCCCGCCCCGCCGAGCAGCGACTGGACGCCGTCCAGGTCGCTGCCGCTGGTCGGCTTGCCGCGGACGGCCGGCTTCTGCTGGCCGCCCTTGATCTCGGCCTCCAGCAGGAGCTTCCCGAGCAGTGCCGGGTCCGGCAGCTCCATCGGGTACTCGCCGTCGAAACAGGCCCGGCAGAGCCGGTCCTTGGGCTGCTTGGTGGCCTCGATCATCCCGTCGATCGAGATGTATGAGAGCGAGTCGGCACCGAGCGTGCGGCCGATCTCCTCGATGGTCATGCCGTTGGCGATCAGCTCCGCGCGGGTGGCGAAGTCGATGCCGAAGAAGCAGGGCCACTTCACCGGCGGCGAGGAGATCCGGATGTGCACCTCGGCGGCGCCCGCCTCGCGCAGCATCTTCACCAGCGCGCGCTGGGTGTTGCCGCGGACGATCGAGTCGTCCACGACCACCAGGCGCTTGCCGGCGATGACCTCGCGCAGCGGGTTCAGCTTGAGCCGGATGCCGAGCTGGCGGATCGTCTGGCTGGGCTGGATGAAGGTGCGGCCCACATAGGCGTTCTTCACCAGGCCGGAGCCGTACGGGATGCCGCTGGCCTCGGCGTACCCGATCGCGGCGGGGGTGCCGGACTCGGGCGTCGCTATCACCAGGTCGGCCTCGACCGGGGCCTCCTTGGCCAGCCGGCGGCCCATCTCCACCCGGGAGAGGTGCACGTTGCGGCCGGCGATGGAGGTGTCGGGGCGGGCCAGGTAGACGTATTCGAACACGCAGCCCTTGGGCTTCGCCTCGGCGAAGCGGGAGCTGCGCATGCCGTTCTCGTCGATGGCGATCAGCTCGCCGGGCTCGACCTCGCGGATGAAGGAGGCGCCGCAGATGTCGAGCGCCGCCGTCTCGGAGGCGACCACCCAGCCGCGCTCCAGCCGGCCGAGCACCAGCGGGCGGATGCCCTGCGGGTCACGGGCGGCGTAGAGGGTGTGCTCGTCCATGAAGACGAGCGAGAAGGCGCCCTTGACCTTGGGCAGCACGACCTTGGCCGTCTCCTCGATGGAGAGGTCCGGGTGGCCGGCCAGCAGGGCGGTCACCAGGTCGGTGTCGTTGGTCGCGGCGGTCCGGCCGGAGCGCGAGACGTGCTCCTCGCCGGGCAGTTCGGCGACCATGGCCGCCAGTTCGGCGGTGTTCACCAGGTTTCCGTTGTGCCCGAGGGCCAGCGAACCGTGCACGGTCGCCCGGAAGGTCGGCTGGGCGTTCTCCCAGACCGAGGAACCGGTGGTCGAGTAGCGGGCGTGTCCGACGGCGATATGCCCGTGCAACGACCCCAGTGAGGCCTCGTCGAAGACCTGGGAGACGAGTCCCATGTCCTTGAAGACGAGAATCTGGGAGCCGTTGCTCACTGCGATGCCCGCGGATTCCTGACCGCGGTGCTGCAGGGCGTAAAGGCCGAAGAACGTGAGCTTGGCGACCTCCTCGCCGGGAGCCCAGACACCGAAGACGCCGCAAGCGTCCTGGGGGCCTTTCTCGCCGGGAAGAAGATCGTGGTTGAGTCTTCCGTCACCACGTGGCACGCCTTCGAGTCTAGGGCAGTTGACCAGGGCTTCCGGAACGCGGGATGCCCGTTCCGACCGGCGGCCGCGGAGTAACGCGCGTAGACAAAACCCCTTACGGGCCCGGGAATTCGGGTGGGGGAATTCCGGCGGACGGCGGTTGGCCTTGCGGTTCGCGCCTGTTGGGGCTTTCCGTGTGCGGAAGGGTGGCCGGCGGGCGGGCCCGAACGTGAGCCTGCTCACCCGGGGTTCAGCCGGGGTTCACGCGCGGGGTTCTCGCGCTGGGAGTCCTCACGCCGGGGGTTCTCACGCCGGGGGTTCTCACGCGGCGGGCAGCAGCAGGCCCCAGGCGCCCGGGCGCACCGTCCAGGTCCGGGCCCGGACCGGGCCGACCGGGTGGCCGTCCGCCTCGTAGCCGAAGCCGCGCCCGACCACCGAGACGCTCGCCGCCCGCGCCCGCACCAGCGCGCCGGGCGCGCGGACCACCACCTCCAGCACGCCGGTGCCGTCCGGGGCGGCCTCCCCCGCGCCCGGGAGGGTCAGCTCCACCAGCCGGACCGGGCGGTGCACGTCGGCGAGCAGTCGGCCGTCCGCCTCGACCCGGACCCGGGGGCTGTGGTCGACGTCCTCGGGGGCGAGCACGTTCGCCTGCTCGGCCGCAGCCAGTTTCGCCCATAGCGAACGCCAGCCACCCGGACGGCCCCCCGGACGGCGGCTGCCGGCCCCGGTGATCCGCACCCCGCCCAGCGCCACTCCGCCGCCGTCGTCCACCAGCAGGTCGAAGGTGCGCGGCGCGCCCGAGAGCACCGCCCGCGCCGCCCGCACCGGCTCCCCCGGCACGCCCAGCGCGCGGGCCGTCGCCAGCTCCTCGGCCCGGCCGACCGGAACCATGCCCACCGGTTCGGCGCCCAGCTCACGCTGCCGGTAGAGCGCCTGCAGCACCCGCTGCAGGGCGAAGTCGGAACCGATCACCACCGGTCGCCGACGACCCCGGTGCGAAAGCAGTCGATCGAGTTCGGACGGGCTCTCCGGAAAGGCCACCTTGACGTCCGCACCCCCGCACAGCACGTCCTTCGCGATCCGCACCGACTCCCCGTCGGTCTGCCGGGCCACCGGGTCGAGCAGCAGCAGAAGGGGCTCGGGACCGCCGGTAGCAGGCGTGGACAGGGACGACACGACCGGTCCTTCCTCAGGTAATCTCTCGGTGCAAGAGCCCCTTGCGCCATTGCGCCAGGGGCTTCGTCTATCTCGGGGCAGACTGCGGCCTACGCAGGATGCCCCAACCGGAAGGGGTGTACGCCTGTGCCGGCACTCGTGCTCGTTGGCGCTCAGTGGGGGGACGAGGGCAAGGGGAAGGCCACCGACCTCCTCGGCGGCTCCGTCGACTACGTCGTCCGCTACCAGGGCGGCAACAACGCCGGTCACACGGTGGTCATCGGCGACCAGAAGTACGCCCTGCACCTGCTCCCCTCCGGCATCCTCAGCCCGAACGTCACGCCGGTCATCGGCAACGGCGTGGTCATCGACCCGGGCGTGCTGCTCTCCGAGCTCAACGGCCTGAACGAGCGCGGCATCGACACCTCCAAGCTGCTGGTCTCGGGCAACGCCCACCTGATCACCCCGTACCACCGCACCATCGACAAGGTGACCGAGCGCTTCCTCGGCAAGCGCCGGATCGGCACCACCGGCCGCGGCATCGGCCCGACCTACGCGGACAAGATCAACCGCGTCGGCATCCGGGTCCAGGACCTGTTCGACGAGTCGATCCTGCGCCAGAAGATCGAGGCGGCGCTGCACGACAAGAACCAGATCCTGGTCAAGCTCTACAACCGCCGCGCCGTCCCGGCCGAGCTGGTGGTCGAGGAGTACCTGGGCTACGCGGAGAAGATCAAGCCCTTCCTCGCCGACACCACCCTGGTGCTGGACGAGGCCCTCAAGGCGAACAAGGTCGTCCTGCTGGAGGGCGGCCAGGGCACCCTGCTCGACGTCGACCACGGCACGTACCCCTTCGTGACCTCGTCGAACCCGACCGCGGGCGGCGCCTGCACCGGCGCCGGCATCGGCCCCACCAAGATCGACCGGGTCATCGGCATCCTCAAGGCCTACACCACCCGCGTCGGCTCCGGCCCGTTCCCGACCGAGCTGCTGGACGAGGACGGCGAGGCGCTGCGCCGGATCGGTGGCGAGCGCGGTGTCACCACCGGCCGCGACCGCCGCTGCGGCTGGTTCGACGCCGTCATCGCGCGCTACGCGACCCGGGTCAACGGCCTCACCGACTTCTTCCTCACCAAGCTGGACGTGCTGACCGGCTGGGAGCAGATCCCGGTCTGCGTCGCGTACGAGATCGACGGCCGCCGGGTCGAGGAACTCCCCTACAACCAGTCGGACTTCCACCACGCCAAGCCGATCTACGAGACGCTGCCGGGCTGGACCGAGGACATCAGCAAGGCGAAGACCTTCGCCGAGCTGCCGAAGAACGCCCAGGCGTACGTGAAGGCGCTGGAGGAGATGTCCGGCGCGCCGATCTCCGCCATCGGCGTCGGCCCGGGCCGGGACGAGACGATCCAGATCAACTCGTTCATCTGAGGCCTGACTTCTGCGCAGGGCCCCGCGGGACACACTGTCCCGCGGGGCCCTTCCCTTTACCCTCCCCGGTTTGCACTAGCACAGAATTCCATTGCTTCTAGTGCAGAGTCGCGCTACGTTCGGAGGCATGACCGCGAAGCTGCCCTCACCCGTCACCCTCACCGGCCGCCACGTCCGCCTGGAGCCCCTGGAGCGCCGCCACCTCGCCGCACTCTGGGCCTCCGTCGGCTCCGACCCCGAGGTCTGGCGCTGGACGATGTCCCTCCCGCCCGCCTCCGAGGAGGAGCTCGGCGCGATCCTCGACGCCCGCATCGCCGAAACGGCCACCGGCCAGTGCGTCTACTTCGCCGTCGTCGACCTCGCGACCGGCACGGCCGTCGGCATCACCGGCTACCACGACTACAGCGCGAAGGACGAGTACGTCGAGATCGGCGGCACCCTGTACGCCCGCTCGGTGTGGCGCACCGCGGTCAACAGCGAGTCCAAGCTGCTGCTCCTCACCCACGCCTTCGAGGACCTCGGCATGGGCCGCGTCTTCTGGAAGACCGACGCCCTCAACGAGCGCTCCCGCAACGCCATCCAGCGCCTCGGCGCCCAGTTCGAGGGCGTCTTCCGCCGCCACCGCCTCCGCCCCACCGGCACCTGGCGGGACACCGCCTACTTCTCGATGCTCGCCGACGAGTGGCCGGCCGCCGAGTCCCGGCTGACCGAACGCCTCTCCCGCGGCTGAGCGCTCCGCCCCGCCGGCCCCGGTCGGGAGGGCCGGGGCGCTAATCGCGGTCGACGGAGGCGGAATGACGGGGGGCGAACTCGCCTTTTCTCGGCCGGAGTTCCCGGGGTTGGACGTTGACCAGCCAGACCAGCCAGCCGACGAAAAGGACGGCGAGCAGGAGGGCGGACAATCCGGCGACCAGAAGGGCATTCACCGGGCGGCGGAATTGCGCTGGGGAAGGCGGCGGGACGGGGGAAGGGGCATGGCTGTCTCCGGTCGGTGATGTCGAGCGCCCTGACCATGCATCTGGTGTGTATTTACGGCTGATTGGCGACTGTTTAGGGGACAACAAGTCAGTGAGTGACACGGACGACCATAGAGTCAGGGTGCCAGAGTTGCTACCGAGGCACTGGACGTTCACTCCATCGTGGGGTATCCCCCAATTCGGTGGCTAGGGCCCGTTGTGCACGGCACACTTCACCGGAAGCATCGACCGTAGCCGCGATCCGGAGAAGAGAGTCATGCCACCCCGCTTGTCGCCGACCGTGCGCCAGCAGCGCCTGGGGATCGAGCTGCGCAAGATGCGCGAACGCGTGGGTGTGACGCCCAAGAACCTGGCCGTCACCATCGGCACCGACCTGCCCAAGATCTCCCAGATGGAGAACGGGAAGTCGGGCATCAGCGCCGAGCGGCTGCGGATCTGGGCGCGCACCTGCGGCTGCCCCGAGGGCCCGTACCTCGACGCGCTGCTCGCCATGACCCAGGACCGTCGCAAGTACTGGTGGGACGGCTACCGGGGCCGGATGCCCTCCGCGATCGTCGACATCGCGGAGATGGAGCACCACGCCACCTCGCTGTCCATCCTGAACAGCACCCTCATGCCCGGGCTGCTGCAGACCCCGGAGTACGCGGCCGCGGTGTTCGAGCGGCTGCCCGCGTCCCGCCGGCAGGAGGCGGAGGTCCGGACGGCATTCCGGATCCGGCGCCAGCAGATCTTCGTGGACCGACCGAAGCCGTACACCGCCGTCCTGCACGAATCCGCGCTGCGGATGCAGTTCGGGGGGCCGGAAGTGCTGCGCCGGCAGTTGCTGAGCCTGCTGGAGAACTCCGAACGGCCCGGGCTGGAGATCCGGGTGATCCCGTTCAGCGTCCCCACCTACACCGGCTCCGGGGAGGCCCTGTATCTGGCCCGCGGGCCCGTTCCGCAGCTCGACACCGTCCAGATCGAGCTCACCCACGGGCCGCAGTTCGTGCACTCCGATGCGGAATTGGCCTCCTACCGGCGGATCAAGGAGAAGGCTGCGGCGATCGCGCTCGGGACGGCCGAGTCCCGGGACTTCATCCGGGCCTTACTGAAAGACTTCGCATGAACGTTTGGCGCAAGGCGTCGGCCAGCGGCGAGAGCGGCGACTGCGTCGAGGTCAGGGCGAGCGGCGACCTGGTGGAGATCCGCGAGTCGGACCGGCCCGAGGTGGTCGTGCGGACGACACCGCGCAAGTGGGCCGCGTTCGTCCGCGGGGTCAAGGACGGGGAGTTCGACCGCGTCGCCGACCTGCCCCGACCGTGAGGCGGAACGGTACGCCACTCCGACGGCGGTAGGCTTGGCAGCCCACAGTGGACCCCTGCGCCTGGCACAGCACTCCGGGTGGGGTGCGCGTGCGGGAGAAATCGGAGCATCCGAGGATGGCTCGGCACCTGATCACCAGCGCCCTTCCGTACATCAACGGGATCAAGCACCTGGGCAACATGGTCGGGTCGATGCTCCCGGCGGACGTCTACTCCCGCTACCTGCGCCAACGCGGCCACGAGGTGCTGTACATCTGCGCCACCGACGAGCACGGCACCCCCGCCGAGCTGGCCGCGCAGGAGGCCGGGCTGCCGGTCGCCGAGTTCTGCGCCCGGGCGCACGAGGCGCAGAAGGCGGTGTACGACGGCTTCGCACTGTCCTTCGACCACTTCGGCCGCAGTTCCTCGCCGCAGAACCGGGAGATCACCCAGGAGATCGCCCGCGAGCTGCAGCGCAACGGCTTCATCGAGGAGCGGGCGATCCGCCAGGTGTACTCCAACGCCGACGGCCGCTTCCTGCCGGACCGCTACATCGTCGGCACCTGCCCGCACTGCGGCTACGACAAGGCGCGCGGCGACCAGTGCGAGAACTGCACCCGGGTGCTGGACCCGACCGACCTGCTGGAGCCGCGCTCGGCGATCAGCGGCAGCGCCGACCTGGAGGTCCGGGAGACCCGGCACCTGTTCCTGCTCCAGTCGGACCTGACCGGGGAGGTCGAGGCCTGGATCGCCGCGCACGGCGACGAGTGGCCGGTGCTGGCCTCCTCGATCGCCCGCAAGTGGCTCACCGAGGGCCTCCAGGACCGCGCGATCACCCGCGACCTGGAGTGGGGCGTCCCGGTGCCGGCCGACGTGTGGCCCGAACTGGCCGCCGAGGGCAAGGTGTTCTACGTCTGGTTCGACGCCCCGATCGAGTACATCGGCGCCACCAAGGAGTGGGCGGACGCCGCCCCGGCCGGACAGGACCGGGACTGGAAGTCCTGGTGGTACGAGGCCGACGGGACCGTCCGCTACACCGAGTTCATGGCCAAGGACAACGTCCCGTTCCACACCGTGATGTTCCCGGCCACCATCCTCGGCTCGCGCCGCCCGTGGAAGAAGGTCGACTACGTCAAGGCCTTCAACTGGCTGACGTACTACGGCGGGAAGTTCTCCACCAGCCAGAAGCGCGGCATCTTCACCGACGTCGCGCTGGAGCTGCTGCCGGCCGACTACTGGCGCTACTTCCTGATGGCGCACGCGCCCGAGTCGGACGACTCCAGCTTCACCTGGGACCTGTTCGCCTCGGTGGTCAACAAGGACCTCGCCGACACCCTCGGCAACTTCGTCAACCGGGTGCTCTCGTTCAGCCGCAAGCGCTTCGGCGACGACGTCCCGGTCGGGGCCGCGGCGGGCGACGCCGAGCAGCGGCTCGGCGAGCAGATCGCCGGCCTGCTGGCCGAGTACGAGACCCAGCTGGACGCGCTCAACTTCCGCAAGGCGTCTCAGGCGCTGCGCGCGCTGTGGAGCGCGGGCAACGCCTACCTGGACGAGAAGGCCCCCTGGCTGCAGGTGAAGACCGACCCGGAGGCGGCGGCGCTCACCCTGCGGACGGCGATGAACCTGATCCACCTGTACGCGGTGGTGTCCGAGCCGTTCATCCCGACCGCGGCGGCGGCGATGCGCGGCGCCTTCGCGCTCCCGTCCGACGAGCGCGGCTGGATCACCGGGGACGAGGCCCGGGCCCTGGAACTGGTCCCGGCCGGAACGCCGTTCACCGTGCCGCCGGTGCTGTTCGCGAAGATCACCGACGAGGACCTGGCGGCCTGGACGGCCCGCTTCGGCGGCGGCGACGCCTGACCGACCGCGACACCACGAGGGCCCCGACCGCGGTGAGCGGTCGGGGCCCTCGTCGGTGGCGCCGGGCCCGGTGGGGGCCGGTCCCGGAGTGGCCGGCGTCCTCGGCGGGCCCGCTGGGGGCCGGTCCCGCCGTGCGGGCGTGTCGGACACGCCCCGAGGACTACCAGCGGGTCGTCTCGGCGAAGAAGCCGGGGATCTCGGTGGCCTTGCCGGCGGCCACCGCCTCGTCGTGCACCAGCGCGCCGACCGCGAGGTCGAGCACGCCGAGGCCGAAGGGCGAGAAGACCACCGGGCGGTCGGTGCCGACCGCGACCTCGCCCTCGATCACCTGGGCGAGCGTGCCGGTGACGAACTCCCGGTTGCCGTAGAGCTGTTCGGCCAGGTGCGGAGAGGTGTTCGCCTTCATGCAGTGCTCGACGTCGTCCAGCACGTTGTACGCGCCGCCGATGATCTCGGGGGCGAGGTCGCGCAGGGAGATGTTCAGCACCAGCTGCCCGGGCGCGAAGGTCTCCGGGTCGAGGATGTACGGCTCGCCCGCGGTGGTGGCCAGCACCACCACGTCGGCGCCCTTGAGCGTCTCGCCGAGGTCCTCCACCACCCGCGCCGGGTAGCCGAGTTCGGCGTCGGCGTGGTCGGCCAGGGCCCGGGCGTACTCGGCCTTGCGGTCGTGCACCACCAGCTCGTCGATCTCCCACTGCTGGGCGCCGAAGAACTCCAGGATGTTGCGGGCGATGATGCCGGCGCCGACCACCGCCAGCCGGCCGGCGGTGCGCCCGCCGCCGAGCACCTCGGCGGCGAGCACAGCGGAGGCCGCGGTGCGGGCCGCGCTGATCTGCGAGGCCTCCAGGACGGCGAAGGGGTAGCCGGTCTCGTAGTCGTTCAGCAGCAGGGCGGCCGAGGCCCGCGGGAAGCCCCGCTCGACGTTGGCCGGGAAGCTGCTGATCCACTTGATGCCGGCCAGGCCCACACCGCCGCCCAGGTAGGCCGGCAGGGCGATGATCCGGGCGTCCGGCTTGGCCGGGAAGCGCAGGAAGTAGCTGTCGGGGTTGACGGACTCACCGGCGCCGTGGGTCAGGTAGGTCTCCCGGACCTCCTGGACGATCCGCGGGCGGGCTCCCGCGATGACCTCGCGGGCGGTGGTGCCGTCGATGACTCTGAACTCGAACACGGTGGTGGCTCCAGAAGTGGCGGGCGGAGGAGGGGCGGGACCGGGTCAGCCGACGTAGGTGCCGGCCGGCTCGTGCTGCCCGACGGGCTGGGGCACCCCGGCGGCGTGCGCGGGGGCGGTGCGGCGGCCGCCGCCGAGCCAGCGCGGCAGGTACCAGTTGCCGTCGCCCAGCAGGGCCATCACCGCGGGCAGCAGCACCGCGCGGACCAGGGTGGCGTCCAGCAGGACCGCGACCGCCAGGCCGATGCCCAGCTGCTTGAAGTCCTGCATGCCCAGGGTGCCGAAGACCGCGAACACCGCGACCATGATCAGACCGGCGCTGGTGACCACCCCGGCGGTGTTGCGGATGCCGAGGCCGACCGCCTCCCGGCTGGACTTGCCCGACAGGTAGGCCTCACGGATCCGGGAGACCACGAACACGTGGTAGTCCATCGAGAGGCCGAAGAGGACCACGAAGACGAACAGCGGCATCCAGGACTCGATCGCGCCCGGCGCCTTGGTGCCGACCAGCGAGGCGCCCCAGCCGTGCTGGAAGACCGCGGTCATCACGCCGTAGGCGGCCGCCACCGAGAGCAGGTTGAGCAGGATCGAGGTGATCGAGATGGTCAGCGAGCGGAAGGAGAAGAGCATCAGCAGGAAGGTGACGCCCATGACGAAGGCGAACACCGGGACGATGCTCTTGTCCAGCTGGTTGTTGTAGTCGACCGAGAAGGCGAGGTCGCCGGCGACCAGCGCGGTGGTGCCCGGCACCGCCTTCAGGGTCTGCGGGACGATCTGCCCGCGCAGTGCGGACAGCGCCGCCTTGGAGGTGTCGTCGGTGCCGTTGCCGGCCAGCGGGACGCTGATCTCGGCGATGTTCTTGTCCTTCCAGTACCGCACGTCGATCTGGTTGCCGGTCTTCCCGGACGCCACGGCGGCCTGCTTGAAGTCCTCGATGCCCTTGGCGACCTGCGGCGAGTCGATGTCGTCGGCCTTGACCACCACCATGGCGGGGGAGGGCGAGCCGGGGAACTCCTTGTCGATCTGGTGCGACACCGAGACCAGCGGGTTGTCCGAGGGCAGCAGCTTGTCCATGCCGAGCTTCTCGGTCTTCATGCCGAGCGCCGGGGCGGCCAGCACCAGCAGGACGGCGGCGGCCAGGGTGGCGAAGATCGCGGGCCGGGCCAGCACCCCGCGCAGCAGCGCGTTGGCGGGCTTCGGGTTGGCGACGGCGGCCTGGCGGCGCTTGCTGATCCACGGGATCCGGCCGGACGCGACCTTGTCGCCGAGCATCGACATCAGGGCGGGGAGCACGGTCATCGAACCGACCACCGCGACCGCGACGACCTCGATGGTGGCCATCGCGAAGCCCTCGAAGACGGTCAGCCCGGAGAGGAACATGCCGGCCATCGCGACCATCACGGTGAGACCGGAGACCATCACCGAGTGGCCCGAGGTGTGGGCGGCGATCCGCAGCGCGGTCGCCTTGTCCCGACCGGCCGCCCGCTCCTCGCGCTCACGGCGCAGGTAGAACAGGCAGTAGTCGACGCCGACGGCGAGGCCCATCAGGAACATCACCGAGTTGGTCATGCCGTCCACCGGCACCGCCTGGCTGCTCAGGGCGAGCAGGCCCATCGCGCCGATGCAGGCGGTGACCGCCAGGGCGACCGGCAGCACGGCCGCCACGAAGGCGCCGAAGACCACCAGCAGGATGCCCAACGCGACCGGCAGAGCGGTGAGTTCGGCCCGTGCGAAGTCGTCGCCGAGGCTGTCGTCGATGCCCTTGAGGGCGCTCGCGCCGCCGAACTCGCCGAGGGTCACCTGCGGGTGCGCCTTGGCGGTGTCCTGCACCGCGGTGATCACCGGGTCGATCCGGTCGGCCGCGGTGTCCGGGTCGCCGGTGACGGCGAACATGATCAGCGCGGAGTGCTTGTCGGCCGAGAAGGCCTGGGTGGTGTACGGGTCGCGCAGGTTCTCCGCGAGCCCGGTCTTGTTCACGGCGTCGGCGGTGGCCTGGACGGCGCTGCGGAACTCCGGGGAGTCCGTGGTCAGTCCGTCGCTGTGGACCAGGATCAGCTCGTTGGCCGGATCCTTGATCCCGGCGTCCTTCAGGACCTGGGCGGCCTGGCCCGATTCACCGGTCCCGTAGTCGGCCTGGGTCAGGTTCTTCTGGCCGGCCATGCCACCGATCACGGTGACCAGGACGACGAGGATGATCCAGCCGAACACGGCGGTCTTCCGGTGCTGGGCACTCCACTCGCCCAGTCGGGCCGCGAAATTGCTTTGACGTGCCATTACCTCTCCTGCGGGTCGGCGGCATGATCAAGCCGCGGTGGCGACATTCGGGTTGCGGGTGTGTCCTCACCGGCATGAGGGGGACCGGCGGAATAACCACGACCGTAGGCCCTTACGAACCGCCGTGGGGCCTCCGGGAGTTGCAGCATCCTGCGGTGGCAAGCTGCTGCCAGTGGAGGCGGCTCGGAGGCTCTTACCTGGCCCGTTCACCCGGTGCTACGGTCGGTTCCCGTTGAGGGACAACCATTCGAGCGGGCCACCATCGAGTGACGCCGGGCCGATGAACCGGTGAATCCGACCGGCCGCCGAACCCGGGCGACCGCCCGTCGCGCGGGTCGGGACCCGTACCGGGCCGACCCCGCCGAACGATTCCACCGAATTCCGTGATTACGCGCCGGAATGCGCTCCGGCGTCTTCTGTTCCGAACGATCGACAAACCTCCGTGGAAGGGGGAATGAATGATGGACACCGCTATTCGGGCGACCGGTCTCGGCAAGAGATACGGCGAGCACCACGCCCTCAAGGGCGTCGACCTGGAGGTGGCCGCCGGCACCGTGCTCGGCCTGCTCGGCCCCAACGGGGCCGGCAAGACCACCACCGTCCGACTGCTGGCCACCCTGCTGGAGCCCGATCAGGGCCGGGCCGAGGTGGCCGGGTTCGACGTGGTCCGCCAGCAGCGCCAGGTGCGCCGGCGGATCGGCCTGGCCGGCCAGTACGCCGCCGTGGACGGGCTGCTCACCGGCCGCGAGAACCTCGAACTCCTGGGCCGACTACTGCACTTGGGGCGCAAGGGGGCCCGTGACCGGGCGGCCGAGCTGCTCGCCCGGTTCGAGCTGGAGGACGCCGCCGGGAAGCCGGCCCAGACCTACTCCGGCGGCATGCGCCGTCGGCT
Organism: Kitasatospora sp. NPDC096077; assembly: GCF_040303245.1. Classification (NCBI taxonomy): domain Bacteria; kingdom Bacillati; phylum Actinomycetota; class Actinomycetes; order Kitasatosporales; family Streptomycetaceae; genus Kitasatospora; species Kitasatospora sp. NPDC096077. The sequence continues at coordinate 50,370 of NZ_JBEOSV010000043.1, read as the reverse complement.
GGACCTGGCCGCCGCGCTGATCGGCCGGCCCGCGGTGCTGTTCCTGGACGAGCCGACCACCGGGCTGGACCCGGCGAGCCGGCTGGTGCTCTGGGAGATGGTCCGCGAGCAGGTCGCCCAGGGGGTGACCGTGCTGCTCACCACCCAGTACCTGGAGGAGGCCGACTTCCTGGCCGACCGGATCCTGGTGATCGACACCGGCCGGGTGATCGCCGAGGGCACCCCGGACGAGCTCAAGCGCAAGGTCGGCGACGAGTGGCTGGAGGTGGGCGTCGGCACCGAGGCGGCCCTGCCCCAGGCGCTGGCCGTGCTCGCCCCGGTGGCCGCCGCGAAGCCCGAGGTGGACCTCAGCGGGCGCCGGATCACCGTCCAACTGGCCGACGGCATCGGCACGATCGCCGCCGCCGCGGTCGCCCTGGAGACGGCCGGGGTGCCGGTGACGGACTTCGCGCTGCGCCGTCCGTCGCTGGACGACGTGTTCTTCCAGCTGACCGGGCGCGGCGCCCAGGTGGGCCGGGCCCCGGAGCAGGCCGCCCCGCAGGCCGAGCGGGCCGAGCCGGAGCAGCGGGACCAGCCGGAGGAGCCGGCGGGGCGGAACGAGGAGCGGGTACCGGTGGCGGCCGCCGCCGGACGGACGGGAGACCAGCAGTGAGTGACATCGGCGCCCCGGCCGGCCTCGGCACGGCCCTCGGAGACACCGCCGCGCTGATCGGCCGCCATCTGCGGCATCTGCGGCGCACCCCGGAGAAGGTCATCGCGATCACCCTCACCCCGGTGACCATGGTGATCGTGCTCGGCTACCTGTTCGCCTCCGTGGTGACGGTGACCGGCTCCGGCGAGTACCACGACTACGTGATGGCCGGGGTGTTCGCCCAGGTCGGGCTGACCTGCGTCGGCGTGGCCGCCCTGGGCGTGGCCGCCGACCTGCGCACCGGGCTGATCGACCGCTTCCGCTCACTGCCGATGGGCCGCGCCACGGTGCTGGTCGGCCACACCGCGGCCGACCTGCTGACCACCGCCACCGCCACCGGCGCGGTCGCCCTGGCCGGCCTCGGCGTCGGCTGGCGGATCCACAAGGACCTCGGCTCGGCCGCGCTGGGCTTCGTGCTGGTGCTGGCCTTCGCCTACGCGATGCTCTGGCTGGGCGCGCTGATCGGCATGGTGCTGAGCAACGCCGAGGCGATCAACGGGATTTCGGCGCTGTTCCTGGTGGCGCTGTCGTTCCTGTCCAACTCGTTCATGCCGCTGACCGGGCTGCCCGGCTGGCTGCGCGCGGTGGCCGAGTGGAACCCGGTGAGCCTGGTGGCCGGGGCCTGCCGGGAGCTGTGGGGCAACGCCCCGGCCGTGGTCGGGGACAGCCTGCCGGACCGGCACCCGGTGCTGCTCGCGGTGATCGTGGTGGCGGGCCTGCTGGCGGTGCTGATCCCGGTCGACCTGCGGATCTACCGCACCGCGGTGACCCGTTGAGGAAGCACCGGGCGGGCCGGTACGGGCGGGGCGGCGACAGTCGCCCCGCCCGGACCGGCTGTTCGCTTCCCGCCCCGGCCCGGGCCCTAGCCCCGGCCCCAGCCCTAGTCGTCCACCCGCTCCGACGCCCCGCCCTGCAGCAGACCGCGCTCGCCGGCGATCACCCCGGCCTGGAACCGGCTCCGGCCGCCCAACCAGGCCATCAGTTCCGCGGTGATCCGGCGCGAAGTGCGCACCGAGACGCCGAGTTTGCGGGCCACCACCTCGTCGGTGTGGCCCTGGGCCAGCAGGCTGAGCACCGCCATGGCCTGCGGGTTGAGGCCTTCCGTCCCCTTGCCCGAGGACTTCCCGTACGGGGTCGCGTTCTCCCAGACGTACTCGAACAGCGCGCAGAGCGCGGAGACCAGTCCGGGACCGGACAGCACCAGGGCCCCCACGCTGGTGTCGTCCGGATCGGTGGGGACGACCGCCACCTTGCGATCGAAGATCACCAGGCGCATCGGGAGCGACGGGGCTATCCGCACCCGGGCGCCCCTTCCGGTGAGCCACTCCAGGTGGGAGATGGTGCCGCCGTCGTTGGCGGCGCTCTCCAGGTAGATGCTGCGCATCTGCACGCCGCGGTCGAAGACCTCCTGGTCCGCGACCTGCCCGGCTCTTCGGGCGGCCGGCGACTGCCCGCCGCCGGTCGCGAAGCCCATGATCTCGGCGGTGCAGGAGTGCGAGAGCTCCTCCAGCCGCAGCCGGATCTGGTCGACCCCCTCCAACTGCTCGACGCCCAGGCCCCGTTCGCCCTTGCGGCTCTCGGCGTACTGGGCGACGAGCTTGGCCGCCTCCAGCCGGCTCTGGGCGATCTGGCGCTGCCGCTCGGCGAGTTCGGCCTCCTGCCGGCCGATCAGCATCGCCAGGCTGACCTCCGGGTTGACCAGGAGGAGGTGCCCGGGCTCCAGCTCGGAATGCCTGATCAGGGTGAGCCGGGCCAGCCCGTCCAGGGCGTCCCGGACCCGTTGTTCCGGCCAGGTGAGATCGTGCGCGACCCCCGCGATTCCGAGCTCCGGCCGGGCCAGCACCGTCCGGTACACGGCCTCGGCATCGGGATCCAGTCCTAACACTGACAGCACCGCCTGCCCCCCCGATATTGAACCTGATGACGCCACGTCATTGCCGGATCTCGGGGGCATGCTACGACACCCCGCCCACTCCCAGCCGCCGTTTGGGGCCAGGCCCTTTCCTGCGGACTACGCGCGGGTCCACCCACGAGAGGATTTGACATGTATATCACTGTCGGACGTCTGGTTCGGGGTAAGGTCGGGCCGGAACAGGTCACTCCCGACAAACTCGTCGAGTTGCTTCGGAAGGCGGCCGATCCGGTCGACCGACTTGAGCACGTCTATGTCGAGATCGACCCACTCGGCGCCGATCTTGTCTTCTTTCTCGGCCCGCCGAAATCCGGAGAGTCGGATTCCGCCGCGCAACGGATCGCCCGCCGTTGTCTGCGGGACGCGCCTGAACTGCGCGGATGGCGGCTGGCGGCCGAATTCAGCGACGACCGGCTGCCGTTGTTGGAGGAGTGACCTGCGGCGCGGGCGCGGTGCAGGGTGCTGCCAGGGCAGGACCCTGACATCGAGAACTGTGGCACGGAACGTGTGTGCGAGACAGACTTGGTCATGCCGAAGGGGGCCGAAGCCCCCTCCCGGAGGATTCGAGCGCCGGTCCCGCGCGGTCATTCACCGCGGGAATTGAACCAGGCACAGCACTCATCCGTATCACCTGTCTCGCCGCCGCCGATTTCACGGCCCGCGGCTCAATTTGCACCGGGGGTTCATCATGAGCAGCTTCACCGTTTCCGCCACCCGCACCGCCGCCCGCGCCGCCGCCGTCCTCGGCCTGCTGCTGGCCGGCGCCGCCCTCACCGCACCGGTCGCCGGCGCCGCCACCGTGACGACGGCGGCGACCCAGGGCGCGGGTTCCGTGCACGGGGACGACATCATCTGGGACGGCCCGGTCACCAGCGGCACCCCCGCCCACCCGGCGGCCGGCTCCGTGCACGCCGACGACATCATCTGGGACGGCCCGGTCACCAAGGGCACCCCGGTCCACCCGACGGTCGCCGCCGCCCACGGCGACGACATCATCTGGGACGGCCCCGTCGGCAAGACCACCGGCGGCGCGCACGCCGACGACATCATCTGGGACTGACGTCCCCGCTCCACCCGAAGGGGCCGGACGCCCCTCTCCCCGGATTCGGATTCCCTGCCCGCCTGACGTTTCGGCGCCGGAATCGAACCCGACCGCGCAGCCATCCGTTACAGCCCGTTTCGCCGCCGCCGGTTCCACGGCCCGCGGCGCCATTCACCACCGGGGGTCCACCATGCGCAGCATCACCGTTTCCGCCGCCCGCACCACCGCCGTCCCGACCGCCGCGGTCACCGGTTCCGTGCACGGCGGCGACGACATCATCTGGGACTGACGTCCCGTCACTCACTCCACCGCGTAGGGGGACGGGCGATGCCCATCATCAGAACGCCGCAGGAGTTCAACGAGGACGAGCTCTTCGTCGACCTGCGGGCGATGTTCGACTATCCGCTGTACCTCAAGTGCGAGGGCTTCAACTTCGCCGGCTCCGTCAAGCTCAAAGCGGCGCTCAGCATGGTCGACGCGGCCGAGCGGGACGGGCGGCTGAACCGTGACTCCATCCTGGTGGAGTCCTCCTCGGGCAACCTCGGGATGGCGCTCAGCATGATCGCCTCCGTCCGGGGCTACCGCTTCATCTGCGTCGTCGACCCACGGACCAATCTGTCCACCCGGCAGCTCATCGAAACCCTCGGCGGCCAGGTGCACATGATCACCGAGCCCTCGCCGGAGACCGGCTTCCTGGGCGCCCGACTGGACTACGTCCGGGGGCTGTGCGCCTCCTCGCCGCGTTACGTCTGGCTCAACCAGCACGCCAACCCGGACAACTGGCGGGCCCACTACCGCACCACCGCCCCGTCGATCCACCGTCAGTTCCCTGACCTGGAGCTGCTGTTCGTCGGAGCCGGGACCACCGGGACGCTGATGGGCTGCGCCCGCTACTTCAAGGAGCACCGGCCGGCCACCCGGATCGTCGCGGTGGACAGCATCGGCTCCGTCACCTTCGGCGGCGAGCCCGGACCGCGGATGATCCCCGGCCTGGGGGCCGGGGTCCGACCGGCCCTGCTGGACGAGAGCTTCGTCGACGACGTCGTGCACGTGGCCGAGCTCGACACCGTCCGCACCTGCCACCGGCTCGCCCGCGGCGGGTTCCTGTTCGGCGGCTCGACCGGAACGGTGGTCAGCGGAGCCGCCGCCTGGCTGGCGGAGCACCGCCACGACCAGGACGTCGTCGCCGTGGCCGTCTCGCCCGACCTGGGCGACCGCTATCTCGACACCATCTACCAGAGCGCATGGGTGCGCGACATCTACGGCGTCGACGCACTGGATGCGGTCGAACGCCCGGCGGCGCCCAACGCCATTGCCACGGGGGTAAGATGACGATGCGTCACACATCGCCATTGTTCGAATCAGCACATCCGGAAGAGCTGCCGCTGTCCGCCGCCCAGCGGGAGATGTGGTTCGCCCAGCAGCTCGACCCGGGCAACCCGGTGTTCACCATGGCGGACTGCCTGGAGCTGACCGGCCCGCTGGACCACCGGCGGCTGCGGGCCGCCTGGCAGCGCGTGCAGGACCGCACCGAGTGCCTGCGGGTGCGTTTCGCCGAGCGCGACGGGCAGCCGGTCCAGATCGTCGAGCCGCCGCACCCGCGGCCCCTTCCGGTGCTCGACCTGACCGGTGAGCCGGACCCGCTCGCCGCTGCCGAAACGTTTCTGGAGACCGACCGGCAACTGCCCTCCTCGCTCGGCCCCGACTCGCTGGCCGCCACCCTGGTGCTGATCGGCCCCGAGCTGGCCTGGCTGTACATGAAGGCCAACCACATCCTGCTGGACGGCTTCAGCCGCGCCCTGGTCTACCGCCGGCTCGCCGCCGAGTACGACCTGCCCGACGCCGAACCCGCCGCCGACCCCACCCTCGCCGAACTGCTCGCCGAGGAACACGACCACCTCGACTCCCCCGCCCACCAGCGCGACCGCGCCTACTGGGCCGAGCAGTTGGCCGACGGCCTCGAACCCACCGTGCTCTCCGGCCACCTCGGCGCACCCGCCCGGTCCACCGTGCGCAGCACCGGCCGGATCCCGGCCGACACCGTCACCAGGCTGCAGGACGCCGCCTGGGCCGAGCGGGTCACCTGGCAGACCCTGCTGATCGGCGCCACCGCCGGCTGCCTGGCCCAACTCGGCGGCACCGACCGGGTCGTGCTCACCCTCCCGGTCGCCGCCCGCACCACCCCGCTGGCCCAGTCCGTGCCCGGCATGCGCGCCAACTTCCTGCCGCTGCCGCTGGACGCCCACCCCGCGCTCGGCCGCGACGGCCTGCTCACCCGGACCGCCGCCGTCCTGCGCGGTACGCTGCGCCACCAGCGCCACCGGCACGACGCGATCCGCCGCGAACTCGGCCTGACCGGCGACGCCGGCCGCACCTTCGGCCCCACCGTCAACGTGCTGCAGACCGGCGGCACCTTCGCTCTCGGCGACTGCCGGGCGAGGGTCCGCAACCTGTCCACCGGCCCCGTCCCGGACCTCCAGATCCTCTTCCTGGACAGCGAGGAGGACGGCTGCGAGCTGCGCGTCGACGGCGACGCCGACCGCTACCCGCAGGAGCGCCTGGACCTCTTCCGGGACGCCCTGCTCGGCTACCTCGCCCAGTTCGCCACCGTCTCCACCGAACTGCCGGTCGGCCGGATCACCGCCCTGCCCGAGGCCGAGCGCGAGCGGGTGCTGATCGAGTGGAACACCTACGGGCAGCAGCCCGAGGCCTTCACCGACGTGCTGCCCCGGATCCACGAGCTCGCCCTGGCCCGCCCCGACGCCGTCGCCGTCCAGGACGACGCCGGCCGGCTCGACTACGCCGAGCTGGTCGCCCGGGCCAGCGCACTGTCCCGCCGGCTGATCGCGGCCGGCGCCGGACCGGACCGGCTGGTGGCGATCGCCGCCGCCCCCGGCACCGGCTTCGTCACCGCCGTGCTCGGCGTGCTCGGCGCCGGCGCCGCCTGGCTGCCGCTGGACGTCCGGGCCCCGGCCGCCCGCGGCGCGGCCCTGGTCGAGGCCGCCGGCGCCGCCGTGCTGCTGCACGGCGAGGACCAGCGGCCGTACCTGGACACCCTGCTCGACGCGCTGCCCGGGCGCCCCGCCGTCCTCGCCCTGGACCGGGCCCGCGACGAACGGCTGCTGGCCCCGGCCGGCACCGGCGACGACCTGGCGTACGTCATCTACACCTCGGGCTCCACCGGCCGCCCCAAGGGCGCCATGGTGCACCGCGACGGCATGGTCAACCACCTGCTGGCCAAGCACGCCGACCTGGAGCTGTCCGAGGCCGACACGGTGGTGCACAACGCCCCGGTCACCTTCGACATCTCGGTCTGGCAGATGCTCAGCCCGCTGGTCGCGGGCGGACGGCTGCGGGTCGTGTCCCGCGAGCTCGCCGCCGACCCGGGCGCGCTGTTCGCGCTCGCCGACGCCGAGGGCGTCACCGTCCTGGAGGTCGTCCCCTCGCTGCTGCGGGCCGCCCTGGACGCCTGGGAGGCCGGCGCCGCGCTGCCCGGACTCGCCCTGCTGCGACGGCTGGTGGTCACCGGCGAGGCGCTGCCCGCCGACCTGGCCCGGCGCTGGTTCGCGCTGTGCCCCGGCATCCCGCTGGTCAACGCCTTCGGGCCGACCGAGTGCTCGGACGACGTCACCCACGCCCTGATCTGCTCCCCCGCCGACCTGGACTCGGTGCGCGCCCCGATCGGCCGTCCGGTCCGCGACACCCGGCTGTACGTCCTCGGCGACTCGCTGCAGCCCGTCCCGGCCGGACAGCCCGGTGAACTGTACGTCGGCGGGCGCGGCGTCGGCCGCGGCTACCTCGACGACCCCCGGCGCACCGCCGGGGCCTTCGTCGCCGACCCGTACGCGCCCGCCCCCGGCTCCCGGATGTACCGCACCGGCGACCGCGTGCTGCACCGCTCCGACGGCCGACTGGAGTTCCTGGAACGGGTCGATCACCAGGTCAAGATCCGCGGCCACCGGATCGAGCCCGGCGAGGTCGAGGCCGCGCTGCGCGCCGTGCCCGGCGTGGCCGACGCGGTGGTGACCGTCGCCCGGGACCCGTCCGGCGGCACCCGGCTGGTCGCCCACCTGACCGGCGACGCCGACCCGGCCGCCGTCCGCGCCGAACTGGCCCGGACGCTGCCCGACTACATGGTCCCGGCCGCGCTGGTGCCACTGGCCGCGCTGCCGCTGACCCCCAACGGCAAGGTGGACCGCAAGGCCCTGCCGGTGCCCGACTTCAACGCGCCGCGGCGCGACCGGCGGGCCCCGGCCACCGAGCGCGAGGCACTGCTGTGCGCGCTGTTCGCCGAGGTGCTGGAGCTGGACGGGGTCGGCGCCGACGAGGACTTCTTCGCGCTCGGCGGGCACTCGCTGCTGGCCGGCCGGGTGGTCACCGGACTGCGCGCCCGGCTCGGCGTCGAACTGCCGATCCGCACCCTGTTCGAGGCGCCCACCCCGTACGCCCTGGCGCTCGCCCTGGACGGCGCCGAACCGGCCCGCGAGGAGCTGACGGCCGGCCCCCGGCCGGACCGGATCCCGCTCTCCCCCGGACAGCAACGGCTCTGGTTCCTCTCCCAGTTGGACGCCGCGGGCGCCACCTACCACCTCTCCCACGCGGTCCGGCTGACCGGACCGCTGGACCGGGCCGCGCTCGCCGCGGCACTGGCCGACGTGGTGGCCCGGCACGAGAGCCTGCGCACCGTCTTCCCGGCCGAGGACGGCCGCCCGCACCAGCGGGTGCTGCCGGTCGGCGAGACCTGCCCCGAGCTGCCGGTGCTGCCGTTCACCGGCCGGACGGCCGAGGAGCTGGACGCCGAACTGGCCGCCCGGGCCGGCACCCCCTTCGACCTGGCCGCCGAACCGCCGCTGCGCACCGTGCTGTTCGAGACCGGTGGCGCGGAGCACGTGCTGCTGCTGGTGCAGCACCACATCGCGGCCGACGGCTGGTCGGTGCGTCCGCTGGTCGACGACCTCCAGGCCGCCTACCGGGCCCGACTGGCCGGGCGCGCCCCGGAGTGGGCCGACCTGCCCGTCCAGTACGCCGACTACACCCTGTGGCAGCGTCGACTGCTCGGCGAGCCGGACGACCCGGACAGTCTGATGAGCCGTCAGCTCGACTACTGGGCAGGCCGGTTGGCCGACCTGCCGGAGGAACTGGCGCTGCCCGTCGGCTTCCCCCGGCCGGCGGTGCCCAGCTACCGCGGCGCCACCGTGCCGCTGCGGCTGGACGCCGGGGCGCACCGCGCACTCACCGCACTGGCCCGCGAGGCCGGCGCCAGCCCGTTCATGGTGGTGCAGGCGGCACTGGCCGTACTGCTCGGCAAGCTCGGCGCGGGCACCGACATCCCGCTCGGCACCCCGGTCGCCGGGCGCACCGCGCAGTCCCTGGACGACCTGGTCGGCTTCTTCGTCAACACCCTGGTGCTGCGCACCGACCTGTCCGGCGACCCGAGCTTCCGTACCCTGGTCGGCCGCGCCCGGGAGACCGTGCTGGCCGCCCTGGCCCACCAGGACGTGCCGTTCGAGCGACTCGTCGACCGGCTCGGGGCCGGCCGCTCGCTGGCCCGCCAGCCGCTCTTCCAGGTGATGCTCGCCTTCCAGAACAACGCCGGGGCCCGCCCCGAGCTGCCCGGCCTGACCGCCGAGGTCAGCCCGGTCGGCTCCGGGACGGCCAAGTTCGACCTCGCCTTCGAGCTCGTCGAGCGGTACGACGGAGCGGGCGGGCCGGACGGCCTCACCGGCACCCTGGAGTACAGCACCGACCTGTTCACCGAGCGCACCGCGCGCGGCCTGGCCGACCGGCTGACCCACCTGCTGGGCCTGCTGACCGACCAGCCGGACCGGCCGCTCAGCGGACTGGACGCCCTGCTGCCCGAGGAGCGCGAGCGGCTGCTCGGCACCTGGAGCGGGGCCGACCGCCCGACCACCGTCGGCGCGGTCCGGCTGCCGGACGTCTTCCAGGAGCGGGTGCACCGCGCGCCCGAACGGGCCGCGCTGCACTGGTTCGAGGACGGCGCGGTGCGCGCCGTGACCGGCTACGGCGAGCTCAACGAGCGCGCCAACCGGCTGGCCCACCACCTGATCGCCCTGGGCGCGGGCCCCGGACGGATCGTCGCCCTGGCGCTGCCGCGCACGGTCGACGCGGTCGTCGCGGTGCTCGCGGTCCTCAAGACGGGCGCGGCCTACCTGCCGGTCGACCCGGCGTACCCGCGCGAGCGGATCGCCTACCTGCTGGACGACTCCGCCCCGCTGGCGGTGCTCAGCCACGGCTCGGTGGCGCAGCGGCTGCCGGAGACGCAGAGCGCACCCGTGCTGCTGCTGGACAACCCTGCCACCGCCGCCGCGATCGCCGCCGCCCCGGCGCACGACCCGCAGGACGCCGAGCGGACCACCCCGCTGGGGCCGGACCACCCGGCGTACGTGATCTACACCTCCGGCTCCACCGGCCGCCCCAAGGGCGTGCTGGTGCCGCACCGGGCGGTGGCCGCGCTGGCCGCCGAGCACGGCCGCTTCGCCGTCGACGAGGGCACCCGGCTGCTGCAGTTCGCCTCGTTCAGCTTCGACGCCGCCGCCTGGGAGCTGTTCACCGTGCTGCTCAACGGCGCCGTCCTGGTGCTGGCCGCGGAGCCCGACCGGGCGCCCGGCGAGCCGCTCGCCGAGCTGGTCGCGACGGCCGGCGTCGAGGTGGTCTGCCTGCCGCCGACCGTGCTGGCCGCCTGGCCGGGCCGGCTGCCGATGCCCGAGGGGCTGACCCTCATCACGGCCGGCGAGGCCTGCCCGCCCGAACTGGTCGACCGCTGGTCCGCGGGCCGGCGGATGCTCAACGCGTACGGCCCGACCGAGACCACGGTCTGCGCCACCGTCAGCGAACCCCTGGCCGGAGCGGTCAAGCCGCCGATCGGCCGACCGCTGGCCGGCGCCCGGGTGTACGTGCTGGACGCGGCGCTGCGGCCGGTCCCGCCGGGCGTGATCGGCGAACTGTACGTGGCCGGCGCCGGGGTGGCCCTGGGCTACCTGCACCGGCCCGAGCTCACCGCCCAGCGCTTCACCGCCGACCCGTACGGCGACCCGGACGACCGGATGTACCGCACCGGCGACCTGGTGCGCTGGACGGCCGACGGCCAGCTGGACTACGTCGGCCGGGTCGACGAGCAGGTCAAGCTGCGCGGCTTCCGGATCGAGCTCGGCGAGATCGAGACCGCGCTGCTGGCCCGGCCGGGCGTCGAGCAGGCCGCCGCGGTGGTCCGCGAGGACCGCCCCGGCGACAAGCGGCTGGTCGCCTACGTGACCCCGGCCGACCTGCCGGTCGGCGAACTGCGGGCCGCCCTCGCGGCCGAACTCCCGGACTACCTGGTGCCGTCCGCGTTCGTCCCGCTGGACACCCTGCCGCTGACCGGCAACGGCAAGCTGGACCGCCGGGCGCTGCCCGCTCCCGACTACGCCGCCGCCTCCACCGGCCGGGCCCCGGCCGACGCCCGGGAGGCCGCGTTCTGCGCGGTCTTCGCCGAGGTGCTCGGACTGCCCTCGGTCGGCGCGGACGACGGGTTCTTCGACCTGGGCGGGGACAGCATCGTCTCCATCCAGCTGGTCAGCCGGGCCCGCGCGGCCGGGCTGGTGGTCACCGCGCAGGACGTCTTCACCCACCGGACCCCGGCCGCGCTGGCCGTGGTGGCCCGCGACGGCGAGGAGGCGGTGGCCACGGTCGGCACCGAGGACGGCGTCGGCGGGCTGGGGCAGCTGCCGATCGGGCACTGGCTGCGCGACCTCGGCGGACCGGTCGACGGCTTCCACCAGGCCGTCCTGGTGCGCACCCCGGCCGACGCCACCCGGGAGTCGCTGACCGCGGCGCTGCAGGCGGTGCTGGACCACCACGACGGGCTGCGGATGCGGCTGCGGCCCGACTGGTCGCTGCTGATCGGCGCACCCGGCACGGTGGACGCCGCGGCACTGCTGCGGATCCACGGCGGGCCGACCGTGGACTGGCCCGCCGAGGCGGTCGCCGCCCGCGAGCGGCTGGCGCCCGGCGCGGGCCGGATGGTCCAGGCGCTCTGGCACCCGTCCGGCGGCGAGCTGCTGCTCACCCTGCACCACCTGGTGGTGGACGGGGTGTCCTGGCGGATCCTGCTGCCCGACCTGGCCCGCGCCCACACGGCCGCGACCGCGGGCGAACCGGTCCGGCTGCAACCGGTCGGCACCTCGCTGCGGCACTGGTCCGCCCTGCTGGAGCGAACCGCCGGCAGCCCCGAACTGCGCGCCCAACTCGACTGGTGGCGCGCCGAGTCGGCCGACGACGGGGAGCCGCTCGGGCACCGGCCCGCCGACCCGGCGGTGGACACCTTCGGTACCGCCCGGACCCTGCACCGGGTCCTGGACACCGACACCACCGCGGCCCTGCTCACCGAGGTCACCGGGGCGTTCCACGCCGAGGTGAACGACGTGCTGCTGACCGCCCTGGCACTCGCCGTCGCCGACTGGCGCCGGCGCACCGGGCGGCCGGAACGCCCGGTGCCGGTCGAACTGGAGGGCCACGGGCGCGAGGAGTTCGCCCCCGGGGTGGACCTCTCCCGCACGGTCGGCTGGTTCACCACCGCCTACCCGCTGCGGCTGGACCCCGGCCCGGTCGACCTCACCGAGGCGCTGGCCGGCGGCCCCGCCGCCGGGCACAGCCTCAAGCTGGTCAAGGAGCACCTGCGGATGGTGCCCGGCCACGGACTCGGCTGGGGCCAACTGCGCCACCTCGACGTGGCCGGCGCCCGACAGCTGGCCGGCGCCGCCCGGCCGCAGCTCGGCTTCAACTACCTGGGCCGGCTGCCCGCGCCCACCGGCGAGGACTGGTCGCTGACCGAGCAGGCCGCCGCCCTGGCCGCCGGGGCCGACCCGGGGATGCCGCTGCCGCACGTCCTGGACGTCAACGCGGTCACCGAGGACGGCCCGGACGGCCCGCGGCTGAGCGCCCGCTGGACCTGGGCCGGCCTGGCCCTGCCGCAGGCCGACGCCGAGGACCTCGCCGAGGGCTGGTTCCACGCCCTGCGGGCCCTGGTCCGGCACACCCGGGAGCCCGGGGCCGGCGGCTGGACGCCCTCCGACCTCGACCTGGTGGCACTCAGCCAGGACGAGATCGACGAGTTCGAGGACGAGATGGACGACATGGACGACACGGAAGACTGGGGGGACGGGCAGTGACCACGGCCGCGGCCGGGCCCCGCACCGGGCGACGACCCGGGCGGAGCTCCAATCTGAGCGACATCCTGCCGGTGGCACCACTGCAGGCCGGACTGATGTTCCACGCGCAGTACCACCGCGAGGAACTCGACGTCTACACCGTGCAGTTGGCACTGGACCTGGCCGGCGACCTGGACCCGGCCCGACTGCGCCGGGCGGTCACCGCCCTGCTGGAACGCCACCCCAACCTGCGGGCGGCCTTCCGCTACCGCAGGAACGGCGACCCGGTGCAGGTGGTGCCACGCGACGTCCCGCTCGACTGGCGGGAGATCGACCTGCGGACCGGCCTCCAGGACCCCGACCAGCTGGCCCGACAGGACCGGCTGCGCCCCTTCGACCTGGCCCGCCCGCCGCTGCTGCGCTTCAGCCTGCTGCGGCTCGGCGACCGGCAGCACCGGCTGGTGCTGACCTCGCACCAGATCCTGTTCGACGGCTGGTCGATGCCGATCGTGGTGCGCGAGCTGTTCGCCTGCTACGCCGACGGCGGCGTCTCGCTGCCCCGCCCCGCCCCGTACCGGTCCTACCTGGCCCACCTGGCCCGGCAGGACCGGAAGGCGGCCGAGGCGGCCTGGACCGCCGCACTGGCCGGCTTCACCGAGCCCACCCGGCTGTCCGGCACCGGAACGGCCGGGACCGCGATGCCCGGCGAGCACGCCGTCGAACTGGACGAGCGGGAGTTCGCCGCGCTCACCGGCTGGGCCCGCAGCCGCGGCCTGACCGTCAACACCGTGGTGCAGGGCGCCTGGGCGACCGTGCTCGGCACCCTCACCGGGCTGCGCGACATCGTCTTCGGCGGCACCGTCTCCGGCCGCCCGCCGGAGCTACCCGGGGTCGAGACCATGGTCGGGCTGTTCATCAACACCCTGCCGGTGCGGGTCGACCTGGACCCGGCGCGGAGCTTCACCGACCTGCTCGGCGACCTCCAGGACCACCAGTCCCTGCTGCTCCCGCACCAGCACCTCGGCCTCGACACCGTCCAGCGGCTGGCCGGCGTGGGCGACCTCTTCGACAGCGTGCTGGTCTTCGAGAACTACCCGCTCGACCCGAAGGCCCTGGCCGGCGAGGTCGCCGGGCTGCGGCTGACCGACCTGCGGGCCGGCGACGCCAACCACTACCCGCTCAGCCTGATGGCCCTGCCCGGCGACCGGCTGCGCCTCCAGATCGGCTACGACACCGCCCGGTTCACCCCGGCCGAGGCCGCCGTCGTCGCCGAGCGGCTGCTGCACGTGCTGCGCACCGCCCGGGCCGAGCCGGACCGCCCGCTCGGGCAGCTGGACCTGCTGCTGCCCGGCGAGCGCGCCCGACTGGCCGTCCCCGCCCCGGAGCCGGCCGAGACCGACCCGTGGACGGACGTGGTGGCCCGGGTCCAGGAGTTCGCCCGCACCACCCCGACCGCGGTCGCGGTCTCCGACGGCGCCGAACACCTCACCTACGCCCAACTGGCCGGCCGGGCCGGCACGGTGACCCGAGCCCTGGTCAAGGCCGGCGTCGACGCCGGGACCGGACCGGTCGGAGTGCTGGCCCCGCCCGGCTGCGGCTTCGTCACCGCCGTCCTCGGCGTGCTCGGCGCGGGCGCGGCCTGGCTGCCGCTGGACGTCGCCGCCCCGGTCCGGCGCGGCGCCGTGCTGGCCGCCGAGGCGCGGATCGGCGCCCTGCTGGTCGACCCCGGCGAGCGCGGCACCGCCGCCGAACTGCTGGCCGCGGCCGGACTGGACGTCCCCGTCCTGGAGTTGGGCCCGCGGGCCGCCAAACGGCCGCCCGCACCGCGCGGCGCCGCCGACGACCTGGCGTACGTCATCTTCACCTCGGGCTCCACCGGCCGCCCCAAGGGCGCCATGGTGCACCGCGCGGGCATGGTCAACCACCTGCTGGCCAAGGTCGACGACCTGGAACTGGACCGGGACACCGTGCTGGTCCACAACGCCCCGGTCACCTTCGACATCTCGGTCTGGCAGATGCTCGCCGCGCTGGTCGTCGGCGGGCGGCTGCGGGTCACCGGCCGCGAACTCGCCGCCGACCCGCAGGCCCTGTTCGGCCTGGTCGCCCCCGAGGGCGTCACCGTGCTGGAGGTCGTCCCCTCGCTGCTGCGGGCCGCCCTGGACAGCTGGGACGCCGGCGCCGAACCGCCCGCCCTGGACGGGCTGCGCAAGCTGGTGGTCACCGGCGAGGCGCTGCCCGCCGACCTGGCCCACCGCTGGTTCGCCCGGCACCCGGCCATCCCACTGGTCAACGCGTACGGGCCGACCGAGTGCTCGGACGACGTCACCCACGCGCTGATCGGCGCCCCCGCCGAGCTGGACTCGGTGCGCGCCCCGATCGGCCGCGCCGTCCGCGGCACCGGACTGTACGTCCTGGACGGCGCGCTGCGCCCGGTGCCGGACGGCGTCCCCGGCGAGCTGTACGTCGGCGGGCGCGGCGTCGGCCGCGGCTACCTGGACCAACCCGCCCGCACCGCCGCGGTGTTCACCGCCGACCCGTTCAGCCCGCGGCCGGGCGCCCGGATGTACCGCACCGGCGACCGGGTGATCCGGCGGCCGGACGGCGAACTGGAGTTCCTGGAGCGGGTCGACCACCAGGTCAAGATCCGCGGCCACCGGATCGAGCCCGGCGAGGTCGAGGCCGCGCTGCGCTCGATCGACCGGGTCGGCGACGCCGTGGTGGTGGTCCGTCGCGGCACGGCCGGCGACGCCCGGCTGGTCGGCTATGTGACCGGCGACCTCGACCCGGCCCGCTGCCGGACAGCCGCCGCCGCGCTCCTGCCCGAGTACATGGTGCCCGCCACCCTGGTGGTGCTGGACGCCCTGCCGCTGACCCCGAACGGCAAGGTGGACCGCGCGGCGCTGCCCGAGGTCGACCCCACCGCCGCCGGCACCGGCCGCGGCCCGCGCACCCCGCAGGAGGAGGTGCTCTGCACCGCCTTCGCCGAGGTGCTGGACCTGCCGAAGGTCGGCATCGACGAGGACTTCTTCCAGCTCGGCGGGCACTCGCTGCTCGCCACCCGGCTGGTCAGCCGGGTCCGCACCCTGCTCGGCGCCGAACTGGCGATCCGCACCCTGTTCGAGGCCCCCACGGTGGCCGCGCTGGCCGGGCGGCTCACCCGGGACGCCGTCCGCCCCGCGCTCACCGCCGGGGAGCGCCCGGAGCGGCCGCCGCTGTCGTACGCCCAGCAGCGGCTCTGGTTCCTGGACCGGCTGGAGGGCCCGTCCGCCACCTACCACCTGCCCTGGACGCTGCGGCTGCGCGGCGCCCTGGACCGGACCGCGCTGGCCGCCGCGCTGACCGACGTGATCGAGCGGCACGAGAGCCTGCGCACCGTCTTCCCGGACCGCGACGGCCTGCCCTACCAGCGGGTCCTCAGCACCGAACAGGCCGCCGTCGGGCTGCCGCTGCGCGAGCTCCCCGCAGCCGAACTGAGCTCGGCCGCCGAGGAGTTCGCCCGGGCCGGGTTCGACCTGGCGAACCGGCCGCCGATCCGGGCCACCCTGCTCGCGGCCGGCCCGGAGGACCACCTGCTGGTCGTGGTGATCCACCACATCGCCGGGGACGGCTGGTCCAACGGCCCGCTCACCCGCGACCTCTCCGCCGCCTACACCGCCCGACTGGCCGGCCGAGCGCCCGACTGGGCGCCGCTGCCGGTGCAGTACGCCGACTACGCGCTCTGGCAGCGCGGACTGCTCGGCGAGGAGACCGACCCCGATTCCGCGATGTCCAGGCAACTCACCTACTGGAAGGAGCAGTTGGCCAACCTGCCGGACGAGCTCCAGCTGCCGGTGGACACCCCCCGGCGGGCCGTCACCGGCTACCGCGGCGGCAGCGTCCGCTTCACCGTCCCCGCCGGGGTGCACCGGGCCGCCCTCACGCTGGCCCGGGACAGCGGCGCCAGCCTGTTCATGGTGCTGCAGGCCGCCCTGGCCACCCTGCTCCACCGGCTCGGCGCGGGCGAGGACATCCCGCTCGGCACCCCGATCGCCGGCCGCACCGACGACGCCCTGGAGGACCTGGTCGGCTGCTTCGTCAACACCCTGGTGCTGCGCACCGACCTGTCCGGCGCCCCGACCTTCCGCGAGCTGCTGGACCGGGTCAAGGCCGCCGACCTGGCCGCCTACGCCCATCAGGACCTGCCCTTCGAGAAGCTGGTCGACGCCCTCGGCCCCGAGCGCGCCCAGGCCCGCAACCCGCTGTTCCAGACCCTGCTGGCCCTGCACAACAACGCCGCCGCCCGGCTGGACCTGCCCGGCGTCACCGTCGAGGCGGGCGCGGCCGAACTGGGCACCGCCCGGCTCGACCTCGCCTTCGAACTCGCCGAGGCCCCGGACCCGATCGGGGGCGTGGGCACGGGCTCGGGCGCGGCCGGCCTCACCGGCCGGCTGGAGTACAGCACCGACCTGTTCACCGAGGCCGGCGCGACCCGGCTCACCGAACGCCTGGTGCACCTGCTGACCGCCCTGGTGGAACAGCCCGACCGTCCGGTCACCGCCGCCCCGGCCCTGCTCCCCGGCGAGCCGGAACGGCTGCTGGCCGCCGGGGTCGGCCCCGACGCGCTGGTCAGCGACCGCACCCTGGCCGAGCTGCTGGAGGCCGCCGCGGACGCCCGTCCGGACGCCCCGGCCCTCGAATTCGGCACCGAACGGCTCGACTTCGCCGAACTGCACCGCCGGGCCAACCGGCTCGCCCGCACCCTGCTCGCCCGGGGCGCCGCGCCCGACCGGGTGGTGGCGATCGCCCTGCCGCGCTCGGTCGACCTGGTGGTCGCCGCCCTCGCGGTGGTCAAGTCCGGCGCCGCCTACCTGCCGATCGACCCGTCCTACCCGGCCGACCGGATCGCCGCGATGGCCGAGGACGCCCGGCCGGTGCTCACCGTCACCCGGACCGAGGTGGCCGCCACCGTCCCCGCCCTGGCGGCCGGAACGCCGCTGCTGCTGGACGACCCGGCCACCCGCGCCCTGGTCGACGGACAGGCCCCGGAGCACCTGCGCCCGGCCGAACTGGCCGCGCCGGTACGGCCCGGGCACGCCGCGTACGTCATCTACACCTCGGGCTCCACCGGCCGCCCCAAGGGCGTCGTGGTGCCCCGCGGCGCCCTGGCCAACCACCTGCTCGACCTGGCCGGCCGGCTCGGCCTGGGCCCCGGCCGCAGCCTGCTCGCGGTCACCACCTTCGGCTTCGACATCGCCAACCTGGAGCTGCTGGCCCCGCTGCTCGGCGGCGCCCGGCTGGTGGTCGCCCCGCTGGAGACCGTCCGCGACCCCGACCTGCTGGCCGAACTGATCCGCACCAGCGGACCGGACGTCCTCCAGGCCACCCCGACGCTCTGGCACGCCCTGGTCGGCAGCCACCCGCAGGCCCTGGCCGGACTGCACGTGCTGACCGGCGGCGAGGCGATCGGCCCGGCCCTGGCCGAGGCGCTGACCGGCGCCGCCGCCAAGGTCACCAACCTGTACGGCCCGACCGAGACCACCATCTGGTCGCTCGCCGCCGAGCTCCCGCCCGGCCAGGCCGGCCCGCCGCCGATCGGCCACCCGCTGGCCGGCAACCAGGTCCGGCTGCTGGACGCCACGCTGCGCCCGGTGCCGCCGGGCGTGGTCGGCGAGCTGTACCTGTCCGGCGCGGGCGTCGCCCGGGGCTACCTGGACCGCCCGAGCCTGACCGCCGGCCGCTTCACCGCCGACCCGTACGGCCCACCGGGCAGCCGGATGTACCGCACCGGCGACCTCGCCCGGCTGCGGCCGGACGGCGCGCTGGACTACCTCGGCCGGGTGGACCACCAGGTCAAGATCCGCGGCTTCCGGATCGAACTCGGCGAGATCGAGGCGGTGTTGACCGACCATCCGGCCGTCGAACGCTGCGCCGTGGTGGACCGGGAGGACGGCCCCGGCGAACGCCGGCTGGTCGCCTACCTGGTGCCCGCCGGGCCGGACCGCCCCGAACCCGCCGCGCTGCGCGCCCATCTGGCGGCCGTCCTGCCGGAGTACATGCTCCCGACCGGGTACGTCCCGCTGGCGGCGCTGCCGCTCACCCCGAACGGCAAGGTGGACCGCAAGGCGCTGCCCGCCCCCGGCGCCGCCGACCGAGCCGCCGCGCGCTCCGCCGGACGGCCCCCGAGCGGGCCCGTCGAGCTCGCCCTGAGCCGGGTCTTCGCCGAGGTGCTCGGCCTCGCCGAGGACGGGGTCAGCGCCGAGGACGGCTTCTTCGAACTCGGCGGCGACAGCCTGAAGTCCATCCAACTGGTCAGCCGGGCCCGGACCGCCGGACTGTCGCTCACCCCCGCCGACGTCTTCGCGCACCGCACCGTGGCCGGCCTGGCCCGGGTCGCCGGCGCCTCCGAGGACACCAGTGCGCCCGAGGACACCAGCGTGCCCGAGGACCCGTACGCCCCCGTCCTGGCGATCCGGCCGACCGGCGACCGCCGCCCGCTGTTCTGCGTGCACGGCGCCGTCGGACTCGGCTGGCCCTTCCTGGCACTCGCCGCGGAAATTGACGCGGACATTCCCGTGTATGCATTCCAGACGGGTGGCGTCCGCACGCCGGAAAAGCCCGCGGAGTCCGTCCGGGAAATCGCCGGAAAATATCTCGGAAGAATGCTGGAAATCCAGCCGCAGGGGCCCTATCGTGTTCTCGGCTGGTCATTCGGAGGGCTCGTCGCCCACGAGATCGCCATCCAGCTCCAGGCCCGCGGCGAGCAGGTCGAACTGCTCGCCGACCTGGACGGCTTCCCCGGCACCGGCACCCCGACCGAGGAGCCGCCGAGCGAGCCGGCCGTCCTGGCCGAACTCCTGGAGCGGGCCGGCCTCCCCACCGACGGACCGCTCGACCCGGCCACCGCGCGACAGCGCCTGGCCGAGGCCGGCAACCCGCTCGCGGAGCTGGACGAGACCGAACTGACCCGCCTGCTCGGAGTGATCCGCACCCACGGCGTACTGGGCGACGCCCACCGCCCGGGCCGCTACCGGGGCGACCTGCTCCTGTTCACGGCCACCCACGGCCTCACCCCCGGCGCCCCCGGCGCCGAGTCCTGGCAGCCGCACGTGACCGGCCGGATCCTCCGGCACCCGGTCGACAGCGACCACGACTCGATGCTCGGAACGGCCCCGGCCGGCTTCATCGGAAAGATCCTGTCGGCCGCCCTGAAATAGCCGGTCGGCGACCCCGGACAACACTCCCGGGGGAATTCCCCCCGGGAATTCAGAAAGGACCGAGAAAAACCATGAGCAATCCGTTCGACGACGAGCAGGGCACCTTCCTCGTCCTCGTCAACCACGAGAACCAGCACAGCCTCTGGCCGGCCTTCGCCGAGGTCCCGGCCGGCTGGCGGACCGTCCAGGGCGCGAGCACCCGGCAGGAGGCGCTGGACCACATCGAGCGCAGCTGGACCGACCTGCGCCCGCAGAGCCTGATCGACGCCACCGCCTGAACCGCCAACCCCAACCACCGGCACCAACCACCGGCACCAACCACCGCACCTTCCACCGCAGTTGAGGAGCACCCCATGAGCACCATCGCCATCGACGAGTCCAAGGTCCGCGAGATCGTCGCCGACTGCCTCGACCTCGAACTGGACGAGCTGACCCTCACCGACCACTTCATCGACCACTACGGCGCCGACTCGCTGAACGCCATCGAGGTCCTCGCCCGCCTGGAGAAGGAGTTCCACGTCACCATCCCGCAGGAGGAGCTGGGCAACATGGTCAACCTGGCCGCCGTGCTGGAGGTCCTGTCCCGGGCGACCGCGCGATGAACGCCCCGCAGCGCGCCGCGAGCGCCCCCCAGCGCGTGGTGGTGACCGGCATCGGCGTCCTGTCGAGCATCGGCAACGGGGTCGAGGAGTTCACCTCGGCCCTGCGCGAGGGCCGCTGCGGCGCCGGTCCGATCACCAGCTTCGACACCACCGGCTTCGTCCACACCTCCGGGCACGAGGTCGACGGCTTCGTCCCGGAGCGGTGGATCCACCGCCTCCCGGTCGAACAGCTCGGCCGCGCCACCCAGTTCACCGTCGCGGCGGCCCGGATGGCCGTCCAGGACGCCGGCCTCGACGAGCAGCGGCTCGCCGGGCTGCGCGCCCAGGTCACCGTCGGCACCACCGACGGCGAGGCCGGCGAACTGGACCGGATGATGGCCGCGTCCGTCGCGCAGGGGCCGGAGCGGCCGGCCGACCAGCTGCTGGCCGGCCGCCTGCCGGCCCACCAGCTGGCCCTGGCCGTCGCCCGGGAGCTGCGGCTCCCCAGGGTGGTCCCGACCGTGCTCGGCACGGCCTGCGCGGCCGGCAACTACGCCATCGGCGACGGCTTCGACGCCGTCCGCACCGGCGAGGCGGACATCGCCCTGGTCGGCGGCGCGGACGCGATCTGCCGCCGCACCTTCGCCGGCTTCAGCCGGCTCGGCCTGGTCTCCTCCGACGTCTGCCGTCCGTTCGACGCCGACCGCGAGGGACTGCTCACGGCCGAGGGCGCGGGGGTCCTCGTGCTGGAGACGCTGGAGTCCGCCCGCACCCGCGGCGCCCGGATCTACGCCGAACTGCTCGGCTACGGGCTCAACTGCGACGCCCACCACCCGACCGCACCCGACCAGTCCAGCGTCGCCCGCTGCATGGAGCTGGCGCTGGCCGACGCCGGGGTCAAGGCCGACGAGGTCGACCTGGTCTCCGCCCACGGCACCGGCACCCCCACCAACGACATCACCGAGACCCGGGCGATCCGCGAGGTCTTCGGCGACACCCCGCCGCGCACCGTCGCCCTCAAGGCGATGCTCGGCCACTCCATGGGCGCGGCGAGCGCGCTCGGCGCGGCCGCCTCGGCGCTCGCGCTGGCCCACGGGTTCGTCCCGCCCACCGTCAACCACCGCACCACCGACCCCCAGTGCCAGATCGACTGCGTGCCCAACCACTCCGTCCCCGCGGACCTCCGGGTGGTGGTCAACAACGGACTGGCCTTCGGCGGCAACAACGCCTCCGTCGTCCTGGGGCGCCATGAGGAGGAGCCCAGCCGATGAGCGAGCGCACGATCCACCGGGACCGGCCGCTGATCACCGCGTGGTCCGCCGTCTCCCCCTTCGGCCTCGGCCGCGACGCGTTCGCGGCCGGGGTCGCCCGGGGCGAACCGGCCCACCTGGTCCCCGACTTCGACACCCGCAAGGTGCTCGGCAAGGCCGGCACCCGCACCTACGACCGGGCCACCGGCCTGGCCGTCACCGCCGTCCGCGAACTCCTCGACGAGGCCGCGGCGGCCCGGCAGCCGATCGCCACCGGCGGCGGCACCGCCCTCGTCCTCGGCACCACCCTCGGCAGCGCCCACAGCGCCGCCGGGTTCAGCCGGGCCTCGTTCGAGGGCGACAAGCCGTACGACGTACCGGCCCAGCTGATGCCGAACGTGCTGATGAACGGACCGGCCGCGGCCACCGCCATCCGCTTCGACCTCAAGGGCCCCAACACCACCCTGGCCGGCGGCGCCGCGGGCGGCCTGCTCGCCCTCGGCTACGCCCGCCGCCTGCTGGCGGCCGGCCGGGCCGAACGCGCCCTGGTCGGCGCGGTCGAGGAGCAGACCGAGACCCGCTCGTGGCTGGCCGGCGAGCCCGACCGGCCGATCGGCGAGGGCAGCGCCGTCCTGCTGGTGGAGACCGCCCGGACGCTGCCGCCCGAACGCCGGGTGCTGGCCGAACTGCTGTCCCTGGACGTCCGGTTGGCCGTCGACGAGGACCCCCAGGAGGCGCTCGCCGCCACCGTCCGGGACGCCCTCGCCCAGGCCGACGCCACCCCCGACCAGGTCTGGGCCGCGGCCGTCACCGGGCAGCCGGCCGAGGAACAGCTCGCCGCCTTGGTCGGCCCCGAGGCCGTCCGGCGGGTCCGCACCGCCGGGCTGCTCGGCGACACCGGCTCCGCGGGCACCGTCTTCTCCGTCACCACCGTCCTGGCCCTGGCCGAACAGGACCCCGCGGCGGCCGGCCGGCTCGCCGTGATCGCCTCGCTGGACCACCAGGGCCTGGCCGCCTGCGCCGTCCTGCGCCTCGCCGGCGGTGACCGGTGAGCGCCCCGGGCGTCGTCCTGATCAGCGGCGGCTCCCGCGGCATCGGGAAGGCGGCCGCCCTGCGCCTGGCCGTCGACGGCTACGCGGTCAGCTTCTGCTACCAGTCCGACCAGCAGGCCGCCGACCTGCTCGGCAAGGAACTCGACGCCCTCGGCGCCGCCGTCCTCGCCGAACGGGTCGACGTCACCGACGCGTCCGCCGTCCGTGCCTGGGTCACCAGGACGGAGGCGGAACTCGGCCCAATCACCGTCGCCGTCGCCAGCGCCGGCATCACCCGCGACAAGCCCCTGCTGCTGATGGCCGACCAGGACTGGCAGGCCGTCACCGACACCAACCTGAACGGCACCGCCAACCTCTGCCGCGCGGTGGCCTTCCCGATGGTCAAGCGCCGCGGCGGCTCGATCATCACGCTCTCCTCGGTCTCCGGCGTCTACGGGAACCCCGGCCAGAGCAACTACGCCGCCTCCAAGGCCGGCATCATCGCGCTCACCCGCGCCCTGGCCAAGGAGGTCGGCCGCTACGGGGTCCGGGTCAACGCGGTGGCCCCCGGAATGATCGAGACCGACATGACCTCGGTGCTCAGCGACGGCCAACGCACCGACGCCCTCAAGCACATCCCGCTCGGCCGCTTCGGCACCGCCGAGGAGGTGGCCGAATCGGTCGCCTTCCTGGCCGGCCCGCAATCCGCCTACCTCACCGGCTCGGTCCTGCAGATCGACGGCGGCATCGTCCTGTGAACAGACACGTCAGACGCGCCGTCACCACCCCCTAGGAGAACCCATGACCATCCCCGCCGTGCGCACCCACGACAACCACACCCCGCTGGTCGACACCGAGCTGCTCCCCGGCCGCGGCAGCGGCGTCAACGCCGCCCACCGGATGTACGAGCACCTCATCGGCATCTGGGCCACCGGCGTCATCGAGGCCGCCCACGACATCGGCGCCTTCACCGCGCTGATCGGCGCCCCCGCCACCGCCGGTGAGCTCTCCACCCGCCTCGGCACCGACCTGCGCGCCACCCGCGTCCTGCTGGACGGCCTGGCCGCCTACGACGTGGTCGAGCGCAACCGCGCGGCGGACGGCCAGGCCGTCTACACCCTGCCACCGGAGATGCACGACGTCTTCGCCCCCGAGGGCCTCTACAGCCTGGTCGGCAAGATCCGGCACGACCGCAACGTCGCCTGGGGCGCCTGGCGCAACCTCGCCGCCAACGTCCGCACCGGCGCCCGCAACTCCGAGGGCTCCCAGCAGCTCAACCAGATCTCCGAGGAGGACTACACCTCCCTGGTCCGCGGCATCAACTTCTGGGCCCCGCCGATCACCGCCACCCTGGCCGGCTGGCTGCGCGAGCAGGGCTGGACCGACGGCACCGACCGCACCCTGCTCGACGTCGGCTGCGGCACCGGCATCTACAGCCAGCTGCTGCTCCAGGAGTTCGACGGCCTCAACGCCCGGGCCCTGGACGCCGAACGGATCATCCCGATCGCCAACGCCCAGGCCCACCGGCTCGGCGTCGCCGAGCGCTTCAGCCCCGAGGTCGTCGACTTCTGGGCCGACGACTGGGGCACCGGCGTCGACGTCGCCCTCTTCGTCAACATCTTCCACCTGCAGACCCCCGAGTCGGCCCGCGAACTCCTGCTCCGCTCCGCCAAGTCGCTCAGCCCGGACGGCGTGATCGCCATCGCCGACCACATCGTCGACGAGGACAGCACCGACGGGAACACCCAGAACCGCTTCTTCCGGCTCTTCGCCGCCTCCATGCTCGCCACCGGCGGCGGCGACGCCTTCACCGTCCACGACTACGACCACTGGCTCGCCGACGCCGGCCTGCGCCGCGTCGCCCTGCTCGACACCCCCATGCACCGCCTGCTGCTCGTGCAGCACGCCTGAGCCACCCCCCGGCACCACCCACCCCCTCGACGGCCCCCACGCCCCGCGTCGGGGCCGTCGGGGTTCCCGCACCCGGAGGCCCCGATGACCGACCAGCCCGCACCCCTCCGCACCGAGCGGCCCGCACCCCTCCGCACCGAGCGCACCGAGCCCGCCGACCGGCCCGCCCTCTTCCGCACCGACCGCACGGACCTCACCCCCGAGGAGATCGCCGCCCTCACCGTCCTGCTCCTGCACAGAGCCCGGGCCGCCACCACCCCGGCCGCCCGGCCGCCCCGCCGCACGGTCCGCTGGCACGACGTCTCCCTCCGCCCGCCGGTCCCCACCACCTCCTGGCAGATCGTCGCCTGACCCGGCCCCCCGGGCGCCGCCGGGGACGCCCGGACACACCGCGAGGCCCGGAGCCACCCCGGCCCCGGGCCTTCCTGTCCTTCCGTGTCCCGCCCCGTTCCCTCCGTCCCCCGTCCCCTCCGTCCCCCGTCCCCTCCGTCCCCCGTCCCCTCCGTCCCCCGTCCTGTTCCGTCCCCTCACCCGATCAGATCCAGGGAGTTCGCCAAGTGCCCCGTCCCGATGAGGTCGTAGCCCCCGGCCAGCACCAGGAAGAGCAGCGCCGCCAGCGTCACGAAGGTGTAGTGCAGCCGGCCGAACACCCCCCACCAGCCGCGCACCCAGGACACCACCGCGCAGACCACCATCACCAGGGTCAGCGCCAGCGCCCCCACGAAGAGCGCCGGCACCAGCTTCAGCAGCGGCGAATCCCCCAGGAACAGCGTCTGGTTGAGCTCGTTGGAGTCCGAGGTCAGCAGCGCGAAGCACCCGGTGGCCACCACCAGCACCAGCCCGGTCAGCCACCCCAGCAGCCGCGCCACCGGCTGCCCGGCCCGCCCCTTGCCCCGGGCCGACCGCACCACCGCGGCCACCGCCCAGCCGAGCACCGTCAGCGCCAGCACCGCCAGACTGCCGAGGGCGATCCGCTGGTGCAGCTCCGGCGCCTGGTACCAGGCCAGCGGCTGGTACGCGATGGTCGGGTCGCTGTCGGTCAGCATCGACACCACGTCCCCGTCCCCGTTCAGCTCGAAGGCCAACTGCGCGGTGCCGCCGACCTGCTGGAAGAGCCCCGGCTGGACCTGCTCCCACTGGGTCTCGTCGACGCTCGGGTCCCGGCTGATCGGACCGGTCACCACGAGCCGGGCGTCCCGGGCCTCGATGTGCACGGAGCCCATCAGCGCGGCCGCCTTGGTCAGGTTGGAGTGGCTCACCCGGGTCGACCGGTAGTCACCGGCGAACCTGCCCAGGTCCCCGCCCACCACGGCCGGGGCGGGAACGGCGGCGGCCGGGTAGAACCGGTCCATGAAGGAGTTGAGCACCTGCTGCGTCATCCAGCCGCCGGTGCCGTTCTCGCCGTCCCCGTTCACGGTCACGTACAGTCCGACGCCGCGGGCCGGCAGCAGCGCCAGGTTGCTGTGGAAGCCGGGCACGTCCCCGTCCTTGACCAGCAGCTGCTGGCCGTTGCGGTTGCGCTGTTCGAGCAGGTAGGCCATCCCGGGGATCCGCTGGTCCGGGCCGAAGTGCCGGGCGAGCAGCAGGTCGTCGCCCTCCTGGTCCAGGATCCGCTGTCCCTGGTAGCTGCCGCCCTGCAGCTGGGCGAGCATCAGCCGGGCCATGTCGGTAACGGTGGTGACGGCGGCCGCGCCGGTCGGGGTGAGCGGCCCGTACAGTCCCTTGGTCTCGGTCTGGCCGTCACCGTCCGGCCGGTAGCCGTGGGCGAGGTCGGCGTCGATCGCGGCCGGGTGCGGCTGGGTGAAGGTGGTGCGGTCCATGCCGAGCGGGCGCAGGACGTGCTCGGCGACGTACTGGTCGAACGGCTGGCCGGAGACCACCTCGACCAGGTAACCGGCCAGTGCGACACCGTAGTTGTCGTACGCGGCGGCCACCCCGGGGGCGCGCACCCGCTCGGGCTGGTGGGCGGCCAGCACCGCGCCCAGCGAGCCCACGTGCTGCGGGTCGGCCGAGGCCAGCCCCATGAAGGTGTCGTCGAAGCCGCCTGTGTGGGTGAGCAGGTTCTCGACGGTCACCGGCCGGCCCGGGTAGCTGTCCCGGATCTTGAAGGTCGTCAGATAGCTGTTCACGTCCGTGTGCAGGTCCAACTTCCCCGCCCGGACCTGCTGGAGGACCGCGACGGCGGTGAACACCTTGGCGTCGGAGCCGGTGAAGAAGGCGGTCCGCTCCGGGTCGACCGGCTTGCGGCCCGGCACCTCGGAGACGCCGTAGCCGCCCGCGAAGACCTGCTGCCCGCCGGCCACCAAGCTCACCGCCGCCCCCGGGATCTTGTGCTCGGCGAGCAGCTTCGGCACCAGCTCGTCGAACAGCTGCTTCACCGACCCGGTGTCGGGCGGCGCCGTCGAGCCTCCGGCAGTCGCCGAACTCCCCTGGGCCCCAGAGCCGGTGGCCGCATGGGCCCGGTCCGGAGTGAGGCCGTAGAGGAACAGACCGATCGCCGCCAGCACCATCACCAGTCGAACCCAACCCCGCCTGACCAGCGGCCGGTTGCTCTCGCCACGTCCCGCACCCATCATGAACTCCCCGACGCATCAGTGGATTTGCGGAAGCTCCGGCGCCCTGTGGCGCCCCGCTTCCCGACACCCAGAACACTAGGTCGGCGGGGCATCCCCGAAACATGGCCTCTGGGCGTCGATCGGGGGGTGTACCCAGGTACCACCAACAGGGGTCCAGGGCCCAGTGATCGGAGCGGCGGCGGACGGCAGTCTGGATGTCGTCAGCAAGCAACGGGTAGGGATACCGGCCGCGAGGCCGTCACGAAAGGGACCGAGCGGCCATGACCAGCAGCATCACCACGGGAGTCGTGAACAACGTGCAGAACACCGACACCACGTCCGGCCGGACCGGACGGCGGAACCCGCTCGGCGTCCTGCGGGGCGCCGTCGCCGCCCTCCTCCGCGGCCCGGCCCTGGCCGCCTTCGCGGTGCCCCAACTCGCCCTGCTCACCGCCGCGACGGTGGCCGCCGCCTTCGTCGGCCTCGGGGTCGGCGTGCTGCTGGTGCCGCCCACCGTCCTGGCCGTCCGGGCGCTGGCCGGGCTGCGCCGCGGGCTCGCCGCCCGCTGGTCCGGGGTCGAGATCAAGGACCCCTACCAGCCGCTGCCGGAGGCCGGGCCGGGCTTCAAGGGCGCCTGGCAGCGCTGCCAGGCGATGCTGGCCGACCAGGCCACCTGGCGCGACCTGCTCTGGCTGCTCGTCGACCCGGTCATCGGCCTCACGATGGCGCTGCTCCCGCTGCTGGTGGTGGCCTACGGCGTCTTCGGCCTGGTGCTGCCGCAGTTCTGGCAGTCGATCGCCGACCACGGCGGCAACACCTGGTACCTCTGGATGCACGTCACCGACTCCGGCACGGCCGGCACCGCCGCCCTGCTCGGCGTCCCGGTGATGCTGGCCGGCCTGGCGATCGCCCCCGGCGCGGTGCGCGGCCACACCGCGTTCGCCAAGGCGCTGCTCGGTCCGACCGCCCGTGCCGAGGCGCTGGCCGCCGAGCGCAAGGTCGCCCACCTCACCGAGACCCGGCGCGACGCGCTGACCAGCCAGGCCGCCGAACTGCGCCGGATCGAGCGGGACCTGCACGACGGGGCGCAGGCCCGGCTGGTGGCCATGGGCATGAACCTGGGCGTCGCCGAGCGGCTGGTCGAGCGGGACCCGGAGGCCGCCAAGCAGCTGCTCGCCGAGACCCGCCAGGCCTCCGCCTCCGCCCTCAACGAGCTGCGCGACCTGGTCCGCGGCATCCACCCGCCGGTGCTGGCCGACCGCGGTCTCGCCGACGCCGTCCGGGCCCTCGGCATGGACAGCCCGCTGGACGTCTCCGTCTCCGCCGACCTGCCCGGCCGCCCGGAGGCCCCGGTCGAGTCCGCCCTCTACTTCGCCGTCTCCGAGGCGCTCACCAACGCCGCCAAGCACTCCGGCGCCCACCACGTCGACGTCCAACTCTGGTACGAGAACGGCACGCTGAAGGCCCAGGTCACGGACGACGGCACCGGCGGCGCCGACCCCTCCCGCGGCACCGGCCTGCGCGGCCTGGAGCGCCGGCTTGCTACCTTCGACGGAGTCCTGGCCGTCCGCAGCCCGCTCGGCGGCCCCACGACCCTGACGATGGAGCTGCCGTGCGAGTTGTACTCGCGGAGGACCTCTTCCTCCTGAGGGACGGTCTGATCCGGATGCTGCAGGCCTACGACTTCGAGGTCGTGGCCGCGGTGGACACCGGACCGGACCTCCTGCAGGCCCTCCTCACCGAACGCCCGGACGTGGCCGTCGTCGACGTACGACTGCCCCCGACGTTCACCGACGAGGGCCTGCAGGCGGCTCTGGAAGCGCGCCGGCAGATCCCCGGACTGCCGGTGCTCGTGCTGTCCCAGTACGTCGAGCAGCTCTACGCCAAGGAGTTGCTCGCCGACGGCAGCGGCGCGATCGGCTACCTGCTGAAGGACCGGGTCTTCGACCCCGACCAGTTCGTCGAGACGGTCCACCGGGTCGCGGCCGGCGGCACCGCACTCGACCCCCAGGTGATCGCGATGCTGGTCAGCAACACCGAACGCAAGAAGCCGCTGGAGCGCCTGACGCCGCGGGAGCGGGAGGTGCTGGAACTGATGGCGGAGGGGCGGTCGAACGGGGCGATCGCCGAGCGGATGGTGATCACCGAACGGGCGGTGAAGAAGCACACCGCCAACATCTTCCTCAAGCTCGACCTGCCCCCCTCCGAGGAGGACCACCGCCGGGTGCTCGCCGTCCTGGCCTTCCTGGACGTCGCCCCCTGAGCCCCGGCTCGCCTCAGTCCCGGCTCGCCTCAGTCCCGCCGCCCCACGTGGACCGTCATCGCCGAGAGGTAGAAGGCGTCCGACCGCCGCATGATCCCCCTCGGCGCCTCCCGGTCGATCAGCACCTCCAGCGTCGCCCGGTCCTCCTCCCCGAGGGCCTCGGCCAACTGCTCGTGCCGCCGCACCAGTCGGGTGTGCAGGTACTCCCGGAACGGCCCGGCCAGCGGCGCCGGGTGGTCGACCAGGAAGGTCCGGGTGCCGGCGGACCGCAGCCCGGCCCGCCGCAGCATGGCCGGCCAGTCCTCGATCTCCTCGGTGGTGTCCGGCAGTTCGGCCCGCATCGTGGCGAAGCCGTCCTCGTTGGCCGCGTCCACCCGGGCCTGGAAGCCGGGCCGTCCCAGCCCGAAGTCCCGGGGCAGGTACCGCGCCGGCAGCCCGCTCTCGGCGACGGCGAGCAGTCCGCCGGGCCGCAGCCGGCCGGCCAGCGCGCCGAGCGCGGCCTGCTGGTCGCCGAGGTGGTGGATGGCGTTGCCGGACCAGATCAGGTCCGCCTCCCCCAGCTTGTCGAACTCCTCGGGCAGGTCGGCCTGTTGAGTCCCCAGTCGGCCGCCCGAGCGGGCCCGGGCCCGCTCCAGCAGCGCCGCCGACTGGTCGACTGCCACCACCTCGGTCGCCGGGAACACCTCGGCGAGCAGCCCGGCGATCACCCCGGGCCCGGCCCCGACGTCGAGCACCCGGCGCACCGCGCCGTCCCCGGCGAGCCCGGCCAGCCAGCGCCCGGCCTCCGTGACGGCGTCGGCCCGCAGGTCGGCCTCCAGTTCCAGGTGCGCCGCCATGGCGTCCCAGTCGAAGTCGGCCGCCGGCACCTGCCCGTGCGCGTGCGCGTGTCCACCCCCGTGTCCGTGCCCACTCCCGTGAGCCTGCCCGTGCCCGTGATCCTTGTGCGCGTCCATGACGTACCCCTTCTCCGTTCGTGGTTCGACGAAAGCCTCGCCGCTCAGGCGGGCAGCGCGACGCCGGACGCGCGGCTCAGCGCGACCGCCCGTCCGATCTCCTCGTCCACCAGGTCGTGGTTGAGGTCGAAGGCGGCCGCCGCGCCCGTCCCGGCGGCGACCACCACCTGGGCGCGCGGGTCGGCGACGTTGCCGACCGCCCAGACGCCGGGCACGCTGGTGCGCCCGGTCCGGTCGGTGGTGACCCAGCCGTGGTCGTCCCGGGCGCAGTCCAGGCCGAACAGCAGTGCGTCCCGGGGTACCGGCTGCGGGAAGACGAACACGGCCTCGCGCGGCACCACTTCGCCGCTCGCGAGCTCGATCCCGCGCAGCCGCCCGCCGTCGGCCACCACCCGGACGATCCGGCCCTCGACCACCCGGACACCGCGCGCCGCCAGCCGCTCCCGATCGGCGCCGGTCAGTTCCAGGGTGTGCGCGAACAGCACCAGGTCCGCCGACCACTGCCGCACCAGCAGCGCCTGGTTCACCGCCCCCGGGCCGGTGCCGAGCACGCCGAGCGGGCGGTCGCGGACCTCCCAGCCGTGGCAGTACGGGCAGTGCAGCACGTCCTCGCCCCAGCGCTCGGCCAGGCCGGGCAGCTCCGGCAGGTCGTCCCGCAGCCCGGTGGCCACGACCACCCGGCGGGCGTGCAGCACCGGCCCGCCCGCCAGGTGGACCGTGAAGCCGGTCTCGGCGGGCCCGGCGGGCTCGATGTGCTCCACCCGCCCGTCGATCAGGTCCACCCCGTAGCGGGCGACCTCCTCCCGGCCGACCGCCAGCAGCGCGGCCGGCGGCATGCCGTCCCGGCTGAGGAAGCCCTGCATGTGGGCGGCGGGGGCGTTGCGCGGTTCCCCCGCGTCGACCACCGCGACCCGCCGCCGGGCCCGGCCCAGCACCAGGGCGGCGCTCAGTCCCGCTGCGCCGGCGCCGACCACCACCACGTCATGGCGCTCGGCCGTACCGTTCTCGTTCATCGTCGCTCACCTCCACCGCCAGGCTGCGACCGACCATCCGGTATCGGCAAGCTTTCTTGCCGCCTCAGCAAACACCTCGGCAGCCATCCCCACCCTCACCCCCCTTCCCGCGTCCGCCGCCAGTACCACCGGGCCGCCACCGCCAGCGCCACCCCGTACCCCGCGAAGGCCGCCGCCCCCACCCAGGCCACCTGCAGCGCCTGCTCCGGCGTGGCCAGCTCGCCCTGCCGGATCCCGACCACCCCGAGCGTGCACAGCGCCAGGTAGCCGAGCCCGACCAGCCCGTACGGCACCAGCGTGGCCGCGCCCAGCAGCGCCGGGGTCAACGGCAGCCAGCGCGGGACGCGACGCCCGCGCAGCGGCAGGGCCCAGCGCGGGAACACCTGCCCCCACGGCCGCACCAGCCCCCACAGCAGGAACACCCCGACCGCCGCCAGCAGCACCGTCCCGTCCAACCCCCGGCGCTCCAGCGCGAGCCAGAGCCCGGAGGAGCCGTTGCGCACGTAACTCGCGTCCATCTGCTCGCCGCTGATCCCGGCGAAGCTGCCGCCGAACGCCCAGACCAGCTTCATCACCACGTACGGCAGGAACGCCAGGCTCCCGGCCCAGGCGGCGAGTTGGACGACCCCGGGGGCCGCCGCCGGAGCCGGCCGACCCCGTCCCCGCGCCCGCCCCCGTGCGGCCCCGGCCAGCACCAGCGCCCCCACCCCCGCCGACGCCTTCTGCACCGCGTCCGGCACGCTGTCCACGCCCTGCCCGAACAGCAGCGCCACCACGTCCATCAGCAGGCTCCAGGCCCCCACCACCGCCAGCCCGCACAGCAGCCACAACACCCGGGTCGACCACCCGGCCGGCCGCCGCACCGCCCGCCACCCCGCCCCGACCGCGGCCGCCCCCACCCCGGCGACCACCCACCCCGCCCAGCCGACGCCCCACAGCGCCGTCCCGCTCACCGCACAGCCCAGTCCGAACCCCCCGTACCCGACGCCCCACCCGGCCGCCACCCACCCACGCTCCGTCATGCCCCCAGGCTCACCCCGACCGCCCGGCCCCGACCTCCCCCTCCGTAGCCACCCCGCTCCCCCGCCAGGGGGATCCCGCGCCGGAGCCGCCCCGCCCACCCGCCCCGGGGCGGCCACCCCGGTGTCCGGGTCAGTCCCTCGGTGCCGCGAAGCAGTGGACGACGACCGTACGGCCGGAGGCCCACCGCTGTTCGCCGCTGCCGAGCGCGGTCCAGCCGAGCCGGCGGTAGAGGGCCAGGGCGGCGGTGTCCGTCGCGAGCACGTCGAGCACCGGCTGCAGCCCGAGCGCCCGCGCGTGCGCCACGGCGCCCGCCAGCAGCCGGGCGCCGGCCTCCCGGCCGCGCGCCGCCGGGGCGACGTACAACCGGCCGATCACGGCGGTGAGTTCCGGTCTCCCCCCGGTCCGCCGGCTCCACAGTCCGGGCGCCAGTTCGCCCGGCCCGCTGCGGAGCAGCCCGACGTGGCCGGCGACCCGGCCGTCCACCTCGGCCACCCAGGCGGCCAGCAGGCCGTCCGGGGTGAGCCAGGCGGCGGGCCGGTCCGGCCATTCGGCGGGGTAGCCGTCGGTGCTGTGGACGTCGCCCAGGGCCCGTACGCAGTCGGCGAGGTCGGCGGCGCGGCGCCGGCGGACGCCCACCCCCGCCCCGGTCCCCCGTGAGCCGGACGCGACGACGTTGGCGCGTTCTTCAAGGTCAGCCATGCCGGTACGTTACCGGCCGGCCCTCACCGGCGCAGCAGGTCGACCACGCCGGTCAGGTCCTCGGCGCCGCTGCCGAGCGCCAGCCGGTGCTTCATCAACCGGAAGTACGGGGACAGCAGTTCGACGCTCACCCGCTGCTCCTCCGCGGTCCGCAGCAGCGTCTCCTGCCCCGCCACCTGCATCGCCAGGTTGGAGACCACCCCCGTGGTGTAGTCCCCGCTCTCCAGCTGCCCGGCGGTCCGTTCGACCGATCCGGCCATCGCGGTGAGCCAGCCCGTCAGCAGCGGCGCCAGTTCGGCGGGCGCGATCGCCTCGCCCCGCACCAGCGCGAAGGCGTGGGCGATCCCGCCGAGCATCCCGTACATCGCGCTGAGCAGCGCCACGTCGTGCAGCGCCGCCGCCCCGGCGTCCGCCCCCACGTACCGGACCCCGGCCGGCACCGCCAGCACCTCCCGGTGCTCCTCGAACAACTCCCCGGAGCCGCTGTAGAACACGTACGCCCCGGCCGCCGGGACCCCGATCATCGGCGGCACCGCCATGATCCCGCCGTCCAGGTAGCGGGCGCCCCGGCGCTCGGCCCAGGCGGCCCGGGCGCGGGCCTGGCCGGGGGTGCCGGTGACCAGGTTGACCACGTCCTTCCCGGCCAACTCCACGCCTGCCAGGGCCTGTTCGACCGACTCGTCGTCCAGCAGGCAGACCACCACCAACCGCCCGCCCGCGACCGCCTCGGCCACCGAGGAGGCCACCGCGGCGCCCTCCCCGGCGAGCTCCGCGGCCCGCGCCGCCGTCCGGTTCCAGACCGTCAGCGGATGCCCGGCCACCAGCCAGGCCCGGCCCAGCGCGGCCCCCATCGCCCCGGCCCCGAGCAGCACCACCGGGGCCTTGCGCACACTCTCAACTGTCTTCTCTCCCATGCCGATCAGCCTCGCCCCGCCCCCGACCGTGATCAAGTACGCACTTCGGAGTGGGCGGTTACCCTGGGGTGAGTGACGAGGTCGGAAGGGGTGGGCATGGCGACCGTGCCGAGGCCGGGGGCACACGTCTGCGGGATCGACGCCGCGATGGACGTGATCGGCGGCAAGTGGAAGGTGCTCGTCCTGTGGGCCCTCGGCGAGCGCCCGCACTGCCGCTTCGGCGAGCTGCGCCGCCTGGTGCCGGGGATCACCGAGAAGGTGCTGGCCGCCCACCTGCGCGAGCTGGAGGCGGACGGCATCGTGCACCGGGAGGCCTACGACGAGGTGCCGCCCCGGGTCGAGTACGCCCTCACCGACGCGGGGCGGCGGTTGAACGCGGCCCTGGCCCCGCTGGGCGCCTGGGGCCGGGACCACGTCCTCAACGGTTGACTCAGTGCTCCTCCTGCACCAGGTGGTCGACGCAGGCCGCGACGGCGAGCAGCAGCCCGGTGTCGGCGCCGTCCGAGATCTCGACCCCGTAGGTGTCGCGGACCCGGAACCACTTGCGGGAGATCCGGGCGAGCTGGTGCCCCTGGTGGTTCTCGATCCGGTAGTCCTTGTCGATCAGGTCCCCGTGGATCCTCAGTTCGCCGCCGCCGGCCAGCTCCACCAGGTACTTGTCCCGGAACGGGGTGAACAGCTTCTCCCGGACGGTGGCCACCACCTCGCCGTCGGCGTCCTCGATCTTCATCGCGTCACGGACGGTGAGCATCTTCTCCCGCACCACCGCCACCAGGTGCCCGTGCGCGTCCTTCAGCTCGAAGGTGTGCCGCAGCCGCAGCACCTTGCCGTCCACCAGGTAGGCCTTGTGCCCCCGGTCGTCCTCGATCCAGTAGTCGTCGCCGACCGCGAACAGCTTCTCCCTGACCAGGTACCGCACCACAGCCTCCTCCGTCGTCGGACTCGAACCACCCATTCGACCCGAGCCCCCGCCCGCCGCCGGGCACCGCCGCGCCGGGCCGCCGGCCGAAGCGCTTCAATACCGCCATGCGCACCGACCCCCTCGTCCCGCTTCGCAGCGAGCGCCTCGATCTCCTCCCGCTCGGCCCCGAACACGCCGGGGAACTCGCCGCCGCCCTCGCCGACCCGGCCCTGCACACCTTCACCGGCGGCCGCCCGGCCACCCCCGAGGAGCAGCGCGCCCGCTGCGCCCGGCTCGCCGCCGGCTCCCCCGACCCGGCCGTGGTCTGGGGCAACTGGGTGCTCCGGCTGCGCGCCGACGGCGCCCTGGTCGGCTACGTCCAGGCCACCGTCGGCCCGTCGGAGGCCGAACTCGCCTGGGTGGTCGGCACCCCGTGGCAGGGCCGCGGCCTGGCCACCGAGGCGGCCCGCGCCCTCCTCGACCACCTCGCCGCCACCGGCACCACCACCGCCGTCGCCCACATCCACCCCGAGCACCACGCCTCCGCCCGGATCGCCCGCGCCCTCGGCCTCCGCCCCACCCCGCACCGCCAGGACGGCGAGGTCCGCTGGCAGGCCGAGCTCCCGCGGCCCTGATCCCGTTCCCCGCCCGCCCCGGAATGCCGTCCCCCACCGATGCGGTTGGATGAGGGCATGGCATCTCGTGCACGTGTACGCGCCCCCGAGCTGGTCGGGGCAGGCGGTTGGCTGAACACCGGCGGCAAGGAGCTCACCCTCGCCGACTTCCGGGGCAAGATCACCGTCCTGGACTTCTGGACCTTCTGCTGCATCAACTGTCTGCACGTCCTGGACGAGCTCCGCGAGCTGGAGGAGCGGCACCGCGACACCGTGGTGATCGTCGGGGTGCACTCGCCGAAGTTCGTGCACGAGGCCGACCACCAGGCCGTCGTCGACGCGGTCGCCCGCTACGAGGTGCACCACCCGGTGCTGGACGACCCGGAGCTGGCGACCTGGAAGCAGTACGCCGTCCGCGCCTGGCCGACCCTGGTGGTGATCGACCCCGAGGGCTACGTGGTGGCCCAGCACGCCGGTGAGGGCCACGCCCACGCGATCGCCCGCCTGGTGGCCGAGCTGGAGGCGGAGCACGCGGCCAAGGGCACCCTGCGGCGCGGCGACGGCCCGTACGTGGCGCCCGAGCCGAGCACCGACGACCTCAAGTTCCCCGGCAAGGCGCTGCGGCTGCCGAACGGCCACTTCCTGGTCGCCGACTCCGGCCACCACAGCCTGGTCGAGCTGGCCGAGGACGGCGAGACGGTGGTCCGCCGGATCGGCGACGGGCAGCGCGGCCTGGTGGACGGCACCAGTCCCCGGTTCAGCGAGCCCCAGGGCCTGGCCCTGCTCCCGGCGGGCGGCGACCACGACGTGATCGTCGCCGACACCGTGAACCACGCGCTGCGCGGCGTGCGGCTGGCCGACGGCAGCGTCACCACCCTGGCCGGCACCGGCCGCCAGTGGTGGCAGGGCTCGGCCACCGAGGGCCCGGCCCGCGAGGTGGACCTCTCCTCGCCCTGGGACGTCGCCTGGTTCGACGGCCGGGTGTGGATCGCGATGGCCGGCGTGCACCAGCTGTGGGCGTACGACCCGGCGACCGGCACGGTCGGCGTCGCGGCCGGCACCACCAACGAGGGCCTGGTGGACGGCCCGGCCGCCGAGGCCTGGTTCGCCCAGCCGTCCGGCCTGGCCGTCTCCGCGGACGGCGGGACGCTCTGGGTCGCCGACTCCGAGACCTCCGCGCTGCGCTTCGTTTCACGTGAAACCGACGGCACGACCACGGTCCGGACCGCCGTCGGCACCGGCCTGTTCGACTTCGGCCACCGCGACGGCGCCGCCGAACAGGCCCTGCTCCAGCACCCGCTGGGCGTCACCGTGCTGCCGGACGGCTCGGTGGCCGTCAGCGACACCTACAACCACGCGCTGCGCCGCTTCGACCCGGCGAGCGGCGAGGTCACCACCCTGGCCACCGACCTGCGCGAGCCCTCCGGGGCGGTGCTGGTGGACGACGACATCGTGGTGGTCGAGTCGGCCCGGCACCGGCTGACCAGGCTGCGGCTGCCGGAGGAGGCGGTCCGGGTCGAGTCGGTCGCGCACCGCACCCGGCGCGCCGCCACCGAGGTCGCGCCGGGCGCCCTGCGGCTGGACGTGGTCTTCGAGGCGCCCAGCGGCCAGAAGCTGGACGAGCGCTACGGCCCGTCCACCCGGCTGCTGGTCAGCGCGACCCCGCCCGAGCTGCTGCTCTCCGGCGCGGGCGCGGACAGCGACCTCTCCCGCGAGCTGGTGCTCTCCGACGCGGTCGCCGAGGGTGTGCTGCACGTCTCCGCGATGGCCGCCTCCTGCGACGACGACCCGGAGATCGAGTACCCGGCCTGCCACGTGCACCAGCAGGACTGGGGCGTGCCGGTGAAGCTGGTCGCCGACGGCGTCCGCCGCCTCCCGCTGGTCCTGGCCGGCATGGAGTAGCCCTCCGACGCGCAGGGGCCCGCCGCGGTGATCGCGGCGGGCCCCTGCGCGTTCACCGTCCTCAGCCCTCCAGGAAGGCCTTGATCGCGCTCGCCAGCAGGTACGGGTCCTCCGCCCCGCACAGCTCGCGCGCCGAGTGCATGGACAGCGCCGCGATGCCGCAGTCCACCGTCTTGATGCCGAGGCGCGCCGCCGTGATCGGACCGATCGTCGTACCGCAGGGCATCGCGTTGTTGGACACGAAGCTCTGCCACGGCACGCCGGCCTTCTCGCAGGCGGCCGCGAACACCGCCCGGCCGACACCGTCGGTCGCGTAGCGGTTGTTGACGTTCACCTTGAGGATCGGCCCGTTGTTCGGCAGCGGGTGGTGGCCCGGCTCGTGCCGCTCCGAGTAGTTCGGGTGCACGGCGTGGCCCATGTCCGAGGAGAGGCAGACGGTGCCGGCCAGCGCCCGGGCCCGGTCCTCGGTGGAGCCGCCGCGGGCGTGGATCGTCCGGTCCAGCACGTTGCCGAGCAGCGGGCTCTGCGCGCCGGTGTCGGACTCGCTGCCGGTCTCCTCGTGGTCGAAGGCGGCCAGCACCGGGATGTACGGCAGCTCGGCGCCGCCCGTGACGGCGGCGGCCAGCGCGGCCGTCGCGGCGTGCACCGAGAGCAGGTTGTCCAGTCGCGGGCCGGCCAGCAGCTCGCGGTCGCGGCCCAGGTAGGAGGCGGGCTGGACGTCGTGGGTCATCAGGTCCCAGCCGGCCACGTCCTCGGCGGCCAGCCCGGCCCGCTCGGCGACGTAGGCGATCAGCGAGCCCTCGTCGACCGGGCCGAGGCCCCAGATCGGGGTGAGGTGGCGCTGCCGGTCGAGCTTCATGCCGTCGTTGACCTGGCGGTCCAGGTGGATGGCGAGCTGGGGCACGCGCAGCAGCGGCTCGTCCAGCTGGACGAGCCGCGAGGTGCCGTCCGTCAGCGCGAGTCTGCCGGACAGGCCGAGGTCCCGGTCCAGCCAGGTGTTCAGCGGCACCCCGCCGTAGATCTCCACCGCGACCTGGCGCCACCCGGCCGAGCCGGTGTCCGGCACCGGCTTCACCCGCAGGTTGGGCGAGTCGGTGTGGGTGCCGACGATCCGGAACGGCGTCTCCGGGCCGGCCCCCTCCGGCAGGTACCAGGCGATCAGCGCGCCGCCGCGGATCAGGAAGCGCCCACCAGCCGCCCCGTCCCAGGCGTCCGTCTCGGCGACCTGACGGAAGCCCGCCTTCTCCAGGCGCTCGGCGGCGCTCGCGACCGCGTGGTACGGGGACGGCGAAGTGCCGAGGAACGCGATCAGATCGTCGGTGTGCGTCCGGTCGAAGAATGCCCGGCGGGCGGCGGTCGACATACTGCTCCAGGGTCGAGGGAGGGCCGAAAGCCGGATGGGGGATCGGCTTCGCACCCTGAGCATATGCCCGTACACGGACATGGCATTCGTTGCCTCACAACGGATGCGGAACCCGGACACGTCCGCGAACCCGCACCTCACCGGCCCCCTCACCCCCTGATCCCCGGCGGTCGCACACCGTCAACGGAATGCCTCCGAACCCCTCGACGGCGAACGGGACTTCACCCGGAAAACCCGGGAACCTCCGCCCGGAAACCGTCGCCCGGAAACACCGAAGGGCCCGGTGGCAGCCGGGCCCTTCGGTGCGAGGGTGTCGTCAGGCGGTCAG
This sequence comes from Kitasatospora sp. NPDC096077, assembly GCF_040303245.1. Classification (NCBI taxonomy): domain Bacteria; kingdom Bacillati; phylum Actinomycetota; class Actinomycetes; order Kitasatosporales; family Streptomycetaceae; genus Kitasatospora; species Kitasatospora sp. NPDC096077. The sequence continues at coordinate 11,085 of NZ_JBEOSV010000043.1, read as the reverse complement.
AAGAGGTGCGGGACCTTAGAAGGCCTCCTCCGCCAGCTCCATGATCTCGTTGTCGATGCCCTCGGCGATCGCCCGCTGCGGGGCGATGGTCGGGAGGACGTTCTTGGCGAAGAAGCGGGCGGCCGCGACCTTGCCCTGGTAGAACGGCACGTCCTTCTCGGAGGCGCCGGCCTCCAGCTTGGCCAGCGCCACCGCGGCCTGACGCAGCAGCAGCCAGCCGACGACGACGTCGCCGGAGACCATCAGCAGGCGGGTGGTGTTGAGGCCCACCTTGTACATGTTCTTGACGTCCTGCTCGACCGAGGTCAGGTCGGCGATGAGCTTGCCGACGATGGCCTCCAGGTCGCCGGCGGCCTTGGCGAGCAGCTCGCGCTCGGCGGCCAGGGCGTCGCCGCCCTCGGCGGAGGCGAGGAACTTCTGGATCTGCTCGGACAGCGCGGCCAGCGCCTGGCCGCCGTCCTTGACGATCTTGCGGAAGAAGAAGTCCTGGCCCTGGATCGCCGTGGTGCCCTCGTAGAGGGTGTCGATCTTGGCGTCGCGGATGTACTGCTCGATCGGGTACTCCTGCAGGTAGCCGGAGCCACCGAAGGTCTGCAGGGACTGGGCGAGCTGCTCGTAGGACTTCTCCGAGCCGTAGCCCTTGACGATCGGCAGGAGCAGGTCGTTGAGGCGCTCGGCGGCCTCGTCGGTCTCGCCGCGCAGCTTGGCGGCGGTCATGTCGTCCTGGACCGACGCGGTGAACAGGACCAGCGCGCGCATGCCCTCGGCGTAGGCCTTCTGGGTCAGCAGCGAGCGGCGCACGTCGGGGTGGTGGGTGATGGTGACGCGCGGGGCGGTCTTGTCCAGGAACTGCGAGATGTCGGCGCCCTGCACGCGCTCCTTGGCGTACTCCAGGGCGTTCAGGTAGCCGGTGGAGAGGGTGGCGATGGCCTTCGTGCCGACCATCATCCGGGCGAACTCGATGATCTTGAACATCTGGCGGATGCCGTCGACCTTCTCGCCGAGCAGCCAGCCCTTGGCCGGGTGCTTGGCACCGAAGGTCATCTCGCAGGTGTTCGAGGCCTTGAGGCCCATCTTGTGCTCGACGTTGGTGGCGTAGGCGCCGTTGCGCTCGCCGAGCTCGCCGGTCTCCCAGTCGAAGTCGTACTTGGGGACGATGAACAGACCGAGGCCCTTGGTGCCCGGCTTACCGCCCTCGGGGCGGGCCAGCACCATGTGGATGATGTTCTCGGACATGTCGTGCTCGCCCGAGGTGATGAAGCGCTTGACGCCCTCGATGTGCCAGGAGCCGTCCTCCTGCTTGATCGCCTTGGTGCGGCCGGCGCCCACGTCGGAGCCCGCGTCGGGCTCGGTGAGGACCATGGTGGAGCCCCACAGGCGGTCGGTCATCCGCTTGGCGACCTCCAGCTGCTCCTCGGTGCCCTCGTCCGCGATGACGCCGGCGAAGGCCGGGCCGGAGGAGTACATCCAGATGGCCGGGTTGGAGCCCAGGATCTGCTCGGCGAAGGCCCAGATCAGCGAGTTCGGGGTGACCTGGCCGCCGATCGACTCCGGGATGCCCAGGCGCCACCACTCGGCGTCCATGAAGGTCTGGTAGCTCTTCTTGAACGCGGCCGGGATCGGCGCGGTGTTGGTCTCCGGGTCGAAGACCGGCGGGTTGCGGTCGGTGTCGGTGAAGGACGCGGCGAGGTCGTTCTCGGCGAGCCGGGCGATCTCGCTGAGGATGTTCTTCGCGGTTTCCACGTCCATGTCCGCGTACGGGCCGGTACCGTACACCTGGTCGCGACCGAACACCTCGAAGAGGTTGAACTCCACGTCCCGCAGGTTGGACTTGTAGTGACCCATGGCCGTTTTCTCCGGTTCGTCGCTTCCGGGAGACCGCCGCGTTTCGGGCGCCCCGTACCCACCAGTAGGCATCATGATGCTACCCAGCGGTAACTTGGGCAAGCCCCCGACGGTTAATCCGCTATGAACGTGGTCACGTCCCACAAGCTGGGACGACCACTCCTTGTCAGGATCGACGCCAGCGCGGGCGGGTGCGCTCCCGCTAGCCTGTCCGTGTGTACGGATATGACCAGAACGCATACCCGGGTGACCCCTACCAGCAGCAGGCGGGTCCGCAGCCGGGCATGAACGGCATGCCCGGACCGGACGCCTACGGCGCGCAGGGCCAGGCGCCCCAGCAGTCGCTGTACCCGGAGCCCTCCCCGCCGTCCCTGGCGGACGCGGTCCGTGCCTTCACCACCGGCTCGATGGCGGTCGAGGACTTCCAGGCCATCTTCATCACCTCGAAGGTGCACTGCCCGCGCGGCGACCGGCCCGGCTTCCTGGCCCTGCACAACACCCCGACGCCGGTGATCCCGATGTTCAGCTCGCTGAAGGAGCTGCGCCGCTACGCCGGCAAGGACTCCAAGCACTTCACCGTCACCGGCGCCGAGGTCCTGGACCTGCTGCCGACCGGCTACGGCTTCGCGCTGGACATGGAGGGCGAGCACCGGATGGTGTTCGACGCCAAGGCCGTCGAGCAGATGGTCGACTTCACCATGCGCCGGATGTACGGATAGCGGACCCTGAGGGGGGAGCCCCGCGCTTCTCCGTCACTACATAGTTCAACTTTCAACTTGCTTGTTGTTGATAGTTGAACTAATCTCGTGGACGTAGGCCAGAGCAACCCCCTCGAAGGAGGCCGACATGCCCGCCGTGACCGTCGACAACCCGCTGACCCTCCCGCGCGTGACCACGCCGGACCCGGCCGTCGCGAACGCCCGGCCGGTACTGACCGTCGCCACCGCCCCCGAGGGCTACGAGGGCGAGGGCTTCCCCGTCCGCCGCGCCTTCGCCAAGATCAACCAGAAGTATCTCGACCCGTTCATCATGATGGACCAGATGGGCGAGGTGGACTACGCCGCCGGCGAGCCCAAGGGCACCCCCTGGCACCCGCACCGCGGCTTCGAAACCGTCACCTACATCATTGACGGAACGTTCATCCACCGGGACTCGCACGGCGGCGGCGGCACCATCACCGACGGCGACACCCAGTGGATGACCGCCGGCTCGGGCCTCCTGCACATCGAGACCCCGCCGGAGTCCCTGGTGCGGTCCGGCGGCCTCTTCCACGGCCTCCAGCTCTGGGTCAACCTGCCCGCCTCGGACAAGATGATCACCCCCAAGTACCAGGACATCCGCGGCGGCAGCGTCAAGCTGCTCAGCACCGAGGACGGCGGCGCGCTCCTGCGCGTCATCGCCGGCGAGCTGGACGGCCACCAGGGCCCCGGCACCACCTTCACCCCGATCACCATGATCCACGCCTCGATCAACCCCGGCGCCCAGATCACCCTGCCCTGGCGCGCCGACTTCAACGCCCTCGCCTACGGCCTCGCCGGCAACGGCTCGGCCGGCACCGACTCCGCCGGACAGGAGCGGCGCCCCTTCCACCGGGGCCAGGCCGTCGTCTTCGGCGATGGTGACTCCATCACCCTGCGCGCCGACGAGAAGCAGGACTCCCGCGACAACAACTTCGAGGTCGTCCTCCTCGGCGGCCTCCCGATCCGCGAACCCGTCGCCCACTACGGCCCGTTCGTCATGAACAGCCACCGCGAACTCCAGCAGGCCATGGAGGACTTCCAGGCCGGCCGCCTCGGCACCATCCCCACCGACGCCCACTGACCCCCTCCCCCCGAGGGCCCGAACCGAAAGGTCCGGGCCCTCGCGTCCGTCCCGGCACCACCCGTGACGGCCCCTCATGCTCCGGCTACGTCACGACCGCGACGTCACGACCGATCCGGTTCCGTCGGGCCCGGTCAGAGCCAGCCCGTCTCCATCGCCCGCTGGTAGGCGGCGAGCTTGTTGTCGACCCCGAGCTTGGTGAGCACCGAGGACATGTAATTGCGGACGGTGCCCTCGGCGAGGTGCATGCGGGCCGCGATGCGGGCGGTGGACAGGCCGTCGCCGGCCAGGCCGAGGACTTCGCGCTCGCGGGCGGACAGCGGGTTGTCGCCGAGGGTGAGGGCGTCGGTGGCGATCTCCGGATCGACGTACCGGCCGCCGCCGTGCACGGTGCGGACCACCTCGGCCAGCCGGGCGGCCGGGGTGTCCTTCGTGACGAAGCCCCGGACCCCGAGGGTCAGCGCACGCTGGAGGTGGCCGGGGCGGCCGTGGCTGGTCAGGACGACGATCCCGCAGGCGACCGGACTGTCCCGGATCGCCTCGGCCGCGGCGAGTCCGTCCATCACCGGCATGTCGAGGTCGAGGACCGCCACGTCCACGCCGCCCGCGAGGACGGCCGCGACGGCCCCGGTGCCGTCCGCCGCCGTGGCCACCACCTCCAGGTCCTCGTGGGCGGAGAGCAGCACGGACAGCGAGTCGCGGATGAAGGCCTCGTTGTCGGCGACGGCGATGCGGATCGTCATGTGGGTCTCCTCTACGCGGTGCGGTCGTGCGCGGCCCGGTCGCGGACCGCCGGACCGTCCGCGGTGTGCTGCAGCGGGGCATGGGCCAGCAGCCGGAAGCCCCCGCTACCGTCCGGTCCGGCGGCCAGCTCGCCGCCGATGTCGGCGAGGCGCTCGCGCAGGCCGCGCAGACCGTTGCCGTCGGAGGTCCCGGTCGGACGGGCCCGGTCGTTGGCGACCTCGACGAGCAGGCGGCCGTCGTCGACCCGGAGTTTGATGCGGCACTCGTCGGCCGCGCTGTGCCGCAGCACGTTGGTGACGCCCTCCCGGACGACCCAGCCGGCGACGTCCTGCACGGGCTGCGGAACGCCCGGGGGCACCTGGTCGGTGCGGCAGGAGATGCCGGCCGCCCGCAGGACCGAGCGGACGCCCTCCAGTTCGGACTCCAGGGACGGCTGGCGGTAGCCGCGGACCAGCGAGCGCAGGTCGGACACGGACTCGCGGGAGACGCCGAGGGCCTGCTCGATCTCGGTACGGGCGCGCTCGGGATCGTTGCGCAGCAGCAGCAACGCCACCTCCAGCTTCATGCCGACGACCGAGAGCCCGTGGCCGAGCACGTCGTGCAGGTCGCGGGCGAAGCGCAGCCGCTCCTCCAGGACCGCCAGCCGGGCCAGTTCGGCCCGGTGGTCGTGGATCTCGCGGGCGAAGGACGGCAACAGACCGAGCGCCCCGACGACCACCACGGTGACCGCACTGCGGACGACGACGTCGACCAGCAGGTCCGCGGACATTCCGAGGAGCAGACAGGAGAGCACCGTGCCGAGGAGGATCCCGGTGGCGGCCCAGACCGAACGCCGGGCGCTCAGCGAGACGACGGCGGCGCAGGCGGCCAAGGAGGGCAGGGCACCCCAGGCACCACCCAGCAGGAGCAGCAGGGCGAAGGCGACGCTGGTGCAGATCGCCACGTCCAGCAGGTGTCGGTCCCGGGCGCCGCTGCGGGCGACGACGTCGTAGACGGTCCGGGAGAAGGTGAGGGCGAAGGCCGACATCCCGACGGCGGCAAGACAGACCAGACCGAGGGACGGGCGGTGGCGCAGCCACAGCACCAGCCCCCCGGCGAGGAAGACTGCCGCGGTCAGCAGGATGAGCCACGCCACGATGCGGGCCACCGCGGCCGGAGTACGAGCTCCCACCTGCTGATCCCCCTTCGCAGTTCGCTTTGCTGTCCTTCGACCCTATCGACACCTTTCGGGGCCCCGGCCGTTCAGCCGGATCGGCGCGGGTCCCAGCGGAAGAACCGCTTGCCCATCGAGAAGGACAGACCGGCCCAGGCGCACAGGATGCCGATCGGCTGGGCGCAGGCGCGGAAGGAACCCACGAGGTCGACGGTTCCCGGGAGGCCGGCCGCTGTCGGGTCGCTCGCGAAGTCGCGGCCGAGCCAGGCGGTGCGGACGATCTCCACGACCGGACTGGACGGCAGGTAAGGCGCCAGGTGCTGGGCCCATCCGGGGAGTTCGCTGATCGGCATCGCGATGCCGGACGTCATCATCATCGCGAGGATCACCGGGGTCACGATCCAGGTGGACACCTCGCCGGAGGGCAGCAGCCCGGACAGCCCGATGGCCAGCAGCGAGAAGGCCACCGCCCCGAGCACGATCCCGAGGAGCAACAGCAGGGGGTTGTGCGGGACCGGGGCGTCGATGGCGAGGGTGCCCACCACGAGCAGGAGCACCACCTGCAGGAGGCTGGTGACGCTTCCGCTGGCCGCCTCCCCGGTGAGGATCGCGGTGTCCGGCAGGGCGGTGCCGCGCAGCCGCTTGTAGACGAGCCGGTCACGGCGGGAGGCGGCGGAGTTGATGACGTTGTAGACGATCCACAGCAGCACGAACCCGACGAACCCCGGCAGCAGGTAGACGCCGGTGTCGTACCCGTCGATCCGCCCCTTGCCGTGCCGGCTGATGGAGTAGGCGAGGCTCAGCCCGAGCGGCAACAGCGCTCCGGTCAGCGCGAAACCGAGATCGCGCCAGTACACGCGCTGGGAGAGCAGGAACTGGGAGGAGGTGAGGCGCAGCCAGGTCATGCGCGTCCCTTTCCGGTCGCGGCGACGTCGAGGAAGACGTCCTCCAGGGATGCGGTGCGTACTTCGAGGCCGCGCAGGCGGACGCCGTTGTCGTCGGCCCAGTCCAGCAGCAGCCGGAGAACGGGCTGCGGGTCGGCGGTGACGAGGGTGACCCGGCCGTCGGCCTCGCTGACCTCGGTGCCGGGGAACGGCGGCAGGGTACGGGCGTTGACGGTGGCGTCGGCGGTCACCGAGACCCGGGCACTCGCCTCCTGGGCGAGGACGCCGTCGACGGTGCCGTGCCGCACGATGCGCCCGTGGTCCATGATGGCGACCCGGTCGGCGAGGAACTCGGCCTCTTCCATGTAGTGCGTCGTCAGCAGCATGGTCATGCCCTCGTCGACCATCCGCTTGAGGAACCGCCAGGTCTCCCGCCGGGATTCGGGGTCGAGGCCGGTGGTCGGTTCGTCGAGGAACAGCAGCCGGGGCTCGCCGAGGACGGCGAGGGTCAGGTCGAGTCGACGCCGTTCGCCGCCCGAGAGCCGACCGACCCTGGTCCGGGCCCGGTCCTCCAGGTCGACCAGACGCAGCGCGTCCTGGACGGAGGCCGCCTGCGGGGTGAAGCGGCGCCAGGCGCGGACCGTTTCGGCGACGGTGAGCTCACCGAAGAAGCCCGCCTCCTGGAGCATGATCCCGATCTGCGGGGCGATCCGGGCGCGCTCGGTGTACGGGTCGTGGCCGAGGACCGTGACGCTGCCCGCGGTGGGCCGCAGGTAGCCCTCCAGCACGTCCATCGTGGTCGTCTTGCCCGCACCGTTGGTGCCGAGCAGGGCGACCACCTCTCCTGGGTGCACGTCGAAGCTGATGCCGGCCACGGCGGTCTTCGCCCCGTAGTCGACCCGCAGATCGGCGACCCGGATCGTGGGTTCGGTGTTCATGGTTCGACCCTAGGAATCCGGCGGCCGCGGCAGTAGAGCGGAGCTCACGGGTTCCGGGGGCGTTCCGCACGCCGGTGGCCATGACTTTCGTCATGCCCTGCGCGCGGGCCCGGGCCGGCGCCTTCGCCGGCCGGAGGTCCGGGCCCTAGATCAGCGCGTAGAGGGCGGAGGCGTCGTCGTGGGCCTTGCCGCGTGGCCAGCGTTCGCAGTGTGCGTCGGTGCGTTCGACGCGGCGTACCTGGGCGATCAGTTCGGCCGGGCCGGACTCGGCCAGCAGGCGCAGTACGTCGCCCCAACTGCCCAGGCCGAAGCGCTCGGTGTAGCGCGAGGCGCCGTCGGTGAGGGCGGCCAGGGCGTGCAGCCGGTCGAGCCGGACGAAGCCGGTCTCGGCGTGCTCGGCGGCCCGCGGGCTGGCGGCGGCGATCCACGGCCCGGTGCCGCGGTTGCGGGCGGCGCGCACGGCCAGCGCGTACTCCAGGTGCAGCGCGGCGCGTTCGGCCGTGCCCGGGACGGTCCCCCAGACCTGGCGGCGCAGTTCCTCGCCGCCGGGGAAGCGCTGGTTGTCGCCGATCACCTTGGGCGGGCCGTCCTTGAACTCCAGCACCAGCAGCGAGTCGCCGAGCACCAGGTACTCCAGCGACTCGCCGTGCCGGCGGGCCGCGACCACCATCGCCGCGGGCGTGTTGGCGTGGCCGAGGTCGCAGCGGCCGCCGTGCAGCGCGGCCGTCTCCACGATGGCGTCGCCCAGGCACTCGGCGATCGATCGGTCCGCCCGGTCGGTGAGCCGGGCGAGCAGGTGCACACCCAGTCGGCGGACGTACCAGGCGGTCCCGTGCCGGCACCCGGACTCCAGGCCGGCCGGCGAGCTGGCGCCGTCCAGCAGGACCAGTGCCTCCGGCGAGGCCGCCGCGAAGTCCTCGCTCTCCCGGTCGGGCCGCCGTGCTTCCCCTGCGAGCTGTAGCTGCATCCCGACAGTGTGGCCGCCGCCACCGGCCCGCGCCCAGACCCCGTGCGCCGGTGCGGCGCGGGCCGGGCCCGGCGCCCGGTGGCAGCGGGGGCGATTCGGCCATACCGTCGGATAACGGCCGGTCGATTCGGCCAATCAGGGCCGGTCGGGTTTGGGATCACCTTCGGGTGTCCGGACGCCCCGGGACTGACGAGGAGCGGAAGATGTTCTGGCAGTTCATCGTGTTGCTCGCGGCCGCGCTCGGCTTTCCGACCGCCGCGCTGCTGTACTTCATCGGTGGGCCGCGCTTCCCGGACGAGAAGCGCGACCGGTAGGTAGGTCAGGCCTGCCAGGCCGGGTCGCGGCCGAGCAGCGCCAGGGCGCGGGCGAACCGGCCCGCGCCGTCGGCGGGTTGGAGCCCCGGACGGAAGGCCCGACCGGGTGCGCGGGCCTCCGGGGTGTCCGGGACGGCCTCGGTCACCGTCAACAGCGCGTCGGCCAGGGCGTCGTCGCGGTCGACCGCCGCCACCAGCGCGTCCGCGCCACCCAGCGCGCCGCCCAGCGCGGCGGCCACGTCCCAGGCGTGCACCAGGGTGTCCACCAGGTGGAATCCCACCGCCAGGTGGAACGGGAAGGGCCCGCCGTCGCGGATCTCGGGCAGCCAGAGCGCCCGCTCGTCGGCGGCTCCCGCCCGGAAGGCCGCGACCAGGTCGGCGCCGGTGCGGCGGAAGTCCGCCGCCGGGTCCGCGCCGAGCTCGGCGTCCGCGAACAGCGCGAGGTCCGGGCCGGCGCCGCGGGCGGCCGCGGCGAAGCCCTGGTGCTGGCCGACGCAGTGCTCCAGCAGCCGGCCCAGTGTCCAGTCGGCGCACGGAGAGGGCCGGTCCAGTTGCTCCGCCCGTACCCGGTCCACCACGTCGACGGCCAAGTCCATGGCCTGTGCGTGCAGTTCGACGAGTTTCATGCGGCAGTGACCCCCAGTCCTGCGGAGATGAATCCGATCACCTGATCAACGACGGCCGGTTCCCGGACGATCCTGCGGTGGCCCAGCCCCCGGGTGACCACCAGGTCGAGCCGGTCCCCGTACGCCCGCTCCAGCCGGTGCGCCTGCCCGATCGGCACCACCTCGTCGCCCTCGTCGTGCAGCACCAGCACGGGCAGCCCGATCGCCGCCGCCCGGGCGGCGGCGTCGTAGCGCTCCCAGACCCCGGCGTCCCCGCCGAACAGGTCCTGTTCGATCCGCTGCCGCAACGCCCGCTCGACGGTGCCGTCCAGCCCCAGTCCGGCACAGAACGCGGACGGGAAGAAACCCACCTCGGACACCCCCGAGACGGCCGCCAGCCGGCCCGCCCGCAAGCCGTCGCCCAACGCGCCGAACGCCGCGCAGACGCCCAACGAGTGGGCGACCACGGCCTCGAACGGCCCGTACCGCTCCTGGAGCCGGAGGGCGAGCTCGCGGTACTCCAGCACGCTGGTGGCACGACCGCCGGAGTCCCCGTGACCGGGCGCGTCGAAGGCCAGGACGCTGAGGCCGAGAGCCTGCAGCCGGGGCACGAAGGGCGCGAAGCGGGAGGCCCGGGAACGCCAGCCGTGCAGCAGCAGGACCGGCCGCTCGCCACTGCCCCAGCGGTAGCCGACCACCTGGCTGCCGCCCACGGTCAGCGGTTCGCGGGCCGCCCGCCGGTGCACCTCCTGCTCGGCGGGCCGCACCCGGCTGCGCCGCAGCGGGTGCCGGAACAGCTCGAAGGCCGCCCGCCCGGCCAGGCCGGGGGCGATCCGGGCGGTGGGGTTGAGGGTGGTGCGGATCAGTGCCCGGGCCGGGTCCATCGGGTCTCCCTGCTCTCCAGCTCTCCTGCTCTCCTGCTCTCCAGCTCGCGGCGAGATATTAGCACGATCGTTCGTGCAGTTTTAGGAGCCGCCCACGGCCCGCGCACTACCCTGGACGGCACCCACCGCGAGCAGGAGCCGAACAGGCGCAAGCAGGAGCCGAACAGGAACGAGGACCCACAATGGCCGGACCGATCACCGACGGACGGCTCCTGCGCGGTGAGGAGACCCGCCGGGCGGTGCTGCGCCGCGCCGTCGGCATCGCCTCCGTCGAAGGCCTGGACGCCCTGTCCATCGGCCGCCTCGCCACCGACCTCGGCCTCAGCAAGAGCGGCGTCTTCGCCGGCTTCGGCTCCAAGGAGGAGCTGCAGCTCGCCACCGTCCGCGCCGCCCGCCGGATCTTCGCCGACGCCGTGGTGACCCCGGCCGCCGACACCCCGCCCGGCCTCGCCCGGGCCCGCGCGCTCTGCGAGAACTGGCTCGCCTACTCCCGGGACCGGGTCTTCCCCGGCGGCTGCTTCTTCCACGAGGTCACCGCCGAGTTCGACGCCCGCCCCGGAGCCGTCCGGGACGCCCTGGCCGGCTGCGCCCGGGAGTGGCACGCCACCGTCGTCGACGCCCTCGCCGAGGCCCGTACGGCCGGCGCCCTGCGCCCGGACACCGACCTCGGCGACCTCGCCTTCGCCCTGATCGCGGTGCTGGAGACGGCCAACTCGCAGGCCGTGCTGCACGAGGAGGACGTCCCCTACCAGCGGGCCGGCCGACTGCTGCTGCGCCTGCTGCGCGCCGAGGCCACCGACCCGGCCGACCGGAGACTTGCCCCGGACAGGGCCTAAGAAAGTGTTGGGTTAGCTGGTGACTACTGGTTGTTGAGGTCGTCGGCGAGGCGGCGTGCTGCTTCGGTCTCGATGGTGCCGCGCGGTTCGATCT
>NZ_JBEOSV010000042.1:0-81545 GCF_040303245.1 Kitasatospora sp. NPDC096077 | reverse complement strand
TCGAACCGCGCGGCACCATCGAGACCGAAGCAGCACGCCGCCTCGCCGACGACCTCAACAACCAGTAGTCACCAGCTAACCCAACACTTTCTCAGCCGGATCGGCTACCTGGCGGGCAAGTTCGTCAGCAACCTGCTGCTGTTCGGCTCGATGCTGCTCGCACTGGCCGGGACGGCCCTCGCGGTGCAACTGCTCAAGGGCGACTCCGACCGGGTGGACGTGGTACGGCTGCTGCTGCCGTACGTCCTGATCACGCTGCCGCTGCTGGCGGCGGTGGCCGGGTGTGCGGTGCTGTTCGACACCGTGCCCGGGCTGCGCGGCGGGCTGGGGGCGATGGTCTGGTTCGCGGTCTGGCTGGTCGTCGTGCTGGGCGCCCAGGCCGGCGGCGGGCCGGACCTGCTGGGCATGCGGCGGATCACCGCCTCGATCCGGGAGGTGCTCGCGGCGGACGGGCGACCGGTCGGCGGGGTGGAGTTCGGCGTGGGCCTCACGGCGGACAACCGGGTGCTCGGCAGCTTCGACTGGCCCGGGCTCGGACCGGGCGAGGCGTCCGGACCAGCGGCCACGGGGGTGCTGCTGGTCGGCGTGGCGGTGGGGATCGCGCTGCTCGGGGCGCTCTGGTTCCGGCGCTTCGACGGGTCCCCGGCCCGTCGGGGCGCCGGGGCGGGTGACTCGGCGGGCGGCTCGGCGGGAGCTGCGGGTGCTACAGGGACGGGCGCGTCCGCGGGGTCGGGCAGGACGAGCGCGTCTGCGGGGTCGGCCGAACCGGCGGGCTTCGCCCTGGACCCGACCCGGCTGACCGCTCCCGGCAGGGGCGCGGCGGGTTCGACGCGCTGCTCGGGGAGCTGCGGATCCTGGTCCGGGGGCAGCGGCTCTGGTGGGCCGGGGCGGCCCTGCTCGCCCTGGCCGCGGCGGGCGTCGCACCGGACGGGCCGAGCCACCCGGTGCTGCCGTTCGCGATGCTCTGGCCGGTGCTGCTCTGGTCCCGGATGGGCCACCGGGCCGACGGCGGCAGCACCGACCAGCTGCTCGCCGCCTGTCCGTCCCCGCTGCGCCGGGGGCTGGCCGGGCTGCTCGCCGGGATCGTGCCGGCCCTGGCGGTGGCCGCCGTACCGGCCCTGCGGCTGGCCGGCGCCGGGCAGTCCCGAGCGGCGCTGGGAGCCCTCGCGGGCGCCCTGCTGATCCCCGCCCTGGCACTGCTCTGCGGCAGCCTCAGCCGTGGGCCCCGGCTGTTCCAGACCGTCTACCCGCTGCTCTGGTACGGGATGGTCAACCACGTCGGCGGGCTGGACTTCCTCGGCGTCTCCGGGGACCGCGCCCCCGCCCCCGCGGCGGTCGCCGGCCTCGCCGCCGCCCTGGCCGCGGCCGCACTCGCCCTGGACGCGATACGTCACGCCGCCCGGTGAGCCCGGCGGAGGAGACGCGGTTCCCCCACCGGGGGGAGCCGGTCCGTACGGGCGGTGGAGGCAGGGGCGGGGGCCGGGCTGGGAGTTTGGAGGCGTCGGGCAACCGTCCGAACTCCCCTCGAACAAGCAAGGATTGACCATGCGCAAGCTCACCGTCGCCCTCGCGCTCGCCACCGCCGCCGCGGCCCTCGCCGCCGGGACGGCCGGCCCCGCCTCGGCCGCTCCCGAGGCGGGCGGTCCCGCAGCGGCGGGCCGGCACCTCACCCTGCACAGCTGGACCCTGCTGAACGAGCACGGCCCGGGCCCCAACCCGGGCGAGCGGCTCACCGCCCTGGTCGACGCCCGTACGGTCGGCGGGGGTGCGGGCAGCGGGGCCACCGGCCCCGGGCGCGCCCGGGGGCATGCCGTCGCCCAGCACGTGTTCGACAAGGACGGCACCGTCCGGGTCGAGTTCGACATCGACTGCCTGACGGTCGACGCCGACGGCGCCGTGACCGTCACCGGGCCGATCGAGTCCGTCACCCTCACCCGGGTCGGCGGCCAACCGACCGTCTCGCACCCCGACTGGCACCCGCAGGCCGGACTGACCTTCTACCCGGCCGACGGCAACGGCGAGCGCCGGGTCGGCTGGGCCGCCTCCGACACCGAGCACCCGGACGCACCGGCCAGGGTGACCAGCTGCACCCCGGTCCCGGCCGACCTGTGGGTCATCGACGGCGGCACTGTCCTGCGCCGGTAGCGGCGGCGGCTGCGGCTGCGGCTGCGGCTGCGGCTGCGGCCACGACAGACCGCCGTGCCGACGGTCAGCCCGGCGTCAGCTGAGCGTCAGCGCCGCGCGCCACCGTAGTGGGCATGACGTCGATCACGGCGGTCTCCAGCTGCCTTCCCGGCACCATCCCGATCGCCCGCTTCCAACAGCAACTCCAGCTGACGGACGTCCAGTTGCGGCGCTACCAGCGCTTCTACGGGCTCAACGAGGTGTGCCGCGACCCGGCCGCCACCGAGACCGAACTGCTGCTGCGCGCCGCGACCAAACTGGTCGAGCTGCGCGGCCAGGAACAGCGCGTCAAGTACGTCCTGCAAGCACGCACCATGCCCTCGCCGCTGCCGTACCCGCTGACCTCGCTCGGGCCGCTCCAGGCCGAACTAGGCCTGGAGCACGCCGCCGCGTTCGTCGTCTCGCACCACGCCTGCGCCTCCGGGCTGCTCGCCCTGGACCTGGCCGGCACCCTGCTCGCCGCCGACCCGGACCCGGGCGCGCTCGCCCTGGTGGTGGCCGGGGAGAAGGCCTGCACCGCCCACACCCAGTCCATCCCGGACGTCACGGTCATGGGCGAGGGCACCGCGGCCTTCCTGGTGAGCGCGGACCGCTCCGGCCCGGACCGGATGACCGGCTACGCGGCCCGCACCTACCCGCGGTTCGGCGACGAGTTCATCATGAGCGAGGTCGCCGCCAAGGAGTTCCAGGAGCTGTACGGGCCCGGGCTGTGCGAGGTGATCGACGCGGCGCTGTCCGAAGCCGACTGCAAGCTCGACGAGTTGGCGCTGGTGCTGCCGCACAACGTCAACCGGCTCTCCTGGATCGGCGTCTGCAAGGAGCTCGGACTGCCGCTGGACCGGGTCTTCCTGGACCTGGTCGGCGAGACCGGCCACTGCTTCTGCGCCGACCCCTTCATCAACCTGCAGAAGGCCACCGAGCTCGGCCGGCTGCGCCCCGGCGACCGCTACCTGATGACCAGCGTGGGGCTCGGGGCGACGTTCGCCGCCATGGTCTTCGAGCACTGACGGCCGGGTCACCCCCCGGCGCAGCCCCGCACCGGCCCCAGCACCAGCCCCGCCCCGCCCCGCCCCGCCCGAGCGCACACGAGAAATGGACGAGGTCGACATGCACCTTCCCTCCGCCGGTTTCAGCGCGCGGCTCAAGCGCGCGGTGACCGGATCCGCGGACACCCCGCTGGTGTTCCTCGGCAACTTCGAGGTGGAGAACCACTGGGCGCTCGGCGAACCCGCCCTGCCCCGGGTCGCCTCGCACGCGGGCAGCGCGGTGGTCAACCGGATGGACGAGTTCACCCTGCTGCTCGGCGGCAAGGGCGACCACGTCGTGCTGAAGACCGCGCCGGACCCGGGGTACCGCGACTACCTGGAGGGCCTCGGCCTCGCCCTGCCCACCGTGCACGTGGTGGCCGACCAGGACCCGCAGCGCACCGTCAGCGAGGACGCCCTCGCCGACCCGGCCCTGATCGCCGCCCTGGCCGGCCTGCGCGGCGAGGGTGCCCGGCTGACCGCGCACGGCGTCTCCGTCGTCGAGGAGCAGCTCGCCGCCCGTACCGGGCTGCCGCTGGCCGCACCCGCCGCCGCCGTCTGCAAGCGGGTCAACAGCAAGGTGTACAGCCGCCGCCTCTCCGACGAGCTGGGCATCCGCCAGGCCCGCGGCTGGGCCTGCGAGACCCTGGAGGAGCTGGCGGACGCGGTGGCCGCGGCCGGTGAACTGCTGGACGCCGGACGGAAGGTGGTGCTCAAGGACGCCTTCGGGGTGTCCGGCAAGGGCATCGTGGTGCTGGACTCCGCCGCCCGACTGGGCCGGCTGCACCGGATGGCCGTCCAGCAGGCCGAGAAGGCGGCCCGGGGCGGCCCGGAGGCGGACGGCGGCGGGCGGCCGCGCACCGCGCTGGTGGTCGAGGAGTGGGTGGCCAAGCGCTGCGACCTCAACTACCAGTTCACGGTGGGCCGGGACGGCTCGGTGCACTTCGACTTCGTCAAGGAACTGCTCACCGAGGGCGGTGTGCACAAGGGCCACCGCATCCCGGCCCGGCTCTCCGACCGGCAGGTCGAGGAGATCGCCGCGACCGCGCTGCGGCTCGGTGAGCGGCTGGCCGCCGACGGCTACTACGGCGTGGTCGGGGTGGACGCGATGGTCGACCCGGACGAGGGCCTGTACCCGGTGATCGAGATCAACGCCCGCAACAACATGTCCACGTACCAGAACGTGGTGCACGAGGGCGGCCTGGCCGGGCCGGAGGAGGTCGCCGTCGCCCGCCACCACCCGCTGCGGCTGACCCGCCCGCTGCCCTTCGCCGAGCTCGCCGAGCGGCTGGACGGGCTGCTGCTGACCGGCCGGGGCGCCCGGCCGCGCGGCCTGTTCGTCAACAACTACGCCACCGTGAACGCCGCCCACGGAACGGCCACGGACAGCCCCGAGGGCTTCGAGGGCCGGCTGTACGGCGTGCTGGTCGGCGCCTCCGACGCCGAGCTCGCGGCGATCGACACCGACATCACCCGCCGCCTCGCGGCCTTCCCGGAACGGAGCTGAGCGTGAGCGTCGCATTCGAGGTGCAGGGCCTGCCGATCACCGAGCTGGCCGAGGAGTTCGGCACCCCGCTGTACCTGTACGACGGCGAGGAGATCACCACCCGCTTCCGGGGCCTGCGCGCGGCGCTGCACCCCGCGCTGGAGGTCTTCTACTCGCTGAAGGCCAACCCCAACATCTCGGTCTGCGCCCTGCTGCACAGCTGCGGCGCCCGCGCCGAGGTGTCCTCGCTGACCGAGCTGGTCACCGCGGAGCGGGCCGGGGTGCGCCCGGAGGACATCATCTTCCTCGGCCCGGGCAAGAGCCGCGCCGAGCTGGCCGCCTGCCTGGACCGGTCCGTCCACGCGATCGTCTGCGAGTCGGTCGAGGAACTGGGCCTGATCGACGAGCTGGCGGCCGGACGCGGCGTGACCGCGCCGGTCGCGCTGCGGGTCAACCCGAGCTTCCAGGTGAAGGGTTCGGGCCTGACCATGGGCGGCAAGCCGCGCCAGTTCGGCACCGACGAGGAACTGCTGCTGGCCGAGGGCCGGGGCCTGGCCGCCCGCTACCCGCACCTGCGGCTGATGGGCGTCCAGGTCTATCTGGGCACCCGGATCCTGTCCGAGGAGTCGGTGGTGGAGAACACCCGGCGGATCCTCGACCTGGCCGAACGGCTCGCCGCCGCACTCGACTTCCCGCTGGAGACGGTGGACGTCGGGGGCGGCCTCGGCATCGCCTACTTCGACAACGAGAAGGACCTCGACCTCGGCGTGCTGGCCGCCGGGATCAACCCGCTGATCGAGGACTTCGTCGCACGGCACCCCGACACCCGGCTGATCATGGAGCTGGGCCGCTTCCTGGTCGCCGCCGCGGGCACCTACGTCACCCGGGTGCGCTACACCAAGACGTCGATGGGCGAGAACTTCGCGGTCACCGACGGTGGCACCAACCACCACATGGCGGCGGTCGGCATCGGCTCGTACGTGAAGCGCAACTTCCCGATGGCCGCGCTGGAGCGGCTGGACGAGCCGGCCACCGAGCCCTGGCACATCACCGGGCCGCTGTGCACGCCCAACGACGTGATCGGCAAGAAGGTCCCGATGCCGCCGCTGCGGGCCGGCGAGCTGATCGGCGTGCAGCGCTCCGGCGCGTACGGGCCGACCGCCTCGCCGGTGCACTTCCTGAGCCACGGCTACCCGGCCGAGGTGCTCGTCCTGGACGGGCGGGCCCACCTGGTCCGCGAGCGCGACGACGTGGACGTGCTGCTGGCGGGCCAGCGGCTGTACCGGCCGGTCGGGCAGGGGGACTGACCCCCGCACGAGCACCGATCCTCCGCACGAGCACCGCTGAACCCCCGAACCCCGCACCCCCCGAACCTCCCGTGAGGAGCACCCGATGAGCGAGACCGCGACCGACCCCAGATTCGTGGAGGCCGTCCGCAAGGGCCTGACCGAGGTCCTCAACAAGGACGTCTCCGACGCCGACGAGAATGTCCGGCTCTTCGACGAACTGGGCCTGGACTCCAGCAGTGCGCTCGAACTGCTGATCACCATCGAGGAGATCCTCGACGTGCAGTTCGACGCCGACGAACTGGACATGACCCACTTCGAGACGGTGGGCTCGCTGGCCGGCTTCGTCGCCGCGGAAGCGGGCGCCTGAGCATGTTCCGTGCGACCGCGGCGGTCCGGCGTCCGCACCCGACCGGGCCGACGGCCCTGCCCCGACTGGTCCGGGCGGCCGGGTACAGCCCGCCGGCCCACAGCGCGCCGTACCGGCCGGGGGACGCGCGGGAGGAGTTCTACGACGAACTCGGGGCGCCCTACCGGGCGTCCTTCGACCGCGCCCGGTTCGCCGCCGCCGGGCGGCACACCTCGGTGGAGCTGGCGTACGGCGCACTGGAGGCGCTGGGACCGCTGGACGCCGGGGACGCCCCCGAGCTGGCGGTGGTCGCCTACGCCGCCCCGGACTTCGAGCACACCGAGCTGGTCGCCTCCTGCCTCCGGCGCCGGCTGCCGGGCGGGCCGCTCGCCTTCGCGCTGTCCGACCAGGGCCGGCTGGCACCGTTCAGCGCGCTGCGGGTGGCCGTGGAGTACGCCCGGCGGTGCGGCTGGACGCGGCTGCTGCTGCTGGTCGTGGACCAGGGCACCCAGCCGTTCCCGCCGCCCGCCGGGCCGTCCCGGGCCGAGGTCGAGCTCGACGGCGACGCGGCGGTGGCGCTGCTGCTGCGCTGGGACGGTCGCGACCG
The DNA here is from genome assembly GCF_040303245.1 of Kitasatospora sp. NPDC096077. Lineage (NCBI taxonomy): Bacteria > Bacillati > Actinomycetota > Actinomycetes > Kitasatosporales > Streptomycetaceae > Kitasatospora > Kitasatospora sp. NPDC096077. The sequence continues at coordinate 74,608 of NZ_JBEOSV010000042.1, read as the reverse complement.
GCCGCTGGGCGGCCAGGCCCAGGGGCGGCCCGGGCCCGGACTGTTCGCGCAGTGGCCCGCGGACGCCGCCCTGGCGGCCGGCGCGGGCCTCGCCGACTGCGGTGAACTCCCGCCGCACCGCGGCCCGTTGACCGAAGGGCCGACCGGTCGGCCGGCCACCGGGAGCTGGACCGCACTGCTGGACGCCGCCGCCCGTGGCGACGCCCCCACCGCCCACGCCGACGGAGCCGGCTACGTCGACCGGCCGGTGGTGGTCGCCGACTACGACCGGGAGCGCGACGCCCTGGCCTACTGCACGCTCCACACGGGGGAGTTGAGACCCAGATGACCGTTCCGGCCGAGGTGCGGGAGCACTGGCGGGAGGCGAGGGCCAGCGCGCGCTGCGACGGCCTCGTCCCCGCCCTCACCCTTTTGTCCAGAGCGCTCTCCCCCGGCTCCCCACCGCGCGGCCCGCGCGGCCACGCCGTGGTGCCTCGCGAACTCCTGGACGAGTACGGCGACTTGGCCGAACCCGACACACCCGACCCGCTGCCCGGACTGGCCGTCCTGCACCCCACCCCCGGCCCCCGGACCCCGCCCGGCGGCGACGCCCGGCTGTGGGACACCGGACTCGCCTGGCTGCGGCTCGGGCACTCCGAGCGACTGCGCACGGCCTGCGTCGCCTACCTGGCCGCCCGCACCGTCGAGGGCACCTCACTGCTGCTCCAGCAGCTGGTCAAGGGTGCACTCGCGGACGCCCTGATCGAGCAGCTGGAGATCGCGGGCGTGCTCGACGAACTGGCCGAGGCGGATCAGGGAGGCGAACCGCTGGTCCCCGCCCACCCACTGAACGCCCGGGCCCTCGCCCGGCTGCAGGCGCAGATCACCGAGGTCGACCGCGCCCTGCTGCGGCTGCTCGGCGCCCACGGCTTCACCGCCGACGGGCCCGGTCGGGACACCCACGCCTCCGAGCTGCTCGCCGACGTCCACTGCGGCTGGCCCGGCGCGGCGGAGCCCTACGCGCACACCGACCACGAGCACCACGACGACCCACGCCACCACGACCGGGAACACCACGGAGCAGGCCCCGAGGCCCCCGGAAACGCCGGGAACGCCGGGAACGCCGGATGAGCCCCCTGCCCGGTCAGCTCCGGACCGCGCACCGCCACGTCCGCGCCTGGGCCGACGAGCTACGGGCCGGCGCCCTCGAACTGGACCGCGACCCGGAGGCCGTCCACCGCTACCTGGACCTGCCCGCGGTCCGCTTCCTGGCCGGCCACCTCACGCCCCCGGACTGGGACCGGGCCGACACCGAGGCCGGCTGCGGCCCCGCGCACGGCCTGGCCACCCTGGAACGGGCCGTGCTGAGCGAGGAACTGGCCCGCGGCGACGCCGGGATGATGCTCGCCTCCCCCGGCGCCTCGATGACCGGGGTACTGCTGGGGGTGCTCGGCAGCCCCGCCCAGCGGGACTGGGTGTACGGCCGCCTCGCCGACCGCCCGCGCTGGACCTGCTTCGCCCTCACCGAGCCGGACCGCGGCTCCGCGATCGGCGAGATGACCACCACCCTGACCCCGCTGGGCGACGGCTCGTACCTGCTCGACGGCGAGAAGCGCTACGTCGGCAACGCCGCCCGGGCCGACCTCGGCGCGGTCTTCGCGCGGGTCGCGGGCACCGAGCGGCTCGGTGTGCTGGCCGTCCTGGTGGACACCGCCGACCCCGGCTACCGGGCCGAGCCGCTGCCCACCCTGGGGCTGCGCGGGGTGCAGCTGTGCCGGGTCGCCTTCGACCGGGTGCACGTCCCGGCCGACCGGGTGCTGGGCGCCCACCTGCCGCCGACCCGGCGCGGGATGTGGAGCATCGTCTCGGTCTTCAACCGGCTGCGGCCGAGCGTCGCGGCGATCGCCGTCGGCATCGCCCGGGCCGCGCACGACTACATCGGCGAGAACCGCAAGGAACTCTGCGGCGCGGAACGGGACTTGTACGAGGAGCTGGGCCGACGGATCGACGCGGTCCGGCAGTTGACCTACCGGGCGGCGCTCGCGGTGGACCGCCGGCCCGCCGACGGGTACCTCGCCTCGGCGGCGAAGGCCCGGGCCTGCCAGGTCGCCGAGGAGGTCACCCTGCGCGCGCCCGGCTTCTTCGGCCCCGGCGCCCGGCTGGACCACCCCCTGCTGGACAAACTCGCCCGGGACGCCCGGGGCGTGGAGTTCATGGAGGGCGCCCGGAACATCCAGAGGCTCAATCTCTTCCAGGGACTGCACACCGGAAAGGTGGACCGGCTCTGAACAGGACGGGACAGGCCGTCGAGGTCTGGCGCATTCCGCTGTCCGGTGCCGCCCCGGCGGACGGCACACCACCGGACCTGGCCCGGCTGGAGGCGCTGCTCGACCCGGCCGAGCGGGCCCGCGCCCACGCCGCCCGGCGGCCCGAGCTGCGGCGCCGCTTCGTACTGGCGCACGCCGCCACCCGGATCCTGCTCGGCGAGCGGCTGGGCCGCCCGCCGGAGCGGCTGCGCCTCAGTCGCGGCCGCTGGGGCAAACCGGTCGTGCCGAACGCTCCCGGGCTGCACTTCAACCTGTCCCACTCCGGGGAGTTGGCGCTGCTCGCGGTGGCCCCTCGGCCGGTCGGCGTGGACGTCGAGCTGGTCCGCTCCGGGCGGGACGTCGACCGGCTGTCCCGGCGTTTCTTCCCGGCCCCGGAGCGGGAGTTGGTGGCCCGGGGCGGGCGTCCGGCGTTCGCCCGGCTGTGGACCAGGAAGGAGGCCTGCGTGAAGGCCGTCGGCGGGCGGCTGGCCGAGGGCCTCGCGCTGCCGGTCGCCCACGCGGCCGCCCAGGCCACCGTGCACGCCCCGGACCCCACGCACGCCCCGGGCACCCCGAGAACCCGGGGCACCCCGGTCGGCCCGGTCGGCCCCTGGCGGGTCGCCGACCTGCCGCTGCCGGACGAGCCGGAGCCGTACGCGGGGTCCGTCGCGCTGCTCGGCGACGGGCCCTTCGTCGTGTCCCGGCACACCTGGACCCGCTGGGCCCCCTGGGCCGGGTCGAGCGTCGACGAAGCGTCGCGCACAGGTGTCAAGTAGAAGAAACTCCCCCTCGAACCGGCGTAGTTGTACCCGTGATCACGGGTCGGATCGTCACTAGATTTCTTCGGTGGGAACGCACGCCGCACCGCCGGCGATCGCACCGAGGAGGAGGGGAACGTGATCGTGGAAGGCAGGAACGTGATCACCAGGGCGGCTCGGTGGAGCGCGGTCCACCCCTGGTGGGCGATCGCGCTCTGGGTGGCGTTCGTGGTCGGCGCGCTGGTGGTCGGCGGCCTCACCGGCACCCGGCAGGCGACCAACTCCGACCTCTCCATCGGCCAGTCCGGCCGGGCCGCCGCGATCGCCCGGGCCGGCGGGCTGCAGGAGCGGGCCGTGGAGAACCTGCTGGTCAGCTCCTGGGGCGGCGGGCGGCTCGATCCGGCCCGGGCCCAGGCGGCGCTGGACGACGCCACCCGGGGCCTGCGCGGGCTCCCGGGCATCGCCTCGATCGGCCAGCCGCAGTCCGCCCCGGACGGGGCCGCCGTGCTCGTCCCGGTCACCCTGGCCGGTGACCCGGAGACCGCCGCGGACCGGGTGCAGCCGCTGCTGGACAGCGTCGAGGCGTCCCGGTCGGGGCACGGCGACGTCCGGATGGAGCTGGTCGGCGCCGGCTCGATCAAGGCCGGGCTGAACGACATGCTGAGCAAGGACCTCGGCAAGGCGACCGTGCTCAGCCTGCCGGTCACCCTGCTGGTGATGGTCTTCGTCTTCGGCGCGATCATCGCCGCCAGCGTCCCGGTGGTGCTCGGGCTGTCCTCGGTGCTCGCCGGGCTCGGGCTGTGGGGCGTGGCCTCCCAGATCGTGCCCGATCCCGGTCCGGTGACCCAGTTCATCGTGCTGATGGGCATGGCGATCGGCGTCGACTACTCGCTGTTCTACCTCAAACGCCAGCGCGAGGAACGGGCGTTGGGGGCCGACAACATCGACGCGATCGAGATCGCGGCCGCCACCTCCGGGCACTCGGTGCTGGTCTCCGGCGTGGTGGTGCTGGTCTCGATGGGCGCGCTCTACCTCGGCGGGCACGTCGCCTTCGAGTCGATGGCCACCGGCGCGGTGATCGTGGTCTCGATCGCGATCATCTCCTCGCTGACCGTGCTGCCGGCCATGCTGTCCCGGTTCGGCCGCTACCTGGACGCCCCCCGGGTGCCGCTGGTGTGGCGGCTCACCCAGAAGGGCGGGGTCAAGCCGCGGCTCTGGTCGACCATGCTCAAGCCCTCGCTGCGCCATCCGGTGATCGCGCTGGTGGCCTCGGTCGCGGCGCTGCTGGTGCTCGCGCTGCCCGCGCTGGGGTTGAAGCTCAAGGCCACCGGGATCGACGACCTGCCGCGGTCGATCCCGGCGATGCAGTCCTACCAGCGGCTGACCCAGTCCTTCCCGAGCCAGTCCGACACCCACACCGTGGCGGTCAAGGTCCCGCCCGGCCGTGCCGCCGAACTCAACTCCGCCGTCCACGAGTTGGTCCGGGGTGCGCTGGCCGACCCGCTCTTCGTCCACGACCCGGCGCCGGTGGTGCGGACCTCGGCGGACGGCACGGTGGCCACGGTGGCGATCGGCACCCAGTTCGACAGCGGCTCGGCGCAGGCCCGCGCCTCGCTGGACCGGCTGCGCGCGGACCTCGCCCCGCGCACCCTCGGCGCGGTCGCGGGGGCCCAGTTCGCGGTCGGCGGCAGCGACGTGGCCTACGACGTGGACTACCGGGCGAACGTGATGGACAAGATGCCCTGGGTGCTCGGGGTGGCGCTGGCGCTGACCTTCCTGGTGATGGCACTGGCCTTCCGCTCGGTGGTGCTCGCGCTGATCACCGTGGCGCTCAACCTGCTCTCCACCGCGGCGTCCTTCGGCGTGCTCGCGCTGATCTTCCAGCACACCTGGGCCGAGGACCTGCTGCACTTCGAGTCCACCGGACGGGTGGTGGCCTGGCTGCCGTTGATGCTGTTCGTGATCCTGCTGGGGCTCTCGATGGACTACCACGTCTTCGTGGTCAGCCGGATCCGGGAGGCGGCCCGCGGCGGGCTGTCGCTGCGGGAGGCGGTCGAGCAGGGCATCACCCGTACCGCCGGGGTGGTCACCAGCGCGGCGGTGGTGATGGTCTGCGTGTTCGGGCTGCTGGCCTCGTTGAACTACATCGAGATGAAGCAGATGGGCGTGGGGATGGCCTGCGCGGTGCTGCTGGACGCGACGGTGATCCGGATCGTGGTGCTGCCGGCGATGATCACCCTGCTCGGCTGGAAGACCTGGTGGCCCTCCCGACTGGCCCGCCAGTCGGCCGCCCGGACCCCTCGGATGCCCGCCGTCGTCGCCGCCGCGGCGGCCTCGGCGGCGGCCCGCTCAAGCCTTCCGCAACGCCCGTGAGGACCTGTCCGACCCATCCGCAACAATGGTGACAACCGGCCGGACGGTCGGGGCCGGGCCGCCGCCCGCCCCGGCCGCTTCGTGCGTACACGGGGCCAACAGCCGTTCATGCCAAGGGGTTTGACGGCGCCCGGGCCACGGTGGTTTGTTACCTGAGTTGTAGAATCGCAAACGCGTTCGTCGATGCGCGAGCAGCCTCCCCGGGGTGGGCGCAACGGCGACCGGAGGCGCCACGGAGGCGGGAGCGGATCTGGTGGTGGGGCATGCACGGTGACGGCGGCCTCGCCTCGGCGCGTTGGCGGGACGAACTCGCCCGGGTGGGCACCCTCTCCGGACGGGAGCAGCAGGTCTTCGAACTGATCGGCGCGGGCCACTCCAACCGCGGGATCGCCGACCGGCTGCACGTCACGGAGCGCACGGTGAAGGCCCATGTCGCCAGTATCCTGGCGAAGTTGGGGGTGGAGTCGCGACTCCAGGCAGGCCTGGTGGCCCAAGTCCACCAACTCATGTACGAAGGTACATGGCCGGACGAGCCACCGGTGTCCGATACTTGACCGGCGCGAATGATACCCGGGCTTTTCCCCTTTTTCAGTCCCCTTCAAACAAGTCGACCGCTGCCGGTGGTGGCGCCCCGATGGCTCAACGGAAAAGCTTGTGGCTGGAGTTCACCGCTAGGGACGGGGAATTTGGTGCACATCTCCATACTGGGCCCACTGTTGATCGGCGACGGACGGCGCACCGTCGGATTACGGGCCAAGAAGAACCGCGTCATGCTCACCATGCTCGCTCTGAACGCCGGCCAGGTCGTCGCCTTCGACGAACTGATCGACGAACTGTGGGGGGAGGCGCCGTTGAAGAACGCGCGCAACGCCCTCCAGGCCAACGTCAAGCGCATGCGGAGATCCCTGGCCGAACTCGGCCTGGAGGGACCGGAGCAGGAACTCATCAGAACCGTCGACAACGGCTACATGCTGACCATCCCGGAGGAGGCGGTCGACGCGTACCGCTTCCTGCGGACGGCGGAGAAGGGCGCGGGGCTGGTCGAACACCGGCCGTACGAAGCGATGGACACCCTCCGGTCGGCGCTGGGGATGTGGCGCGGACCGGCCCTGCTCGACACCAGCGACGGACCGTGGTGCCGGGCCGTCGCGCTGCGGCTGGACGAGCAGCGCAAGACCGCCCGCGAGGATCTGATCGCGGCGCAGCTGCAGGCGGGCGAGGCCGGCGCGGTGGTCGCCGAACTCAAGCAGCTGCTCGCCCAGTACCCCGAACGGGAGCGGTTCAGCGAGCAGTTGATGATCGCGCTGTACCGCTGCGGCCGCCAGTCGGAGGCCGTGGACATCTTCCACCGCACCCGCAGATGGCTGGACGAGGAGCTGGGGCTCAAGCCGAGCCGCCGGCTGCACCACCTGTACCAGGCGATCCTGATGCAGGACCCGTCGCTGTGACCCCGGGGTGAGGGCAGCTCACCCCGGGGTCGCGGTCGTCCGCGGTCAGGACCGGAGGCGGCGCAGGGCGGCATCGGTGATCGCGCCGATCCGTCCGGCCGCCTCCGCGTTCAGCATCTCCTCGTGCCCGCACGGGATCCGGTGCACCGTGACCGGTCCGTCGAGGTGGGGCCGCCAGCGTTCGACGGCCCGCTCCGCGCTCTCCGTACCGCTCCCCCCGTCCCCCGCCGCGACGAACAGCAGCAGCGGCCCGTCGAACCGGCCGGGGGTGAACTCCCGGGCGATGTCGGTGTGGTGGCGCATCACCGTCATCAGCCGGTCCAGCTCCGCCGGGTCGATGCCCGTTCCGGCGGCGTGGTGGTCCAGGAAGGCCGCGCGGATCTCCTCGTCGGTCGGGTTCGGGTCCGCCGGGTGCACCGGGTGGACGTCCAGCGCGGCCAGGAAGGCCACCGACTCGCCCGCCGCCCGGAGCTGGACGGCGAGCTCGTGCGCGACCAGCCCGCCGAAGGACCAGCCCAGCAGGTGGTACGGGCCGTGCGGCTGCACCCGCCGGATCCGGGCCAGGTACTCGGCGGCCAACTCCCTTACCCCGACGGGCTTGCGCCACTGCCCGGCCGGGGCCGCGATGCCCTCGGACTGCAGTGCGTGGACCGGCCGGTCCCGGTCCAGGTGCGGGGCCAGCTCGGCGTACGGCAGCCCGAAGCCGACCCCGCCGTGCACGCAGAACAGCGGCTCGGCGGCGCCGTCGGGCCGGATCGGCAGCAGCGGCTCCAGCATCGCCGCCGGAACCGGACCGGGAGCCGGGACCGGGACCGGAACCGGGGCCGCGCCGGCCGGTGGGACGGCGGTCGGTGGGACGGCGGTCGCAGTCCGGGCCACGGCGGCCAGGGCGGCCACCGTCTTGTGGGTGAACACATCGGCCAGCGAGAGGGTGAGACCGGCCTTCGCGGCCCGGCCGACGACCTGCACCGAGCGCAGGCTGTCGCCGCCGAGCGCGAAGAAGTCCCCGTCGGCGTCGACCCGTTCGAGCCCGAGCAGCTCGCCGAAGACGGCTGCGAGCACCTCCTCGGCGGGGGTCCGCGGCGGCCGTCCCGGGCGATCCGAGGTGCCCGGTTCGGCGGCCCCGGGCTCCGGCAGCGCGGCGACGTCCAGCTTGCCGTTGGCGGTCAGCGGCAGCGCGGGCAGCGTCACCAGGGCGGTCGGCACCATGTGCGCGGGCAGCGACTCGGCGAGGAAGGCCCGCAGCACCGGCCCGTCCACGGCCGCCACCCCGGGCAGCGGCACCAGGTAGCCGACCAGCTGCGGGACCCCGGTCGGCGTGGGGCGGACCCGCACCGCGGCCTGGACCACCACCGGGTGCCGGGCCAGCGCGGCCTCGATCTCGCCGAGCTCGATCCGGAAGCCGCGCAGCTTGACCTGGTGGTCCGCCCGGCCGACGTGGTCCAGGGTGCCGTCGGCCCGCCGGCGGACCAGGTCCCCGGTGCGGTACATCCGGGTGCCGGGCGGGCCGTACGGGTCGGCGGTGAAGCGCTCGGCGGTCAGCGCCGGGCGGCCCAGGTAGCCCCGGGCCAGGCCGCTCCCGGCGAGGTACAGCTCCCCGGTGACGCCGACCGGCACCGGGGCCAGCGCCGCGTCCAGCACGTACGCCCGGTGACCGCCGATCGGGCGTCCGATCGGCGGCCGGCCGCCCGGCGACGGCTCCCCGCCGGGCTGGTCGACCGGCTCGCCGCCGGGGTGCGCGGGGTCGCCGCCGGGGCGCAGCCGGTCGCTCCAGGTGGCGCAGACCGAGGCCTCGGTCGGTCCGTAGGCGTTGCGCAGGTCGATCCGTCCGGCGAGCCGGTCGACCAGTCCGGGCGGGCAGGCCTCGCCGCCGACCGCGAGCAGCAGGTCGGCGGGCAGCGGCACCCCGTCCGGCAGCCCGGCCGCGACCGGCGGCGGCAGGATCGCGTGGTCGACCCGGTGCTCGACCAGCAGCGCGGCCAGCCGCTCCCCCGCGAACCGGCTCTCCTCGGTGGCGAACACCAGGGCGCCGCCGCCGCACAGCGAGGCGGCCAGCTCCCACACGGTGGCGTCGAAGCTGAACGAGGCGAACTGCAGCACCCGGCGGCCCGGCCCCAGCAGCCCGTACAGGTCGGCGGCCAGGTTGACGGCCCCGGCGTGCGGCACCGCGACGCCCTTGGGGCGGCCGGTGGAGCCCGAGGTGTAGATGACGTACGCGGTGTCCTGCGGGGTCAGCGGGCGGGTGCGGTCGGCATCGGTCGGGTCGGTGTCCGGCCGCCCGGCCAGGTCGGCGAGCGTCCCGGGGGCGTCCAGCGGCAGCCGTGCGGCGTCCGTCGGGGGCAGCGCGACCCCGTCCTCGGTCAGCACCAGCACGGGGGCCGCGTCGCCGAGCAGGTGGGCGATCCGCTCGGCCGGGTACGCCGGGTCCACCGGCAGGTAGGCGGCCCCGGTCTTGAGCACCGCCAGCAGGGCGACCACCAGCCGCGGGGAGCGCGGCAGGGCGAGCGCCACCACCGCCCCGGGGCCGATCCGGCGGGCCAGCAGCAGGTGGGCCAGCCGGTTGGCCCGGGCGTGCAGCTCCCGGTGGTCCAGCCGCAGGGTGTCCGGCCCGGCCGGGACGGCGTCGGGGGCGATCAGCGCCGGGCGGTCCGGGGCCTCGGCGGCGGCCCGCTCCAGCAGCGCGGTCAGGGTGCGGGCGCGGGCGGTCGGGGCGGGCGGGCCGCTCCACTCCGCCGGCAGGGCCCGCCGTTCCTCGGCGGTGAGCAGCGCCAGGGCGCTGAGCGGGGCGTCCGGGGTGCGGGCGGCGGAGTCGAGCAGGGTGGCCAGCGTGCGGGCCAGTCGGGCGGCGGTGGCGGCGGTGAAGAGGTCCCGGCGGTACTCCAGCAGGATGTCCAGCCCGGCCGGGGTGCCGTCCGGCGCGGTGCGCTCGCGGACCTGGAAGGACAGGTCGAACTTGGCCGTGGTGGTGTCGACCGGCAGCACCTCCGCGGTCAGACCGGGCATCGGCGGCAGGTCCCCGGTGGCGTTCTCGAAGGCCAGCACCACCTGGAACAGCGGCTGGCGGCCCATCGAGCGGGTCGGGTTGAGCTCCTCGACCAGGTGCTCGAAGGGCAGGTCGGCGTGGGCGTAGGCGGTCAGGTCGGTCTCCCGGACCCGGCCGAGCAGCTCCCGGAAGGCCGGGTCGCCGGAGGTGTCGGTGCGCAGCACCAGGGTGTTGACGAAGAAGCCGACCAGCTCCTGGACGGCCTCCTCGGTGCGCCCGGCCACCGGGCTGCCGAGCGGGATGTCGGTGCCGGCGCCGAGCCGGGTGAGCAGGGCGGCCAGCCCGGCCTGGACGGCCATGAACAGGCTGGCGCCGCCGGCCCGGGCCAGTTCGGCGAGCCGGGCGTGGGCCTCGGCGGGCAGGGCGCAGCCGACCTCGGCGCCGTCCTGGCCGGCCCGGGCCGGGCGCGGGAAGTCGACGGGCAGCTCCAGCTCCTCCGGGATGCCCGCCAATTCCTTGCGCCAGTGGGCCAGTTCGGCGGCGGCCAGGCTGTCCGGGTCGTCCTTGGCGCCGAGCAGGGCGCGCTGCCACAGCGCGTGGTCGGCGTACTGCACCGGCAGCGGCCGCCAGTCGGGCGCGCGGCCCTCGGTCCGGGCCCGGTAGGCGGTGGCGAGGTCGCGGACCAGCGGGCCGAGCGACCAGCCGTCGGCGGCGATGTGGTGCAGGGTCAGCGCGAGCGCGTGGTCCTGCGCACCGAGCACGAACAGCCGGGCCCGCAGCGGGACCTGGGACGACAGCTGGAAGGGCCGGGCGGCCTCGGCGGCCAGCGCCCCGGGCAGCTCCGCCGCCGACAGCTCCGCCGACTCCAGCCGGGCGCCGGCCGGTTCGGCCTCGGCGGTGGTCAGCACCAGCTGCGAGGGCAGCCCGTCCGCCTCCGCGAGGACGGTGCGCAGGCTCTCGTGCCGGGTCAGCACGTCCCGGACGGCGGCGGCCAGGGCGGCCCGGTCCAGCGGGCCCTTCAGCCGGACGGCCAGCGGGAGGTGGTACGCCCCGCCCGGGCCGTCCATCCGGTCCAGGAACCAGAGCCGCTCCTGGGCGTGGGACAGCGGCACGGTGGCGGGCCGCTCGGCGGCGCCCAGCACCGGCCGGACGCGCCCTGCCGTCGCGCGCCCTGCCGTCGCGCGCCCTGCCGTCGCGGGCTCCGCAGTGGCCGCCACGGGCTCCGCGGCGGGCTCCAGCGTGCGGGCCAGCGCCTCGGCCGTCCGGGCGTCGAACAGCGCCCGCACCGGGACGTCCCGGCCGAGCACGGCCCGCAGCCGGTTGACCACCCTGGTCGCGGACAGCGAGTGCCCGCCGAGCGCGAAGAAGTCGTCGTCGGCGCCGACCCGTTCCAGCCCGAGGGCCTCGGCGAACGCCGTGCAGAGCAGTTCCTCGTGCTCCCCGGACGGCGCCCTCCCCCGGCCCGCCCGCTCCTCCGCCGGGGCGGGCAGGGCCTTGCGGTCGACCTTGCCGTTGGGGGTCAGCGGCAGCTCGTCCAGCAGGACGTAGCCGGCCGGGAGCAGGTGCGCGGGCAGCAGCCGGGCCGCCCGCTCCCGCAGCGCGTCCGGGTCGACCGCCGCCGGGACGACGTAGGCGACCAGCCGGGCGTCCCCCGCCCGATCGGTGCGGGCCGTGACGACGGCCCGCCGGACGCCGGGCTGCGCGGCCAGCACCGACTCGATCTCGCCCAGCTCGATCCGGTGGCCGCGGATCTTCACCTGGAAGTCGGTGCGCCCGGCATACTCCAGCACCCGGCCGGAGGGGTCCCAGCGGGCGATGTCGCCGGTGCGGTACATCCGGGCGCCGGGCGGGCCGTACGGGTCGGCGGTGAAGCGCTCGGCGGTCAGCGCCGGGCGGCCCAGATAGCCCCGGGCCAGGCCCGCGCCGGCCAGGTACAGCTCGCCGAAGGTGCCGTCCGGGACCGGCCGCAGCGCGCCGTCCAGCACGTACGCCCGGGTGTTGGCGATCGGGGTGCCGATCGGCGGCGGGCCGGTCCGCTCCCCGTCCAGGACGGCGGCCGTGGACCAGACGGTGGTCTCGGTGGGGCCGTAGACGTTGGTCACCGAGGCGCAGTGCGCGATGAGGGTGCGGGCCAGCGGCTCGGGCAGCGCCTCGCCGCCGACCAGGGCACGCACCCCGGCCAGCCGGGGGGCGTGGTCGGCGGCGAGCGACTGCCACAGGCTCGGGGTGGCCTGGAGGACGGTGGCGCCCAGACCGGTGACCGCCTCGGCCAGGGCGGCCGGGTCGCGCACGGTCTCCCGGTCGGCGAGCAGCAGTTCGGCGCCGGTGGCGAGCGGGACGAACAGTTCCAGGTTGGCGATGTCGAAGCCGAAGGTGGTGACGGCGAGCAGCCGGTCGGCCGGGGTGACGGCGAAGCGCTCGGCCATGTCCAGCACCAGGTTGACCAGCGCGCCGTGCGGCACCACCACGCCCTTGGGGCGGCCGGTGGAGCCCGAGGTGTGGATGACGTACGCGGGATGGTCGCCGGACGGCTCGGGCAGCGGGCCGGGGGCCGGGGCGGGGGCCGGGGCGGGAGCGGGGGCGGCGGGCAGTCCGGCCGGATCGTCCAGGACCCACGACTCGGCTCCCTCCGGCAGCAGTTCGCGCACCCGGCGGTGGGTGAGGACGACCATCGGGGCGGCGTCGGCGAGCAGGTGGCGCAGCCGCTCCGCCGGGTGGTCCGGGTCCAGCGGCAGGTAGGCGGCACCGGACTTGAGCACGGCCAGCACGGCCACCACCAGGTCCACCGAGCGGTCCAGGGCGATCGCCACCACCCGCTCCGGCCCCGCCCCGACGGCGACCAGCCGACCGGCCAACTCGTCCGCGCGCCGGTGCAGTTCGCGGTGGGTCAGGCGCTCACCGGCGCACCGCACGGCGGGCGCGTCGGGGGTGCGGGCGGCCTGGGCGGCCAGCAGCGGGGCGAGCCGACCGCCGTGCGCCGCGGTCGGTACGGCGGGCGTCGCGGGGGCCGTCGTGGCGGCCGGCACGAAGGTCCTCGCGGTGGCGTTGCGGTCCTCGACGATCCGGGCCCGCTCGGCCGCGTCCAGCACGTCCAGGCGCCCGCACGGCAGGTCGGGCGCGGCGAGCGCGGCGGCCAGCAGCCGGACGAAGCGCCGTCCGACCAGCTCGGCCCCGGCGGCGTCGACCAGCGCGGGCAGGTGGTTCACCGCGAGGCCGAACGGCGTGCCGGGGAAGACCGTCAGGGTGACCGGGAAGTGGGTGGCCGAGCGGATGTCGACCCCGGTCACCTTCGGCCCCTCGCCGGGGTCCAGCCGCAGGCTGCCCATCGGGTAGTTCTGGAACATCAGCGCGGTGTCGAAGAGTTCGCCGCGCACCGCGGTGAGCTGCTGCACCTCGGCCAGGGTCAGGTGCTCGTGCGGCAGCAGCTCGACCTGGCCGCGCTGGACGGCGGCGAACAGCTCGGCCGGGGTGCGCGCCGGGTCGACGTCCACCCGGACCGGCAGGGTGTTGGCGAACAGTCCGACCATCCGCTCGACGTCCGCCAGCCCGGCCGGCCGGCCGGAACTGACCGCGCCGAACAGCACGGTGGACTGCCCGGTCAGCCGGGACAGCAGCAGCGCCCAACAGCCCTGCACCACCGCGTTGACGGTCAGGCCGCGGGCCCGGGCGAAGCCGGTCAGCGCCTCGGAGACGGCCGGGTCGAGGTCCAGCGGGACGGACCGGGGCAGGCCGTCGCCGCCGCTGCCGCCGCCGCTGCCACCAAGGACCGGGGGACGGCCGGACGGCACCAGCCGGGTCGGCTCGGTCACCCCGGCCAGTGCCGCACCCCAGGCCGTCCGGGCGGCCTCCCGGTCCTGGGCGCCGAGCCAGGCGAGGTGGGCCTGATAGCGGGCGGCGGGCACCAGGTCCGTCGGGCCGGTCGGGCCCACTGCGCTGGTCGGCCCCGTCGAACCGGCGGCCAACTCGGCGAGTTCGCCCAGCAGGGTCACCATCGACCAGCCGTCCAGCAGGATGTGGTGGACGGTCCACACCAGCCGGCACCGCCCGTCCCCGGCGCGGGCCAGGGTCAGCCGGTGCAGCGGCGGGCGGGCGAGGTCGAAGCGGCGCAGCCGGTCCTCCTCGGCCAGCCGCTCGAACCCGGCGTCCGCGTCCGGCCCGGCGCCCGCCACCGCGACCTCCCGCCAGGGCAGCGCGACCGTGGTGGGCACCACCTGAATCGCCTCGCCGCTCCGGCGGTGCCGGAAGCAGGACTTGAGGTTGGGGTGCCGCTCCAGCAGCGCCTCCGCCGCGCTGCGCAGGGCGCCCGCCTCGGCATCGGTCAGCTCCTCGAAGTCGAGCACCAGCTGAATGGTGTAGACGTCCGTCCCGGCGCGGTCGTACTCCGAGAGAAAGAGCAGTCCCTGTTGCAGCGGTGAGAGCGGAAGGACTTCACTGATGGCGGACGGCCGATTCAAACCGGGCTCCTCACGGAAGGCCCGCACAAGTGCGGTGCAGTGCGGTGCACGTACGGAATAACAAACGTTTTCCGATCCCGCTGACGGGCAACTGACCGGCAGCTGACGAACGGCTGACACGCCCGGCCGAGCTGGGCGGACGGGCCGGGCGGCGGGCGCCGTCAGCAATCCGTCAGCCCCTCGTCAGCGACCGGCGGGAGTCTTGCCGCCGAGGCTAATTCGTCACCGAAGGCCAGGAGTCCCCGTGCCGGTCATTTCCGCGTCGCACGAATTCGAGGTCAGCGACCTCTTCGTGAATCTGCAGCCGATCTTCGGGCACCGCCTCTTCCTGAAAGTGGAGGGATTCAACTTCGCCGGATCCATCAAGCTGAAGGCGGCCCGGGAAATGGTCGCCCAGGCGGAGGCGTCCGGTGTGCTGGGGCCCGGCTCGACGCTGGTGGAGTCCTCCTCCGGGAACATGGGCGTGGCGCTCAGCGTGCTCGCCGCGGCGCGCGGCTACCGGTTCGTCTGCGTCACCGACTCCCGCTGCAACGAGACCACCCGGCGGACCATGGAGTCCTACGGCGCCGAGGTGCACGTGATCACCGAGCCGCACCCGACCGAGGGCTTCCTCGGCGCGCGGATCCGGCACGTCCAGGCGCTGCTGGCCGAGGACGGGCGGCGGGTCTGGCTCAACCAGTACCTCAGCCCGGGCAACTGGATGGCCCACTACCGCACCACCGCGCCCGCCATCGCCCGCCAGTTCCCGGACCTCTCCGTGCTGTTCGTGGGCGCCGGGACCACCGGCACCCTGATGGGCTGTGCCCGGTACTTCCGCGAGCGGCGGCCCTCGGTGCGGGTCGTGCCGGTGGACAGCGTCGGCTCGGTCACCTTCGGCGCCCCGCCGGCCACCCGGCACATCCCCGGCCTGGGCACCAGCGTGCGCCCGCCCCTGCTGGACGACTCCCTGGTGGAGCGGGCGATCCACGTCGAGGAGCGCGACACCGTGCGCACCTGCCGGGAGCTGATGCGCGGCGGCTTCCTGTTCGGCGGCTCGACCGGCACCGCGGTGAGCGGGGCGCTGGGCTGGCTGGACGAGCGCCACGGCGACGGCGCGGGCGGCGTGCGCGAGCGGGTGACGGCGGTGACCATCGCCCCGGATCTGGGCGAGCGCTACCTGGACACCGTCTACCACGACGACTGGGTGACCCGCTCGATCGGGCCGGAGGGCCTGCTGCCGGGCGTCGGGCGCGGCGGCCCCCGGACCGGGGTGCACGCGGTGACGGGCTGAGTCCGCGGGCTCCGGATTTTTCCGACAGTTCCGGATATCCCGAATGTTCCGATTGTTGAGAGAGTTCCGAAAATTCTGAAAGTCCCGGGATTTCCCAGGGTTGTCGACGCGGGCTGAGGCGAGGATGACGGAGAACGAGGCAACGACGACGAACCGGGGCGCGGTCCTGCCGCTCACCGCGGCGCAGGCCGAGATCTGGTTCGACGAGCAGTTCGCCGCCGGGCCGCTGGCCTACAACATGGCGGACTACATCGACCTGCGCGGGCCGCTCGACCCCGAACTGCTCGGGCGGGCCCTGCAAGGCCTGGGCCACGAGGCCGAAGGGCTGCGGGTGCAGTTCGTCGAGGAGGACGGCGGCCCCGGCCAGATCATCCGCCCGCTCGCCCGACTCCCCCTGAAGCAGCTGGACTTCAGCGGCCGGCCCGAGCCGCTGGCCGCCGCCGAGCAGTGGATGCGGGCGGACCACGCCGACCCGATCAAGATCACCGACTTCCCGCTGTTCCGCGGCGCGCTGCTCCGACTCGGCCCCGACCGGCACCTGCTCTACCTGTGCATGCACCACATCCTCGCCGACGGCTTCAGCCGCGGACTGCTCTACCCCAAGCTCTCCGGCCTCTACACCCGGCTGGGCGCCGCCGCCGGGGGCGACCCCGAAACCGCCTCCGAAGCTGCTCCCGACGCCGCCTCCGAGGCCGAGGTGATGCCGCCGTTCCACCGCCTCCTCGACGCCGAACGCAAGTACCTCGACTCCAAGATGGTCGACAAGGACCGCGCCTACTGGACCGACCGCCTCACCTCCGACCGGCACGGCCCGCTGCCCGAACTGGTCTCGCTCTCCGAGCAGGAACCCGCCCCCGCCCGGGTCGCCCGACGCGAGACCGTCCGGCTCTCCCCGGAGACGACGACCGCCCTGCACGCCCTGGCCCAGGACGGCAAGGTCACCCTGCCGGTGCTGATGGTCGCCGCGACGGCCGCCTACACCCAGCGGGTCACCGGCGTCGAGGCCCCGCTGCTCACCCTGCCGGTCACCGGCCGGGTCGGCGCGGTCAACCGCGCGATCCCCGGCATGCTCGCCAACTACCTGCCGCTGGCCGTCCGGATCCGGCCCGAGCTGACCCGCACCGAACTGCTGCGCGCCGCCTGGCGCGAGGTCGCCCGCGCGCTCCAGCACCAGCGCTACCGCGGCGACCGGATCCGCCGTGACATCGGCCTGCGGATCGACGACCAGCGCGCCTTCGGCCCGTTCATCAACGTGCTCGACCAGGACCCGGAGCTGGCCTTCGGCCCGGACTGCCGCGGCGTGGTGGTCAACCTCTCCACCGGCATCGTCAAGGACCTCATCCTGACCGTCCTGAACGCCGCCGACGGCACCGTGGAACTCCACCTGGACGGCAACCCCGCCCTCTACACCGCCGCCGAACTCGCCACTCACCTGGCCCGGTTCGCGACCTTCCTGGACACCCTCGCCACCATGCCCGCCGACCGTCCGATCGGCCAGATCGGCCTGGGCGCGGCCGGCGAACCGCTCGGCCTGCTCGGCGACCGGGACACCACCGCCGCCCCCGACCAGGACCTGGTCGAACGGGTGCGCGCGATCGCCGCCGAGCACCCCGAGGCGGTCGCGGTCCGGGACGGCCGGGAACGGGTCGGCTACCGCCAACTGCTCACCCGGGCCGCCGGAACGGCCGCCCGGCTGTCCGCCGCCCGGGCGGGCCGCGGCTCGCTGGTGGCGGTGCTCGCCGAGCCGGGGGCGCCGTTCGTCACCGGGGTGCTGGCCGTCCAGGCCGTCGGCGCCGCGTACCTGCCGCTGGACCCGGCCGCACCCGCCGCCCGCAACGCCGCCCTGCTCACCGACAGCGGCGCCACCCACCTGCTGCTCGGCGCCGGCTGCACGGCCCCGACCGGCACCGAACACACCGGGCCCGCCGAACACGCCGGGCCCGCCGAACGCACCGGGCCCGCCGCACCCGCCGTGCTGCCGCTGAGCGACCCTTCCGACGCCGCCTGCAGCACCGAACTCCCCGCGGTCGGCAGCGGTCTGGACCTGGCGTACGTGATGTTCACCTCCGGCTCCACCGGCCGCCCCAAGGGCGCCATGGTGCACCGCGCCGGGATGATGAACCACCTCTGGGCCAAGGTGCGCGACCTGGACCTCGCCGCCGGTGAGGCCCTGATCCAGAACGCGCCGCTGACCTTCGACGTCTCGGTGTGGCAGATGTTCGCCCCGCTGATCGTCGGCGGCAGCGTCCGGGTGGCGGGCGCCGAGACCGCCGCCGACCCCCACGCGCTGTTCACGCTGGCCCGGGACGAGGCGGTCGCCGTCCTGGAGGTCGTCCCGTCCCTGCTGCGCGCCGCCCTGGACGCCTGGGACCTCGACGGCGACGCACCCCGACTGCCCGAGCTGCACTGGCTGGTGGTCACCGGCGAGGCCCTGCCCGCCGACCTGTGCCGCCGCTGGCAGGCCCGCTACCCCGACGTCCCGATGATGAACGCCTACGGCCCGACCGAGTGCTCCGACGACGTCACCCACGCCGTCATCGCGATCGACGACGAACTGGACGCCCGGGTCCCGATCGGCTCCGCCGTCCGCAACACCCGCCTCTACGTGCTCAGCGACGAACTCCAGCCCGTCCCGGTCGGCGTCCCCGGCGAACTGTACGTCGGCGGCGCCGGCGTCGGCCGCGGCTACCTCCACGACCCCGCCCGCACCGCCACCACCTTCCCCGCCGACCCCTTCACCGGCGACGGCACCCGGATGTACCGCACCGGCGACCGTGTCGTCCAACGCCCCGACGGACAACTGGAGTTCATCGAACGCCGCGACCACCAGATCAAGATCCGCGGCCGCCGCGTCGAAACCGGCGAGATCGAAGCCGTCCTGCGCACCCTCGACACCGTCACCGACGCCGCCGTCGCCGTCCTCCCCGACACCTCCGGCAACCCCCGCCTGATCGGCTACCTCACCGGCCCCGACGTCCGCCCCGGTCACGTCCGCGCCGAACTCGCCCAACTGCTGCCCGCGTACATGATCCCGGCCACCTGGCTGGTCCTGGACGCCCTGCCGCTCACCGCCAACGGCAAGCTCGACCGCAAGGCCCTCCCCCAGCCCGACCCCGCCGCCCAGGACAGCAGCCGCGGCCCGCGCACCGAACGCGAGCGCATCCTCTGCGACATCCTCGCCGAGGTGCTGGGCACCACCGGGATCGGCATCGACGAGGACTTCTTCGCCCTCGGCGGCGACTCCATCCGCTCCATCCAGGTGGTCAGCCGCGCCCGCAGGGCCGGGCTGCTCTTCACCACCCGGGACATGTTCACCCACAAGACCGCCGCCGCCCTGGCCCGGATCGCGGGCGGCACCGACACCCCCGCCCCCGACGCCGACGAGGCCGCCCGGGAGCGGGAGCACGGCACCGGTCCGTACGAACTCACCCCGATCAGCGCCCAGTTGCACGCCGACACCGGCCGGCTGGACGGCCCGGTCGCCGACTACGCCCAGTACGTGGTGGTCCGGGTCCCGGTCGAGCTGGACGCCGACCTGCTCGACACCGCCCTGCACGCCCTGGTGGACCACCACGACGCGCTGCGCACCCGGGCCACCGAGCCCTCCCCCGGCCTGTGGCACCTGGAGGCCCTGCCCCCCGGCGCCCTGACCGGCGTCCGGCTGGCCACCGCCGCCGAATCCGGGGGCCAGGAGGACGTACCCGCCTTCGCCGAACGCCAGGCCGCCGCCGCCCGCACCCGGCTCGACCCCGGCGCCGCCGTCATGCTCCAGGCGGTCCTGATCCCCGCCGCGCCCGAGGCCGACAGCGCCCACCTGGTGCTCTGCGCCCACCACCTGGTCATCGACGGGGTCTCCTGGCGGATCCTGCTGCCCGACCTGGCCGCCGCCTGCACCGCGCTCGCCGAGGGCCGCACCCCCGCCCCCGACCCGGTCGGCACCTCCTACCGCGCCTGGTCCCGACTGCTCGCCGACCAGGCCCGCACCCAGCACCGCGGCGCCGAACTCGCCCACTGGCAAAGGACCCTGGACGGCCCGGACCCGCTGGTCGGCAGCCACCGGCTCGACCCGGCGACCGATGTGTACGGCACCCGGCGCACCCTGCGCCTGGAGCTCGGCCCCGAGGTCACCGGACCGCTGCTCACCGACCTCCCGGCCGCCTTCCACGCCGAGGTCAACGACGTCCTGCTGACCGGCCTGGCCATCGCCGTCGCCGACTGGCGCCGCCGGCACGGCCACGCCGACCACACCCGGACCCTGATCGAGCTGGAGGGCCACGGCCGCGAGCAGCTCAGCGACCGTCTCGACCTCTCCCGCACCGTCGGCTGGTTCACCGCCGCCTTCCCGGTGCGGCTCGACCCCGGCGAGCCGGACTGGGACGAACTGTGGTCCGGCGGGCCCGCGTTGGCCGTCGCACTCAAGCGGATCAAGGAGCAGCTGCGCGCCCTGCCCGACCGGGGCGTCGGCTACGGCCTGCTGCGCTACCTCAACCCGCACGCCGCCCGGGTGCTGGCCGGCCGGCCCGGCCCGCAGATCGGCTTCAACTACATGGGCCGCTTCGACGCCCGGCGCAGCGGCCACTGGGAACCGGCCGGCGGGGACGGCGTGGTCGGCACCGGCGCCCACCCCGACCTGCCGCTGCCGCACCTGCTGGACGTCACCCCGGCCACCGAGGACCGGCCGGACGGTCCGCACCTGATCGCCAACTGGTCCTGGGCCGGCCGCACCGTCGCCGAGGAGGACGCCCGGGACGTCGCGGAGACCTGGTTCCGTGCCCTGGAACTGCTCGCCCGGTACCCGGGCCCGGGCGGCCGCACCCCCTCCGACCTGCCGCTGGTCCGGCTCGACCAGGCGGAGATCGACGAGTTCGAGTCCGAACTCGCCGCCGCCGGAACCGAGTTGCTCGACGTCCTGCCGCTCACCCCGCTCCAGCAGGGCATGCTCTTCCACGCCGACCACGACGCCGCGTCCGCGCAGGACGTCGACGTCTACACCCTGCAGATCGTCGCCGACATCGAGGGCGAGCTGGACCCGGCCGCCCTGCGCGCCGCCGGTCAGGCACTGCTCGACCGGCACCCCAACCTGCGCTCCGCCTTCCGCGCCCGGGCGGCCGGCGAGCCCGTCCAGGTGGTCCCCCGGCACGCCCGGCTGCCCTGGCTGGAAGCCGACCTGACCGAACTCCCGGAGCCCGCCCGGGCCGCCGAGCTGGACCGGATCACCGAGGCCGAACGCACCCGCCGCTTCGACCCGGCCGCGCCGCCGCTGCTGCGCTTCGCCCTGCTCAGCCACGGCGAGGACCGGCACCGCTTCGTCTGGACCAGCCACCACATCCTGGTCGACGGGTGGTCGATGCCGCTGCTGGTCCGCGAGCTGTTCGCGCTCAGCGCCCCCGCCGCCGCCACGACCCCCGCCGCCGCCACCATCTCCGGCGCCCCCGGTACGGACGCCGTCCCACTGCCCGACCCGGCCCCCTACCGCTCCTACCTCGCCTGGCTCACCGCCCAGGACCGCACCGCCGCCCGGACCGCCTGGCGCGAGGCGCTGGCCGACCTGGACGGCCCGACCCTGCTCGTCCCGGCCGACCACGGTCGCGCCCCCGCACTGCCGCGGTCCGTGCACACCGAGCTGCCGCCCGAGGCGACCGCCGCCCTCACCCGCTGGGCGCGCGGCCGCGGCCTCACCCTGAACACCGTGGTCCAGGGCTGCTGGGCCGTGCTGCTCGGCCGACTCACCGGCCGCCAGGACGTGCTGTTCGGCGCCGTCACCTCCGGCCGCCCGGCCGAGGTGCCCGAGGTCGAGTCGATGATCGGCATGTTCCTCACCACCGTGCCGGTCCGGGCCCGGCTGCACCCCGACACCCCGCTCGCCGAACTGCTGCACGCCCTCCAGGACCGACAGAGCGCGCTGCTCCCGCACGAGCACCTCGGACTCGCCGCGATCCACCGGGCCGCCGGGCTGACCGGCGAGGCCTTCGACACCGTGGTGCTGTTCGAGAACTTCCCGCTGGACGAACGGCACCTGGCCGGCGGCGCGGGCCCCCGGGTGGTCCGCGCCGAGGCCCGGGACGCCCGGCACCACCCGCTCAGCCTGGTGGTGCACCCCGGCGAGGCGCTCAGCCTGCGCCTGGACCACCACCCGGAGCTGTTCGGCCGGGACACCGCCGAACGGATCGCCCGGATCCTGCTGCACCTGCTGCACACCGTCACCGAGCGGCCCGAACTGCCGCTCGCCCGGATCGACGTGACCGCCCCGGCCGACCTCACCGGCACCGCCACCCCCGGCGAACTGGGCGGACTGCTCGGCCACTGGGACCAGTCACTGCCCGAGGAGAGCCTCGGCGTGGTCGAGCGGATCCGCGCGGTGGCCGAGCGCACGCCGGAGGCCGTGGCCGTGACGGACGCCGACGGGCCGCTCCGCTACCGGGAGTTGGTCGCGGCGGCCGGCCACCTGTCGGCGCTGCTGACCGGGGCCGGGGTGGGCACCGGCTCGGTGGTGGCGCTGCTCGCCGAACCCGGCGCGCCCTTCATCGCCGGGGTGCTCGGCGTCCTCGGCGCCGGGGCCGCCTACCTGCCGCTGGACCCGGCCGCGCCCGACGCCCGCAACGCCGCGCTGCTGGCCGACAGCGGAGCCGACCGGCTGCTGCTCGGCGCCGGGCACCGGGCACCGGACGGCGCCGGAGTCACCGTGCTCGGGCTGGAGCAGGCACTCGCGGTGCCCGTCCTGCCCGCACCAAACCCGCTGCCCGCACCGGCCTCCCTGCCGGAGCCGGTCGGCGGCGGTCTGGACCTGGCGTACGTGATGTTCACCTCCGGCTCCACCGGCCGCCCCAAGGGCGCCATGGTGCACCGCGCCGGGATGATGAACCACCTCTGGGCCAAGGTGCGCGACCTGGACCTCGCCGCCGGTGAGGCCCTGATCCAGAACGCGCCGCTGACCTTCGACGTCTCGGTGTGGCAGATGTTCGCCCCGCTGATCGTCGGCGGCAGCGTCCGGGTGGCCGGAACGGCCACGGCGGCCGACCCCACGGCACTGTTCGGGCTGGTACGGGACGAGGGCGTCGCCGTGCTGGAGGTCGTCCCGTCCCTGCTGCGGGCCGCCCTGGACGCCTGGGACCTGGACGGCACGGACGGCCCGGACGGCGGCACGCCCGAACTGCCGTCGCTGCGCTGGCTGGTGGTCACCGGCGAGGCCCTGCCCGCCGACCTCTGCCGCCGCTGGCACAGCCGGTTCCCGGACGTCCCGATGATGAACGCCTACGGGCCGACCGAGTGCTCCGACGACGTCACCCACGCCGTGGTCGGCCACGGCGACCAGTTGGGCGCCCGGGTCCCGATCGGCGGCGCCGTCCGCAACACCCGCCTCTACGTACTCAGCGACGAACTCCAGCCCGTCCCGGTCGGGGTCCCCGGCGAACTGTACGTCGGCGGCGCCGGCGTCGGCCGCGGCTACCTCCACGACCCCGCCCGCACCGCCACCACCTTCCCCGCTGACCCCTTCACCGGCGACGGCACCCGGATGTACCGCACCGGCGACCGCGTCATCCAACGCCCCGACGGACAACTGGAGTTCATCGAACGCCGCGACCACCAGATCAAGATCCGCGGCCGCCGCGTCGAAACCGGCGAGATCGAAGCCGTCCTACGCACCCTCGACACCGTCACCGACGCCGCCGTCACCGTCCTCCCCGACACCTCCGGCAACCCCCGCCTGATCGGCTACCTCACCGGCCCGGGGGTGGACCCCGAGCGGATCCGCCACCGGCTGGCCGAGCTGCTGCCCGGCTACATGGTCCCGTCCTCCTGGCTGGTCCTGGACGCCCTGCCGCTCACCACGAACGGCAAGCTCGACCGCAAGGCCCTCCCCCGGCCCGAGGCCGCCGAACAGACCGGCCACCGGGGCCCGCGCACCGAGTCCGAACGGATCCTCTGCGAGATCCTGGCCGAGGTGCTCGGCACCGCCCGGGTCGGCATCGACGAGGACTTCTTCACCCTCGGCGGCGACTCCATCCGCTCCATCCAGGTGGTCAGCCGCGCCCGCAAGGCCGGGCTCACCCTCACCACCCGGGACGTCTTCACCCACAGGACCGCCGCCGCACTCGCCCTCCTCGCCGAGGAGGCCGCAGCCTCGGCCGACGGCGCCGAGCCCGCCCCGCCCGAGCCCACCGGCAGCCTGGTCGAGCTGTCCGACGAGGAACTGGCCGATCTGGAACTCGAACTGAACGAGGAGCTCTCGTGACAAGCGGCCCCAGACCGACCCCGCCCAGGAGCACCACCGACCCGGCCCCGCCCGGGAACGCGGCGCCCTCGGCCGGGAGCGCGGCGCCCTCGGCCGGGAGCGGATCGAGGATCAGCGAGGTGCTGCCGCTCTCCCCGCTCCAGCAGGGCCTGCTGTTCCTCTCCTCCTACGACCAGGCCGCGCCCGACCTCTACACCCTCCAGCTGGTCGCCGAACTGGACGGCCCGGGCGCGGCCGACGGCAAGCGGCTGGCCGCCCGGCTGCGCGCCGCCTCCGCCGCCCTGCTGGAGCGCCACCCCAACCTGCGGGCCTGCTTCCGCCACCGCCGCAACGGCGAACCGGTCCAGGTGGTGCCCAAGGAGGCCGAGCCGGAGTGGCGGCTGCACGACCTCAGCGACCTACCGGAGGCCGAACGGGCCGCCGAGGCACGGCGGTTGGCCGAGGAGGACCGGCTGCGCCGGTTCGACCCGGCCCGGCCGCCGCTGATGCGGTTCACCCTGATCCGGCTCGGCGAGGGCCGCCACCGCTTCCTCTGGTCGGTGCACCACATCGTCCTGGACGGCTGGTCCTTCCCGCTGGCGGTACGGGAGTTGGGCCTGCTGGGCGATCCGGACCGGGCCGCCGCGCTGCCCGCGCCGGCACCGTACCGGTCCTTCCTCACCTGGCTGGGCGGCCGCGACACCGCCGCCGCCCGCACCGCCTGGGCGGAGCTGCTGGCCGACCTGGACGGGCCGGTGCGGGTGCTGCCGCCGGTCGGACCGTCGCCCGAACTGCCCGCCACCGAGCGGAGGTTGCTGAACAGCGAGCACACCGCCGCGCTGGCCGGCTGGGCCCGCGGCCGGGGCCTCACCCTGAACACCGTGGTCCAGGGCTGCTGGGCCGTACTGCTCGGCGGACTCACCGGCCGCCAGGACGTGGTGTTCGGCTCGGTCACCTCCGGTCGCCCGGCCGAGGTGCCGGAGGTCGAGTCGATGATCGGGCTGTTCGCCAACACCCTGCCGGTACGCGCCGACCTGCGCCCGGACCGGCCGGCGAGCGAGCTGTTCGCGGCCCTGGCCGCGCAGCAGCTGGCGATGATGCCGCACGAGCACCTGCCGCTGGCCGAGGTGCAGGCCGCCGCCGGGATCCGGGGCGAGCTGTTCGACACCGTGCTCGCCTTCCAGAGCTACCCGATGGACGAGGCGGCGCTGTACCGGGAGTCCGGCGGCACGGTCGGCGCGGCCCGGATCCACTCCGCCACCCACTACCCGCTCAGCCTCACGGTCCTCCCCGGCGAGCGGCTGGACCTCCGACTCGGCCACCGCGCCTCGGCCTTCGAAGCCGCCTTCGGCGCGGGCGGGGCGGCCCGGCTGCTCGACCGGCTGGTGGACGTCCTGGAGCGGGTCGCCGAGGACCCGGACACCCCGCTCGCCCGCCTCGGCGCCCCCGAGCCGGCCCCCGTCCCCCGGGCCGACGCCGTTCCGGAGGTCCGAGGGACGGGGGCGAGCGAGGCGGACACCACCGTCCCCGCCCTGTTCGCCGAGCAGGCCGCCCGCACCCCGGAGGCCGTCGCGGTCACCGCGCCCGACGCCGAACTCGGCTACCGCGAGCTGGACCGGCGCGCCAACCGGCTGGCCCGGCTGCTGATCGCACGCGGCGCCGGGCCGGAGACCTTCGTCGCCGTCGCCCTGCCGCGCGGCGCCGACCTGGTCGTCGCCGTCCTGGCCGTGCTCAAGGCGGGCGCCGCCTACCTGCCGCTGGAGCCCACCCACCCGGCCGAGCGGACCGGCCACGCGCTGGCCGACGCCCGCCCGGCCCTGCTGGTCACCGCCACCGGCCTGCTGCCGGACGCGGCCCTGCCGAGGATCGACCTCGACGCCCCCGGGACGGCCACCGCACTCGCCGCCGAACCGGCCACCGCGCCCGCCACCACCGTGGGGCCCGACCACCCGGCCTACGTCATCTTCACCTCCGGCTCGACCGGCCGCCCCAAGGGCGTGGTGGTGCCGCACCGGAACGTGGTCCGGCTGCTCGACACCACCCGCCCCCGGTTCGGCTTCGGGCCGCAGGACGTCTGGACGCTGTTCCACTCGATCGCCTTCGACTTCACCGTCTGGGAGCTGTGGGGCGCCCTGCTGCACGGCGGCCGGCTGGTCGTCGTCCCGTACGACGTCTCGCGCTCCCCCGACGCCTTCCTGGACCTGCTCGCCGCCGAACGGGTGACCGTCCTCAACCAGACCCCGTCCGCCTTCTACCAGCTGATCCGCGCCGACGCCGACCGCCCGCGCCGACTCGCCCTGCGCACCGTGGTGTTCGGCGGCGAGGCCCTGGACGAGCGCCGGCTCGCCGACTGGTTCGCCCGGCACCCGGAGGGCGCACCGCGGCTGGTCAACATGTACGGCATCACCGAGACCACGGTGCACGTCACCGCCCACGAACCGACCGCCGACGGAACCACCGGCTCGATCGGCCGGGCCCTCCCCGACCTGCGGACGCACCTGCTGGACGGCGCCCTGCGCCCGGTCCCGACCGGGGTGCCCGGCGAGCTGTACGTCACCGGCCCGGGCCTCGCCCGGGGCTACCTGGGCCGGCCGGCGCTGACCGCCGAACGCTTCGTCGCCTGCCCGTTCGAGGACGGCGGCGCCCGGATGTACCGCACCGGGGACCTCGGCCGGTGGCGGCCGGACGGCACCCTGGAGTATCTGGGCCGGATCGACGAACAGGTGCAACTGCGCGGCTTCCGGATCGAGTTGGGCGAGATCGCGGCCGTGCTCGGGCGGCACCCGCTGGTCGCCGAGGCCACCGTGCTGGCCCGCGAGGACCGCCCCGGCGACCGGCGGCTGGTCGGCTACATCGTCCCGGCCGCCATCTCCTCCGCCATCTCCCCCGACGCTCCCCACCTCGCCCAGGAGGTACGGGCGTTCGCCGCCGAGCGGCTGCCCGACCACATGGTCCCGGCCGCCGTGGTGATCCTGCCCGCGCTCCCGCTCACCGCCAACGGCAAGCTCGACCGGCGCGCCCTGCCCGCCCCCGTGTACGCCACCTCGGCCCGCGCCCCGCGCGGCCCCGAGGAGCGGCTGCTCTGCACGGTCTTCGCCGAGGTCCTCGGCCTGACCGGGATCGGCGCCGACGACGACTTCTTCGCCCTCGGCGGGCACTCGCTGCTGGCCACCCGGATCGTCAACCGGCTCCGGGCCGAACTCGGCGCGGAGCTCCAGGTCCGGGACCTCTTCGAGGCCCCCTCCCCGGCCCGCCTCGCCGCCCGCCTCGCCGCCCGGCCGGGCGGCGCACGGACCGCCCCGCTCCGCCCCCCGCTCACCGCCGCGGCGCCCCGCCCGGCCGTGATCCCGCTCTCGCCCGCCCAGCAGCGGCTCTGGTTCGTCGAGCAACTGGGCGCCCCCGGCGGGCTGTACCACATCCCGCTGGCCGTCCGGCTCTCCGGCCGGCTGGACACCCCGGCGCTGGCCGCCGCCCTGCGCGACGTGCTGGCCCGGCACGAGGCGCTGCGCACCGTCTTCCCGCGCCGCACCCCCGACGCCGGGACCGGGACCACCGACACCGACACCGCCGAACAGCGGGTGCTCACCCCCGCCGAAGCCGACCTCCCGCTCCCGGTCAGCCGCACCACCGAGGCCGACCTGCCCGCCGCCCTCGCCGCCGAGGCCGCCCGCGGCTTCGCCCTGGAACGGGAACTCCCGCTCCGCGCCCGCCTCTTCACCATCACCCCGGAGCAGCACGTGCTCTCCCTGGTGCTGCACCACATCGCCGCCGACGGCTGGTCCCTCGCCCCGCTCACCCGCGACCTCACCGCCCACTACCGGGCCCGTCGCGACGGCCGCCCGGCCGAACTCCCGCCGCTGCCCGTCCAGTACGCCGACCACACCCTCTGGCAGCACGCGCTGCTCGGCACCGAGAGCGACCCGGACAGCCGACTCTCCCGCCAACTCCGCTACTGGACCGAGCGGTTGCGCGACCTGCCGGTCGAACTGGCACTGCCCTACGACCACCCCCGCGGCACCCGGACCGACCACCGCGGCGCCGCCCACCACAGCACCGTCCCGGCGCAGCTCACCGACCGACTACGCCGCACCGCCGCCGACTGGGCGGCCAGCCCCTTCATGCTGCTGCGCGCCGCCCTCGCCGCCCTGCTCACCCGGCTCGGCGCGGGCACCGACCTCCCGCTCGGCAGCCCGATCGCCGGCCGCACCGACCAGCAACTCGACGAACTGGTCGGCATGTTCGTGAACACCCTGGTGCTGCGCACCGACACCTCGGGCGACCCGTCGTTCCGCGAACTCGCCGAACGGGTCCGGGAGTCCGACCTGGCCGCGCACCAGCACCAGGAACTGCCCTTCGAGAAACTGGTCGAGGTGCTCAACCCCGAGCGCTCGACCGCCCGGCACCCGCTGTTCCAGGTGATGATCGGCCACCACCGCACCGCGCCGGCCCCCGCCCCCGGCCCGGAACTCGCCCTCACCGAGGAACCCGTCCCGCTCCACACCGCCAAGTGGGACCTCTTCCTCCAGTTCACCGAACGACCCGACAGCTCGCTCACCCTCACCCTCGAACACCGCACCGACCTCTTCGAGCCCGCCACCGCCCGCCGGATCGCCGAGGCCTACCTGCGGCTGCTGGCCGCCCTGCTGGCCGACCCCACCGCCCCGATCTCCCGGCCCGCCCTGACCACCCCGGAGGAACGGGCCGAACTGCTCGCCCTCGGCACCCACCGGCTCGGCACCCCGCCCAGCACCGTCACCGCCCTGGTCGACCGCCGGATCGCCGCCGCCCCGCAGTCCGTCGCCCTGGTCCACGCCGGTCCGGACGGCCTGCGGCACACCGGCTACGCCGAACTGGACGCCCGGGCCAACCGCCTCGCCCAGCTGCTGACCGCCCGCGGCGCCCGCCGCGGCGAACCGGTCGCACTGCGGCTGGAGCGCGGCCCGGCGGTGGTGACCGCCCTGCTGGCGATCGCCCGCACCGGCGCGCCCTACCTGCCGATCGACCCGTCGTACCCCGCCGAGCGGGTGCACGGGATGCTGGCCGACAGCGGCGCCCGGCTGCTGCTCACCCAGCGCTCGCTGACCGGCATCGCCCTGCCCCCGGCCGTCGACGCCCTGGTCCTGGACGACCCCGGCACGGAGGCCGACCTCGCCGCCCGGCCCGCCACCGCCCCCGCAGTCACCGTCCACCCCGACGACCTGCTGTACGTGATCTACACCTCCGGCTCCACCGGCGCCCCCAAGGGCGTCGCGGTCACCCACCGCGCCGCCGTCCGCCTGGTGCTCGGTCTGCCGGAGCTGGCCCCCACCGCCGCGGACACCTTCCTGTACTTCGCGCCGGTCGCCTTCGACGCCTCCACCTTCGAGATCTGGGGCCCGCTCGCCCACGGCGCCCGGCTGGCGGTCCAACCGCCCGGCCCCGCCGACCCGCACGCCCTGGCGGACTTCCTCGACCGCGCCGGGGTGACCGTCGCCTTCCTCACCACCCAGCTGGTCAACACCCTGGCCGACACCCACCCCCGCGCCCTGGCCCCGCTGCGCGCCCTGCTCACCGGCGGCGAGGCCCACTCCCGCGACCACCTGGACCGGCTGCGCGCCGCCCTGCCCGGCACCACCGTCTTCCACGTCTACGGCCCCACCGAGACCACCACCTTCGCCACCGGCCAGGACCTCGGCCGCGCCGACGGCACCGTCCCGATCGGCCTGCCGATCGGCGACACCGGCGCGTACGTGCTGGACGAGGCCCTGCACCCGGTGCCGTACGGCGTGGTCGGCGAGCTGTACCTGTCCGGCCCGGGCCTGGCCCGCGGCTACCTGGGCCGGCCGGCGCTGACCGCCGAACGCTTCGTCGCCAGCCCGTTCGAGGACGGCGGCGCCCGGATGTACCGCACCGGGGACCTGGTCCGCTGGGACCGGCACGGCCGGCTCGAGTACGTCGCCCGCGCCGACCAGCAGGTCAAGATCCGCGGCCACCGGGTCGAACCCGGCGAGGTCGAACGCCTGCTGGCCGCCCACCCCGCCGTCGCCCGGGCCGCCGTGCTGGCCCCCGCCGACGCCGCCACCGGCCAGCGCCGACTGGTCGCCTACCTGGTCCCCGCCGAGGGCCGGCCCGCACCCGAACCGGCCGAGCTGCGCCGCCACCTGGCCCGCTCACTGCCCGAGCACCTGGTCCCGGACGCCTACGCCGTGCTGCCCGACCTGCCGCTGAACGCCAACGGCAAACTGGACGTCCGCGCCCTCCCCGAGCCGACCGCCGCCCCCGCCGCCACCCGCGCTCCCCGGACGGCCGCCGAGCGACTGCTCTGCTCGGCCGTCCAGCAGGTGCTGGAGCTGCCCCGGGTCGGCCCGGACGACTCCTTCTTCACCCTCGGCGGGGACAGCCTCAAGGCCATCCGGCTGGTCAACGCGGCCGGTCGGGCCGGCCTGCCGCTCACCCTCGGCGCGGTCTTCGAACACCGCACCCTGGAAGCCCTGGCCGCCACCGCCTCCGCCACCGCCACCGCTTCCGCCACCGCTTCCGCTTCCGCTTCCGTCTCCGTCCCGACGGAAGGCCACCACCTCGACCCGCTCGCCCCCGTCCTGCCGATCCGCCCCACCGGCAGCCACCCGCCGCTGTTCTGCGTGCACGGCGGCCTCGGCTTCGCCCTCCCCTTCGCCGCCCTCGCCGAGCACCTCGACCCGTCCCGACCGGTGTACGGCCTCCAGGCCCGCGGCCTGTCCGACGACGGCCCGCTGCCCACCGGGCTCGGCGAGGTCGCCGAGGAGTACCTCGCCCGGGTCCGGGCGATCCAGCCGCACGGCCCGTACCACCTGCTCGGCTGGTCCTACGGCGGGGTGGTCGCCCACGAGATGGCGGTCCGGCTGCGCGCCGCGGGCGAACCGGTCGCCCTGCTGGCCAACCTGGACGCCTACCCCGAGGACGCCCGCGGCGCCCGGCCGAGCGACGCCGAGTTCCTCGCCGACTTCCTGGCCGAGGCCGGGGCCGACACCACCGCCCTCCCGGACGGACCCGCGGAGCTCACCCCGCACTCCGTCGCCGCCCACCTCGCCCGCACCCCCGGCCCGCTCGCCGCCCTCCAACCGGCGCTGCTGGAGCGGCTGTTGGCCGTCATGCGGAACAACCTCGAACTGTTCCAGCGGTTCACCCCGCGGCGCCTGGACGACTGCCCGATGACCCTCTTCGTGGCCACCGGCGGCCCCCGCCGCCCCACCCCGGAGGAGCGCGCCCTCAAGCTCAAGAGCTGGGAGCCGTACGTCGGTTCGGCCGTCCGCGCGCACGACGTGGACGCCGGCCACCAGCAGCTGTTGCAGCCCGGCCCGGCCGCCACGATCGGCGCCGTCCTCGACCGGTACCTCGACACCGCCAAGACCGTCACCGCCAAGACCGACAGCACCAAGACCGACCCCACCCCGCCCGGACGGACCCACAGGAGCGAACCGGCATGACGAACCCCTTCGACCGCGAAGACGGCACCTTCCTCGTCCTCGTCAACGAGGAGGGCCAGCACTCCCTCTGGCCGTCCTTCGCCGCCGTCCCGGCCGGCTGGTCGGTGACACTGGACGCCACCGACCGGGCCACCGCCGTCGCCCACATCGAGGCCCACTGGACCGACCTGCGTCCGCTCAGCCTGCAGCGCCAGGACTGAACAACCGCCCGCCGCCGCCGAATTGCCGGATCCCCCGGCGAACGGCCCCGCCGACACCGCCCGCCGCACCCGCGGAGCCCCCGTCCCCCGGTGCGGCGGGCGGCCGTCCGCATTTCCCCGCACGACCCCCGCAGGCCACCCCACCAGCTCCCCTCCCTGCCCCGACTTCCGTCAGTGGACGGTCAGTTGAACGTCATCGACCCGTCATCGGCGCTGATTAGTTTTCTCGCCGGAAGCAGATTTCCGGGCATCTGGAAAACGGAGGAAACAAGCATGACGACGGTTGCGCCGGAGCGCCTCGCCCGTATCCGCGAAATCATCGCCGAGAACATCGACGTGCACACCGAGTTCTCCGACACCGCTTTGTTCGTCGACGAGTTGGGCGCCGACTCGCTCAAGCTGATCGACGTGCTGAGCGCGCTGGAGATGGAGTACTCCATCGTCATCGACATGAACGAGCTGCCGAAGATGGTGAACGTGGCGACCACCTGCCAGGTGACGGCGGCCGCGGCCGGCTGGTAGCCGCCCCACCCGCCCGAACGCACCGCACCCGCACACACCGCACCCGCACCCGCCGCACACCCCAACGCACCGCCCCCGTACGAACCCCTCCCGCCACCCCACCGCTCAAGGAGCTCAAGGAGAGGTCCCATGGACTCCACCGCACAGTCACCAGCGGCCCCCCGGTCCGGCGCGCCGACCGGACGCCGCCGGGTCGTCCTCACCGGCCTCGGGGCGATCTCCAGCATCGGTACGGGCGTCGAGGAGTACACCGCGGGGCTGCGGGCCGGCCGCTCCGGCGCACGGCCGATCACCCGCTTCGACACCACCGGCTTCGGCCAGAACACCGCCTGCGAGGTCCCGGACTTCGAGCCGGAACGCTGGATCCACCGGGTCCCGCTCCAGGAGATCGGCCGGGCCGGGCAGTTCGCCGTCGCGGCGGCCCGGATGGCGGTGGACGACGCCGGGCTGACCGAGGAGGACCTCGGCGAGCGCCAGGCCGTGATCACCGTCGGCACCACCGACGGCGAGTCGCACGACATCGGCCTGCTGGTCGAACAGGAGCTCGCCGCCGGGGACCCGAAGGCGATCGACCCGGTGCTGGCCCGCCGGATCAACGCCGGCCGGCTGAGCACCGCGATCGCCCGCGAGCTGCGGATGCCCAACGTCGAGCCGACCACCATCACCACCGCCTGCGCGGCCGGCAACTACGCGATCGGCTACGGCCTGGACGCGATCCGCTCCGGTGAGGTGGACGTCGCGCTGTGCGGCGGCACCGACGCCGTCTGCCGCAAGGCCTTCGCCCTGTTCAAGCGGTTCGGCGCGCTCACCCCGGACGTGGTCCGCCCGTTCGACCGCAACCGCCAGGGCATCCTGACCGGCGAGGGCGCGGGCATCCTGGTCCTGGAGAGCCTGGAGTCCGCGCTCTCCCGCGGCGCCCACATCTACGCCGAGGTGCTCGGCTACGGCCTCAGCTGCGACGCCGCCCACGCCACCGCCCCCAACCGGGACGGCATCGCCCGCGGCATCCGGCTCGCCCTGGCCGACGCCGGGGTCGAGCGCGACGAGGTCGACTTCATCTCCGCGCACGGCACCGGCACCAAGGCCAACGACAAGACCGAGTCGGCCGCGATCCTCGACGTGTACGGCGACACCCCACCGCGCACCGTCGCGGTGAAGTCGATGCTCGGCCACTCGATGGGCGCGGCCAGCGCGCTCGCCGCGATCGCCTGCGGCATCGCCATCGAGCACCAGTTCATCCCGCCGACCATCAACCACCAGGAACCCGACCCGGACTGCCCGTTGGACGTCGTCCCGAACCGGGCCGTGGACGCCGAGGTCCGGATCGTGGAGAACAACTCCAGCGCCTTCGCCGGCAACAACGCCATCCTGATCCTGGGCACGTACGGAGAGCGAGTCCGCTGATGACCACCGCCACCCGCTCCCCCGAGCACCCCGCGACCCCGCGGCCCGATGCGACCCCCGAGCGCCCCGGGTCCCCGTCGGCCCCGCTGGCCCCCGACACCCCCGTCATCACCGGCTGGTCGGCCGTCTCCCCGTACGGCCTCACCCGCCGGGCCTTCGCCGAGGGCCTGCGGTCCGGCGCCCGCACCGCCGTCGAACCGGACGCGGCGTACGGCCCGCTGCCCTCGCCCGAGGTCTGCCTGGTCCCCGGCTTCGACATCAAGGGCCTGCTCGGCCCCACCGGCACCACCAAGATGGACCGGCTCACCGCGCTCACCCTGGTCGCCTCCGACGGCCTGCTGAACGACGCCGAGGGCAACCGGGTGGTGGCCACCGACGAGCGCACCGGCGTGGTCCTCGGCATCTCGATGGGCAGCCTGGAGAACGTCACCAACTTCCTCAAGCAGTCGTACACCAACGCGCTGCCGTTCCACGTCGACGCCGGCCGGATCCCCTTCGGCAGCCTCAACCACGCCGCCGGCGCCACCGCGATCCGGCACGGCCTGACCGGCCCCAACACCACCGTCGCGGGCGGCCGGGTGAGCGGCCTGCTGGCGCTCAACTACGCCCGCCGACTGCTGGGTCAGGGCCGGGCGACCAGGTACCTGGTGGGCTCCGCCGAGGAGTTCTCCGCCGCGCACGCCTGGTTCGAACACGCCGCGGTCGCCCCCGGCGACCCCGCGCCGCTGCTCGGCGAGGGCTGCGGCCTGCTGGTGGTCGAGCCGGCCGGCTCCGCCGAACGCCCGGCGCTCGCCGCCGTGCTGGCGGTCGAGACCCGGGTGGACGTCGACGACGACCCCGGCGCCGCCGTCACCGCCTGTGTGCAACGCGCCCTGGCAAGGGCCGGCGCCACCGCCGAGGAGGTCTGGGCCGCCGTCCCCAGTGCCGCGCCCACCGCGGCCGGCCGGGCCGAACAGGCCGCGCTGGCCGCGCTGTTGCCCGCCGAGGCGCTCACCGCCGTCCCGCCCATGACCCTGCTCGGCGACACCAGCGCGGCCTCCGCCACCTTCCAGATCCAGGCGCTGCTCGCCATCGCCGAGACCGAACCGGCCGCGGTCGGCCGAACCGCCCTGGTCACCGCCGTCGACCGGGACGGCGCGGTGGGCTGCACCGTGCTGCGGCTCCTCGACCCGCACCGGGACACTCACCGTGACCCGCACCGTGACCCGCACCGGGACGCGGCATGATCGCCCTGGTCAGCGGCGGTTCCCGGGGCATCGGCCGGGCCGTCGTGCTGCGGCTCGCCCGGGACGGCTACGACGTCGCCTTCTGCTACCGCGCCGACGCCGAGGCCGCCGAACGACTGGTCGAGGAGGCCGGCGGCACGGGCCGCCGGATCACCGCCACCCGCTGCGACGTGGCGGACGCCGCCGAGGTCCGCGACTGGTACGCCCGCACCGAGCGCGAACTCGGCCCGGTGGACGCCGCGGTGACCTCGGCCGGCATCACCAGGGACCGCCCGGTGATCCTGATGCCCGAGACCGACTGGGATCCGGTGCTGCGCACCAACCTGGACGGCGTCTACCACGTGTGCCGCGCGGCCGCCTTCGCGATGAGCAAGCGACGCAGCGGAGTGATCGTCAACCTCTCGTCGGTGTCAGGGATTTACGGTAACGTCGGCCAGGCCAACTACGCCGCCTCGAAGGCGGGGATCATCGGGTTCACCAAGTCCCTGGCCAAGGAGTGCGGCCCGCGCGGCGTCCGGGCCAACGTGGTCGCTCCGGGGCTGATCGCCACCGACATGGTCGGCGACATGTCCGAGGCCGCCCTGGCGCGGATGCTGGGCAACGTTGCGCTCGGCCGGGTCGGCAAGCCCGAGGAGGTTGCCGATCTGGTCTCCTTCCTGCTGTCCGACCGCGCGGCGTACATCAGCGGGTCGGTCTTCGAGATCCACGGCGGCGGCACGTTCTGATGGTCCGACGAGTGGGGGCGGGAATGCGGGCAGCACAGCAGCCGACGGACGGGGGCGGCCGGGACCGCTACGACGTGATCGTGGTCGGCAGCGGCCTCGGCGGGCTGGTCAGCGCGGCCTACCTGGCCGCCGGCGGGCGCAGCGTGCTCGTCCTCGAACAGCACGACGTGGCGGGCGGCAACGCCCACGTCTTCCGCCGCCGGCGCAAGTACGAGTTCGACGTGGGCACCCACTACCTCGGCGACTGCGGGCCGGACGGGATCATCCCGGCCATCCTGTCCGGGCTCGGTCTGCGCGACCGGGTGAGCTTCCGCCCGATGGACAACGAGCACGGCTTCGACCGGATCATCACCCCCACCGCCACGCTGGACGTGCCGGCCGGCTGGGCCGCCTACCACGACCGGCTCCGGGCGGCGCTGCCGGAGGAGGCCGAGGGCATCGACCGCTACGTCGAACTCGCCCGGGCGGTGTCCGCCGCCAACCGGGCCGGGCTGCTCGGCAAGTCCGTGGTCGAGCTGTTCCGGGCCTCCCCGGAGACCATGCGCTGGACCCGCCGCACCCGCACCTTCGGCCAGGCCCTGGACCACTGCGGCCTCTCCCCGAAGGCCCGCACCCTGCTGGCCGCCCAGGCCGGCAACTACGGCACCATGCCGGACGGCATCACCTTCGGCGAGCACGTCGGCATGCTCGACCACTACCTGCGCGGCGCCTACTACCCCGAGGGCGGCGGGCAGGTAGTAGTGGCCGCCCTGGTGGAGGCGCTGGAGGCGTACGGCGGGGAGCTGCGCACCCGCAGCGAGGTACGCCGGATCCTGATCGAGCCGGGCAGCCCCGATCAGGGCGGCACCGGCCAGAGCGGCGCCGGCGCCGGGGCCGAACAGAGCGGCACCGGGGCCGGACAGAACGGCACCGGGGCCGGACAGCCCCCGCGCGCCACCGGGGTGGAACTCGTCGACGGCACCCGGATCTCCGCCCCGCTGGTGATCTCCAACGCCGACTACCGCCGCACCGTGCTCGAACTGTGCGGCGGCGAGCGGGCCTTCCCCGTCGACGTGGTCGAGCGCACCCGCGCCGCCACCATGCGCGGCGCCGTGGTCGCCCTGTACGTCGCGCTGGACACCGAGCTGCCCGGCCTGCCCAACGCCAACCTCTGGTGGCACGACAGCGACGACATGGAGGCCGCACACGCCGCCATGCTCGAACGCTGGCGGCGCGACGGCGTGCTGGACTCGCTGCCGCACCTGATGTTCTCCTTCGCCTCGCTCAAGGACCCGGGCGCCGGCGCGGTCTGCCCGCCCGGCCACAGCAACTTCCAGCTGCTCACCGGCTGCCCGCCCGGCCACGACTTCTGGGGCCTGAGCGGGGGCGCCGTCGACGGTGTCCCGTACCGCCGCAACCCCGCCTACCTGGAGCGCAAGCGCCAGGTCACCGAACTGATCCTGACCACCGCCGAGAAGGTGATCGGTCCGTTCCGCGAACACATCACCCACCTCGAACTGGCCACCCCGCTCAGCCAGGAGCGCTACACCCGCAGCTCCGGCGGCACCCCGTACGGCATGGCCAACTGGGGCACGGTCGGCCGTCGCCCCGACGTCCGCACCGAGGTCGACGGCCTCTACGTGGTCGGCCAGAGCGTGCGCTACGGCAGCGGGCTGAACGCGGTCGCCACCACCGGGATGGTCGCCGCCGGCCAGCTGCTGGACCGCCCGCTGCTGGCCGAGGTGGCGGCCGGCGCGGTGCTCGGCGACCCGGCCCGGCTGCCGGTCCGCGGCCCGGACTGGGACCCGCTGCTGGTCTCCCGCGGCCGGGCCCGGCAGGACGCCAAGGGCCTCGCCCGGATCGGCTGACCCCCTCCTCTCCTCCCGCCCCGGCCACACCCGCCTCCCCGACAGGAGCAGTGTCCCCATGACCCATGCCGCCGCGCCCCAGGCCCCCACCTTCGCCGTGGTCCCCGGCGCCCAGGTGCACGAGGCCCTCCACGGCCGCGAACAGGACGTCGTCGCCACCGTCGAGGCCGCGTACCGGCTGCACGGCGAGGGGCTGACGGTCAACCCCGACTCGTACTTCCTGCGCTTCCCGGACCGCCCGGCCGACCGGATCATCGCCCTGCCCGCCTCGGTCAAGGGCGGGGTCGGGGTGCACGGCATCAAGTGGATCTCCAGCTTCCCGGGGAACGTGGCGGCCGGCCTGCCCCGCGCCTCGGCCGTCCTCGTCCTCAACGACGCGGAGACCGGCTACCCGTTCGCCTGCCTGGAGAGCTCCATCATCAGCGCGGCCCGCACCGCCGCCTCCGCCGCCCTGGCGGCCGCCCGGCTGGCCGACGCCCGCGGCGAACGCCCGCGCCGGGTCGGCTTCTTCGGGGTCGGCCTGATCGCCCGCTACATCCACACCTACCTGGCCGCCAACGGCTTCGAGTTCACCGAGGCGGGCGTCCACGACCTCTCCGCCGACCACGCCCACGGCTTCGCCGACTACCTGCGCCGGTCCGGCGGCGAGCACCTCGCGGTCACCGTCCACGAGAAGCCCGAGGACCTGGTCCGCTCCGCCGACCTGCTGGTCTTCGCCACCGTGGCCGGCGAGCCGCACGTCACGGACCCGGCCTGGTTCGCCCACCACCCGCTGGTGCTGCACGTCTCGCTGCGCGACCTCTCCCCGCGGATCGTCCTCGACTCCTGGAACGTGGTCGACGACATCGAGCACTGCCTGAAGGCCGGCACCTCCCCGCACCTGGCCGAACAGCTGGTCGGCCACCGGGAGTTCGTGGCCGGCACGCTGTACGACGTGCTCACCGGTGCGATCACCCCGCCCGCCGACCGCCCGGTGGTGTTCTCCCCGTTCGGCCTCGGCGTGCTGGACCTCGCGGTCGCCAAGCACGTCTACGACCACGTGCTGGCCACCGGCCTGCTGCACACCGTCCCGGGCTTCTTCCACGAGCTCAAGCGCTACGGCTGACCGCCCCCGCACCCCACCGGACGCCCGCCCCCCACCGGGCGGGCGTCCCCCTTTCCCCCGCCACCCTCCCCCTCCCCCTCCCCCTCATCCCCCTATCTCGCCCCATCCACCGTCAGCAGAGCGTCAGTTGGCCGTCAGCCGCCAGGGCGGAGAATCACCCCATGAGATCCTTTGCCACCCTGGCCGAGTTCACCGAGGCGACCGGCGAGCACCTCGGCTACAGCGACTGGCTCGAAGTCACCCAGGACAGCGTGGACCGGTTCGCCGGCGCGACCGGCGACCTCCAGTGGATCCACGTGGACCCGGAACGCGCGGCCACCGGCCCGTTCGGCACCACCATCGTCCACGGCTACATGACGCTCGGCCTGCTGCCCGCGATGATGCGCGCGATCTTCGAGATCGAGGACGTCACCATGGGCGTCAACTTCGGCCTGGACAAGGTGCGTTTCCCGCATCCGGTCAAGGTCGGCACCCGGGTCCGCGGCGGCGCCCGGGTCACCAGCGTCCGGGAGACCCCGATGGGGTACCTGGCGGCGGTGCGGATGACCGTGGAGATCGAGGGCGAATCCCGGGCCGCCTGTGTGGCCGACACCCTCTCCCTCTTCCTCGCAACCCCCGCGCCCCGCTCCACCTCCGTGCCCACCCCCGTCCCCGCCCCTACCCCCGTCCCCGCCCCCATCCCAACCCCCGTGGCCCAAAAGGGGAGTTAGTACTACCGATCTGGACCCCCCACCCCCGCCAGAATGGTTCCACGGCCACCACGGCCGGGCAGCACGAAGGCAGCAGAGAGGAGCGCGTCCATGGACCGCACGATGCAGCTCGGGTCGAACCCGGCACCGGCCGAGATCAGGGGCTTCTCCGCCTCCGCCGGACTCACCGGACTACGGCGCGCGTTGACGCTCTGCTGGCTGTCGGTCACCGCCCTCGGCCGCTCCCTCGCCCTCACCACCGCGATCTCCCTGATCGGCCCCGGCCTCGGCCTGGTCCCCCGGGCGATGGACCGGGTCCGGGCCCTGGCGGCCCGTCAGCGCGGCCTGGCCGACGAGTGGTCGGGCGTACGGATCCCCGGCCCGCCCGGACCGCTGCCCCCCGCCCCCGAGGGCGCGGCCGGGACGATCGCCCGCTACCGCTGGATCATGAGCGACCGGCAGACCAAGCGGGAGTTCGCCTGGATCCTCACCGACCCGGTGGCCGGCGGCCTCCTCGCCTTCACGCCGATCGCCCTGGTGCTCAGCGGCCTCTGGGGCATCTTCCTGGCCTTCTTCGGCGTCCCGCTCTCCACCCAGTGGGACGGCCTCTGGTACCAGTTCATCCCGATCGACGGCCAGGCCACCGCCGTCCTGGCCGGCCTGCTCGGCCTGCTCCAACTCCCCTTCGCCCTCTGGGTGGCACCCCGCGCCGTACGCAAGCACGCGCTCTACACCCGCTCGATGCTCGCCCCGAGCGAGCAGGAGCTGATGGCCAGCCGGATCGAGCACCTCACCACCACCCGCTCCACCGCGGTGGACACCCAGATGGCCGAGATCCGCCGGATCGAGCGCGACCTGCACGACGGCGCCCAGGCCCGGCTGGTCGCGATGGGCATGACCCTGGACGCCGCCGAACACCTCCTGGAGACCAACCCGGACGCCGTCCGCGCCCTGCTGATCGAGGCCCGGGAGTCCTCCTCCAAGGCCCTGGAGGAGATCCGCAACCTGGTCCGCGGCATCCACCCGCCGGTGCTCGCCGACCGCGGACTCGCCGACGCGGTACGGGCGTTGGCCATGGTCTGCCCGGTCCCCACCGAGGTCGCGGTGGACCTCCCCGGCCGCCCCGAGATGCCGGTCGAGTCCGCCGCCTACTTCGCCATCTCGGAGATCCTCACCAACGTCTCCAAGCACTCCCACGCCGACCGCGCCTGGATCGACATTCGCTACGATCACGGCATGCTGCGCATCACCGTCACGGACACCGGCCGCGGCGGCGCGGACGCCACCCGCGGCACCGGCCTGCGCGGCATCGAACGACGGCTCGCCACCTTCGACGGCGTCCTCGCCGTCAGCAGCCCCGTCAACGGCCCCACCATGG
Source organism: Kitasatospora sp. NPDC096077 (assembly GCF_040303245.1). Lineage (NCBI taxonomy): Bacteria > Bacillati > Actinomycetota > Actinomycetes > Kitasatosporales > Streptomycetaceae > Kitasatospora > Kitasatospora sp. NPDC096077. Next base: position 34,284 of record NZ_JBEOSV010000042.1, on the reverse strand, counting down.
TCACCATGGAGCTCCCGTGCGCATTGTCCTCGCCGAAGACCACTTCCTCCTGAGGGACGGCCTGATCCGCCTCCTCCAGGCCTACGGCCACGAGGTCGCCGCCGCCGTCGACAACGGCGCCGACCTCCTCCGCGCCCTCACCGACCACCAGCCGGACGTCGCCGTCGTCGACGTCCGGCTGCCCCCCAACTTCACCGACGAGGGCCTGCGCGCCGTCCTCACCGCCCGCCGCACCATGCCCGCCCTCCCGGTCCTCCTGCTCTCCCAGTACGTCGAGCCCCTCTACGCCCGCGAACTCCTCGCCAGCGGCGGCCGCGGCGTCGGCTACATGCTCAAGGACCGCGTCACCAACGGCACCCAGTTCCTCGACTCGATCCGCCGCGTCGCCGACGGCGGCACCGCCATGGACCCCGAGGTCATCTCCCAGCTCCTGGTCCGCAAGGAACGCGACGAATCCGTCGCCGCCCTCTCCGCCCGCGAACGCGAAGTCCTCGAATGGGTCGCCCAGGGCCGCTCCAACGCCGGCATCGCCCAGGGCCTCTTCATCACCGAGAAGGCCGTCGCCAAACACATCAGCAACATCTTCACCAAGCTCAACCTCCTCCCCACCGACGCCGACAACCGCCGCGTCCTCGCCGTCCTCGCCTACCTCGACCAATAACCCCGCCGCCCCAACGCAAAAGGCCCGGTCAGCGAACTGACCGGGCCTTCCAGCAACTGAGCCGCCTGCGGGATTCGAACCCGCGACCTACGCATTACGAGTGCGTTGCTCTGGCCAACTGAGCTAAGGCGGCACCGTTGCCACGTGTGGTGGCAACGCGGGCCAGTCTACACAGGTTCGCAGGTGATCCGTAGCCGGGCCGGGCGGTGGTCGGGTGGGCGGCGGGTGGGGGTGGGGAGGGGGCGGATGGTATTCGCTTCAATCGATCACCGGTACGACGTTACGATGAGCGCCCACCCCCACCCCCTCCCCACCTCCGGAGTCACCGTGTTCGGTGTCAACGACCTGGCGACGTACGTCCTCGGCGCCCTCGTGATCATCCTGCTGCCCGGCCCCAACTCGCTGTACGTGCTGTCGGTCGCCGCGCGGAAGGGCATCCGGACCGGGTACAAGGCCGCAGCGGGCGTGTTCGTGGGCGACCTCACCCTGATCAGTCTGACCTCGCTGGGGGCCGCCTCGCTGTTGAAGGCGAACCCGGCGGTGTTCGCGGTGGTCAAGTTCGGCGGCGCCGCCTACCTGCTGTGGATCGGGTTCGGGATGCTGCGGTCCGCCCGCCAGCTGTGGCGCGAGCACCGGGCCGAGGCCGACCCGGCGAACGCCGGTGCCGAGGCGGCCGCGGAGTCGGGTGAGCAGCCGTTCCGGCGGGCGCTGGTGATCAGCCTGCTCAACCCGAAGGCGATCCTGTTCCTGCTGTCGTTCTTCACCCAGTTCGTCGACCCGTCGTACGGGCAGCCCGCGCTGTCCTTCATCCTGCTCGGCGGGATCCTGCAGACCTTCAGCCTGCTCTACCTCTCGCTGCTGATCTTCGCGGGCACCACGCTGGCCACCGCCTTCCGCCGCCGCCGGCGGCTGTCCGCGACCCTGACCAGCGGCGTCGCCGTGCTGTTCGCGGGCTTCGCGGCGAAGCTGGCGGTCTCCTCCGCCTGACCGGGCGGGAGCAGCGCCTACCGGTCGCAGCGCTTGCCCGGTTCCGGGGCCTCCCCGGTGAGCAGGTAGCGGTTGACGGCGCCGTCCACGCAGGGGTCGTGCCGCCCGTACGCGGTGTGGCCGTCGCCGTCGTAGGTGAGCAGTCGGCCGGACTCCAGCTGTCCGGCCAGGGAGCGGGCCCAGTCGTACGGGGTGGCCGGGTCACGGGTGGTGCCCACGACGACGATCGGGGCGGCGCCCGCGGCCCGGACGGTGTGCGCCGCGCCGGTGGCCCGGACCGGCCAGTAGGCGCAGGTCAGCGCCATCCAGGCCATGTCGCGCCCGAAGTGCGGGGAGACCCGCTCGAAGTCCGGGAGCGCCCGCTGGACGTCCTCCGGCGAGCGGAACGGTGCGGGCAGGTCCAGGCAGTTCACCGCCGTGTTGGCGAACATCAGGTTGGGGTAGGAACCGTCCGCCTCGCGCCCGTAGTAGGCGTCGGAGAGCTTCAGCAGCCCGGTGCCGTCACCGGCCCTGGCATCGGTGAGCGCGGTGCGCAGCTTGGGCCAGAGGAACTCGGCGTACAGGGCCTGGACGACGCCGGTGGTGGCCTGGGCCCCGGTGAGCCGGCGTCCGTTGTCGGTGCTCGGCAGCGGGTGGGCGCGGACGGCCGCGAGCAGGGCCGTGAGCTGGTCGCCGACCTGCTGCTCGGTGCGGCCGAGCGGGCAGTCCTCGCGCCCGGCGCAGTCCCGGGCGAAGGCCGCCCAGGCGGTCTCGAAGCCGCCGGCCTGGGTGCGGTTGCCGGTGACGGCGTCGAGCGACGGGTCCATGGCGCCGTCCAGCACCACCCGCCCGACCTTGCTCGGGAACAGTCCGGCGTAGGTGGCACCGAGGAAGGTGCCGTACGACTTGCCGACGAAGTTCAGCCGCTCGTCGCCGACCAGGGCGCGCAGTACGTCCATGTCGCGGGCCGCCTCGACGGTGCCGAGGTGGCCGAGCGCGGCCCCGGCCTGCTTGCGGCAGCCCTCGGCGAACTCCTGGTCGACGGCGACCAGCGCGTCGATCGCCCGCTGGTCGCCGGGGGCCAGGTCGGCGGCGGCGAAGGCGTCCATCCGCTCACCGCTCAGGCAGTTCACCGGATTGCTGCGGCCCACCCCGCGCGGGTCGAGGCCGACCAGGTCGTACCGGGCGCGCACGGTGCGGTCGTACGTCCCGGCGACGGCCTCCAGGTACTCGATCGCCGAGCCGCCGGGCCCGCCCGGGTTGAGCAGCAACGAGCCGAGCCGGGAATCGCCACCGGAGCCGCCGCCCGAGCCGTCAGAACCACCAGAGCCACCCGTGCCACCGGGACCGCCCGGTCCGGCCGTCGCGCGGGCGGCCGAGAGGGTGAGGTCACCGTCGCCGGGGTGGTCGTAGTCCATCGGCACCCGGAAGGTGGTGCACTCGAACCGGCCGTCGCAGGGCTGCCAGGTCGGCCGCTGCGCGTAGTACGGCGCGAGCGCGGCCGGGACGGCGGCGGGCAGCGGCTCCAGCGGGGTGGCGGCGGTGTCCGGAGCCGCGCCGGAACGGGTCGGGCCGGAACGGGTCGGGCCGGCACCGGTGGTACCGGTCCCACCGGCCGCTTCCGGGGTGTCCCGGCTGCACCCGTCCGCCGAGACCGCCAGCAGCCCGACCAGCACCGCCACGGCCACCACCCGCGCCCCTGCCCGCGCCCGAACCGGCACCCCGGCCCGAACCGGCGCCGACACCCGACCCCGCCCGAAGGCCCTCATCCGCTTCCTCTCCACCACTCCGGGAAAGCACGAGAACGTACGCGAACCCACGCGAAAGCACGCGAACGTACGAGAACGTACGCAAACGTACGAGAACGAAGAAACGCCGCTGCCCGGTACCCACCCCGGGTACCGGGCAGCGTATCGCCGGCTCGGCCGACGCTCAGGACGCCTTGGCCAGCGCGTCGGCCAGGAACTGTGCCGCCTGCCGCACCAACCGCAGCCGCTCCCGGTCCGCGGTGTAGTCCTGCACGTTGTCCGAGATCCGCACCTCGGCCTTGGCCGCCGGGCCGGCGCCGGACTTGAGCGCGCTCTGCAGCTTGCGGGCCGCGTCCAGCCCGGCGGAGTCGCCCTTGGCGGCGGCCAGCAGCAGCTTGGCCGAGCTGCCCGCCGGGGCCTCGGCGCCGGTCTGGGTGAGCGCGGCGGCGTCGTACCGGCCGGAGACCGCGGCGGCCGCGCCGTACAGGTCGGGGCGGGCCAGTCCGGCCGCGGCGGCGCACGGCGCACCGCCCTCGACGCCGAGGGTGCCCCAGGAGGCCGGGCCGGGCGGGAGGGTGCGGAAGGAGGCCGCGACGGTGTTGCGCAGCGTCGCGTCGTCGGCGACGGCGGCCGGGGCCGCGGCGACCAGCTCGCAGGGGTGCGCGGTGCCGTTCGGGGCCTCCGGGGCGACCAGGATGAACGGCCGGGCGCGACCGGCCTGGAGGGCCGCGCCCACGCCCTCGAAGACGTCCGGCACCTCGGCGTCGGCGGTCTTGCCCGGGGTGGCGGCGTGCATCACCACGACCGGGAAGCGCGCATTCGGCTCCTTGGCGTACTGCGCGGGCAGCCAGACCCGGACGTTGCGCGGCTTCCCGTCGGGTCCGAGCACGGCGGACTGCAGCAGTTCGCCGCCGCCCGGGTGCCCGACGCTGTCGAAACGGCTGGCCGCGGCCGGCGTCGCGGTCGCGCCGGCTCCCGCACCCCCCGCCGCAGCCGGATCGGTGGCGGCCGGCGGCGCCGGCTGCTGCCGACCCGCCCCGCCGGAGGCCCAGGCCCCCGCAGCCGCCGCGTCCACCGCGGGCTCCGCCCGGTCCGTCCCCTGCCCGCCGTGGCTCAGACCGCCGAACGCCCCGAGCGCGGTGAGCACCGTCAGCGCGGTGACGCACACCCCGCAGACCATCGCCCCGCCCGCCCGCGCCAGCATCGGCCAACGGTCGCCCGCCAGTTCGTAGGTCGCGGCGGCCTGCAGGTCACGCCAGCGCTGGAGCGCGCCGCGCGCCAGCCAGATCCCGCCGACAGCGGCGGCCAGCAGGGGAATGACGAGGAGCGGACGAACCACGGAACGCACCACCTCGGACGAGGGCCGGCGCCGGACCGGACCCGGTGCCGTGCAGGAGGCGACCGCTCCGGCGGTGGGCCCTCCCGGTGGGGAGGCCGGGTACGGCCGGGCGCGGTCGGCCCCCAGCGTGCACAACGGGCGCGCCGTCACACGCGGGTGTGCCCGGCGAGTATCGCCCGTTCACTCGAAGGTGGGACGCCGGGCCGACCCCGGACGACTCCGGGCGGCGTACCAGCCCCGGACGGCGTACGGGCGCCCTCGACCCCGTGCAGGCCTCAGCCCGCCCGCAGCGCCACCGTCATCGCCTCGACCGCGAGCAGCGGGTCCACGTTGCGGTCCAGCGCCGTCCGGCAGGCCAGCACCGCCTCGATCCGGCGCAGCGTGCCCTCCGCCGTACCGTCCTGGGCGACCCGGTTCAGCGCCTGCCGCTGGTCCTCGTTGGCGAGTGAGCCGGTGGAGCCGAGCTGGATCGCCAGCACGTCCCGGTAGAAGCCGAGCAGGTCGAGCAGCGCGACCCCGAGGGTCTCCCGGCGGGTGCGGGTGGCGCGACTCTTCTGCCGCTTCTCCAGTTCCTTGACCGCCCCGGCCATGCCGCGCGGCGCCTTGCTGCCCTCGGCGGCGCCGTAGGCGGCCTTCAGGTCGTCCGTCTCCTTGGCGTCCTGGGTCTCGGCGAGCGCCTCGGCGTCGGCCTTGGCGGTGTCGACCAGGCGCTGGGCCGCGGTCAGGCAGCCGCCGATGTCGGCGACCTCCAGCGGGATCCGCAGCACCTCGGCCCGGCGGGTGCGGGCCTGCTCGTCGACGGCGAGCCGGCGGGTGCGCTCGATGTCGCCCTGCCCGGCGAGCGCGGCCAGCCGGGCGGTCTCCGGGTCGACGCCGTCACGGCGGACCAGCATGTCGGCGACCGCGTCGGCGGCCGGCGTGCGCAGCACCAGCAGGCGGCAGCGGGAGCGGATGGTCGGCAGCACGTCCTGGACGGAGGGGGCGCAGAGCAGCCAGACGGTGCGCGGGGAGGGCTCCTCCACGCCCTTGAGCAGCGCGTTGGCGGCGGCCTCGGTGAGCCGGTGCGCGGCGTCCACCAGGATCACCGACCAGCGGCCGCCGGTCGGGTAGCTGGAGGCGCGCAGGACCAGATCGCGCATGTCGCCGACACCGATGGACAGGCCGTCGGTCCGCACGTACTTGACGTCGGCGTGGCTGCCGGCCAGCACGGTGTGGCAGCCGTCGCAGAAACCGCAGCCGGGCGTGCCGCCCAGCGCGAGATCGGGGCTGGTGCACTGGAGGGCCGCGGCGAAGGCACGCGCGGCGGTGACCTGGCCGGCCCCGGGCGGGCCGGTGAACAGCCAGGCGTGGGTCATCAGGGAGGCGTTGCCGCCCTCCACCGGGACGGCGCCGCGGGCGGCCGCGACCGTCGCCCCGGCCGCCCGGGCCGCGGCGGTCAACTGGTCGACCACCCGCTCCTGGCCCACCAGGTCGTCCCAGACGGCCACTGCTGCTCCCAAGCTCCGTACGGCAGCGCTCCCGGCGCCGATTCCCCGCCGTCGAGCATACGTCTCCGCTCCGACAGCCACTGCTCCGTCCGGGTCACGCCCGGCCACGGGCCCGGGCCACGGCACGCCTCCCGTCCGACGGACTCCCCGTACGACGAACTCCCCGTACGACGAACGGGCGGCGCCACCCGGGGCCACAGCTCCGGCGACACCGCCCGCCCGACCGGCTCAGCCCCGACGGCCCCAGCGCCGGCCCTTGCCCTTGCCGCCGTCCTCGCCCCGGTCGTCCCCGCCGCGCCGCTCCCGGCTGCCCTGGTCGCCGTGGTCGCCCTGGTCGCCGTGGCCCCAGCGCGCCCACTCGTCACGCGAGCCGAGCAGGGTGTCGGTCAGGCTCGGCAGGTCGTCCATCGGCGTCTCCTCGGCCCACTCCGGTCGGGGCCGCTCGGCAGCGGGCTGCGGCCCGCCCGACTGCGGCCCGACGGACTGCGGCGCGGCAGGCTGCCCACCGTCCACCACCGGCAGCTCGCGGGTGCTGTCCAACGGCTCCTCGGACACCGGCGCCCCGGGCCTCGACGCCCCCGGCACCGGCGCCCCGGGCCGCCCGGAGTCGATCCGCGGCAGCACCGCCGTCTCCTCCACGGCCGGAACCCGCGGCAGCACCGCCGTCTCCTCCACGGCCGGAACCCGCGGCAGCACCGCCGTCTCGTCCACCGCCGGCACCGTCGGCAGCACCGCCGTCTCGTCCGCGGCCTCCGCCGCCCGGACCGCCGCCTGTCGGTCCCGCAGCGTCAGCTCCCGGGTCGCCTCGTCACCGAGGCCCCCGGCCGCAGCCCGCGGGGTCTCCGGGACCGACCGCAGCTGCGTCGTGGCCGCGTCCCCGCCCGCAGGCCGTTCCCCGGCCCGCTCCGAAGCAGACCGCTCCGAAGCAGACCGCTCAGAAGCGGCCCGCTCAGAAGCCGTCTCCGCCGCCGCGGCAGCCGCCGCCAGCGCCGCGGCCTGCGCCAACCGGGCCTCCTCGGCCCGCTGCAGCGCCTCCTCCGCCCGGCGCCGCTGCTCCTCGCGCGCCAGCTCCCGCTGCCGCTGCAGCTCCGCCTGCGCGGCCGCCTCGTCCGCGAGCCGCTTGCGCTCGGCGGCCTCCACGGCCAGCCGGGCCTCCTCGGCGGCCCTGCGCTTCGCCTCCTCCTCGGCCCGACGGCGGGCTTCCTCCTCGGCCCTGCGCTTCGCCTCCTCCTCGGCCTTGCGCCGGGCCTCGGCGGCGACCCGCTCGGCCTCCTCGCGCGCCAGCCGCTCCTGCTCCGCCTGCTCGGCCCGCAGCTGCGCCAGCACCTCCTGCCGCTTGCGCTCGGCGGCCTCCTCCTCGGCCTTCTTGCGGGCCTCCTCGGCGGCGCGCCGTTCGGCCTCCTCGCGGGCCAGCCGCTCCTGCTCGGCCCGCGCGGCCTTCTCCTGCTCGGAGAGCGGCAGCTCGCGGTCGAGCCGGTGCCGGATGGCGGTGGTGACGAAGCCGGGGGCCTGGCTGCCGTCGACGACCAGGTAGCGCGCCGGGTCGGCGGCCGCGAGGGCGAGGAAGCCGGCCCGGACCCGCTGGTGGAACTCGGTGGGCTCGGACTCCAGTCGGTCGAGCGCCTCGGTGAACCGCTCCCGGGCCCGGGTCGGGTCGACGTCCAGCACCACGGTCAGGTCGGGCAGCAGCCCGCCGGTCGCCCAGCGGGAGATCCGGGCCACCTCGGTGGCGGCCAGGTCGCGTCCGGCGCCCTGGTAAGCGATGGAGGAGTCCATGTACCGGTCGGTGATCACCACGGCGCCGCGGGCGAGGGCCGGCCGGATGACGTTCTCGACGTGCTCGGCGCGGTCGGCGGCGTAGATCAGCGCCTCGGCGCGGTGCGACAGGCCGGTGTTGCCGACGTCCAGGACGAGTCCGCGCAGCCGCTGCCCGACCGGGCTGCCGCCGGGTTCGCGGGTGAGCACGACCTCGTGGCCCTTGCCGCGGATCCACTCGGCGAGCGCCTGGGCCTGGGTGGACTTGCCGGCGCCGTCGCCGCCCTCCAGGGCGATGAAGAAGCCGGTGCCGGCTCCCCGGTGCGGCACCGGGCCGCCGGCGCCGCGCACCGCGTCCACCAGGTCCCGGCCGAACGGCACGGTGCCGCGCCGGTCGTCGGTGCGCAGCAGCACGACGGCGGCGAGCACCAGGGTGAGCAGCCCGGCGGTGGCGACGGCGAGGGCGCCGCCGCCGTGGATGAAGGTGAAGGAGCCGGGCTCGACGGTGCCGTACTCGACGTCCCCGTACCCGGCGGCGATCAGCGGGACGGCGACCAGCGCGGCCGCGACCACGACCCGGAGCACCGCGTACAGGTGCTCGGTGACCTTGGCCAGCCGGGCCTCCTCGACCTCCTGGGCGAGCAGGCCCCGCCCGGCCGAGACGACGATCCCGGCGGCCAGTCCGGCCAGCACGCTGAGCAGCAGGACCAGCACGAAGTCCAGCACCAGCCCGGCCAGGATCAGCGCGACGCCCTCGGTGAGCAGCGCCAGCGCGAGCAGCCGGCGGCGGGAGAGCGAGGGCAGGGTGGCCCGGGTGAACCGGGCGCCCAGCGCGGGGGCACCGGCCGCGGCGAGCACGACCAGGCCGTAGCCGATCGGCCCGGCCCGGTGCTCGACGGCGGTGAGCAGCGCCAGGGCGGCGACGCCCGCCATCGAGGCGAACCCGGCGGCGACGGCGAAGGTGAAGTACGGGGCGCTACCGGTGCGGCCCTTGCTCAGGGCGGGGCCGGGGGCGGCGTCGGTGGGGGCCCGCAGGCCGGTCAGCGGCGAGTGCGGGGCGACCGACACCGGACCGCCGGGCAGCTGCTGGAGGTAGCCGCGGACGGCCGCGGCGGCGAACAGACCGGCGGCGCCGAGCGCCGCGAAGGTCAGCTGGTGGGCGCGCAGCCAGTCCGAGCCGACCGCCGCACCGATGTTGTTGACCAGGGTGAGGGCGATCAGCCCGAGCGCGCCCAGCGGCACGGTGACCCAGCCGGTGAACCGGTCGATGCTCCGGACGGTGTCCAGGTTGGCGGCGGCGGGCCGCTGCTCGGCGACGGGGGCGTACGGGTTGGCGGGCGGCAGCAGGCCGGGGACGGCGGCGGCCTTGGCGATCCCCCGGACCCGCTCGGCGGCACCGGTGAGGAACACCGTGGCGAGCAGCACGTAGGTGGCCGCGCCGGAGGGCTTGGGGCCGGAGCTCAGCCAGACCGTCCACCAGGGTGCGACGGCGATCAGCAGGGCGCCCAGCACGTCCGCGCCGAACAGCGTCCAGCGCCGGTCCAGCTTCCCGGCGACCAGCTGGTGCACCGGCTCCAGCAGCGCCACGCCGACCAGCCCGGTGGCCGCCACCCGGACGGCGAGGACGGCGGCGGTGGCGAAGGCGAGGCTGCGCGGCAGGTCACCGAACCGGCCGCCCTGGGCGGCGGCGATCACGGTGAGCGCGAGCAGCACCATCAGCCCGAGCCGGTCGGCGGTGCCGCCGATCAGCTGGGTGGTCCACAGGCGCCGGTAGGACCTGGTCCGCAACAGCGCCCGGGCCCGGTCCACGGGGGTTCCGGCGGGCGCGACCTCGGGCAGCTCGGGCCCGGTGGCTCTGTCGGCCGGGGCGGCGCTGGGGGTGGGCTGCTCCTCGCTCGTCATACGGTCAGCGTAGCGGTCTGGGCTTTGCCCGATTGAGACGAACGGGGTTCCGGTTCGCCGTCATCACCGGCCCGTGACGATCCCTGCACAGAGCCGGGACCGTCCGGCGCGAGTCCGGAGACCCTCCGGTACGGATCCGGCGGCCGTCCGGTGAACGGCTCGGGCCCGCGCCCCCACATGGGGAGCACGGGCCCGCTACCGCCGACGACCTACCGACCTGTCGCCGACCTGTCGACGACCCACCCACGGGCCGCCGGCCGATCAGCCCTCGTCGGTGGCGGCGGTCTTGGCGGCCGCGGTCTTCTTCGCGGCCGTCTTCTTCGCGGCCGTCTTCTTCGCCGTCGCCGTCTTCGTCGTGGTGGTCTTCTTCGCCGCCGTCTTCTTGGCGGCCGTCTTGGTCGCCGTCGCCTTGGCGGTGGTGGTCTTCTTGGCCGCCGCCTTCTTCGCCGGGGCCTTCTTGGCCACCTTCTTCACCGGCCCGCGCGCCCGCTTCTCGGCGAGCAGCTCGTAGCCGCGCTCCGGCGTGATGGTCTCGACCTCGTCGTCCTTGCGCAGCGTGGCGTTGGTCTCGCCGTCGGTCACGTACGGGCCGAAGCGGCCGTCCTTGACCACCACCGGGCGCTCGCTGACCGGGTCGGTGCCCAGCTCCTTGAGCGGCGGGGCGGCGGCGGCCCGGCCGCGCTGCTTGGGCTGGGCGTAGATCGCCAGCGCCTCGTCCAGGGTGATGGTGAAGAGCTGGTCCTCGCTGGTGAGCGACCGCGAGTCGGTGCCGCGCTTGAGGTACGGACCGTAGCGGCCGTTCTGCGCGGTGATCTCGGCGCCCTCGGGGTCGCTGCCGACCACCCGCGGCAGCGCGAGCAGCCGCAGCGCGTCCTCCAGGGTGACGGTGTCCAGCGACATCGTCTTGAACAGCGAGGCGGTGCGCGGCTTGACCGCGTTCTTGCCGGTCTTGGGCGTGCCCTCGGGCAGGATCTCGGTCACGTACGGGCCGTAGCGGCCGTCCTTGGCGACCAGCATGTTGCCGTTGACCGGGTCCGGGCCGAGCTCGAAGTCGCCGCTGGGCTTGGCCAGCAGTTCCTCGGCCAGCTCGACGGTCAGCTCGTCCGGCGGCAGCTCGTCCGGGATGTCGGCGCGCTGGCCGGGCTCGCCCTCGACGGTGGAGGCGCGCTCGACGTACGGACCGTAGCGGCCGACCCGCAGGGTGATGGAGTCGCTGATCCGGAACGAGCTGATCTCCCGGGCGTCGATCGCGCCGAGGTCGGTGACCAGTTCCTTCAGGCCGCCCAGGTGGTCGCCGTCGCCGTTGCCGGCCTCGGCGGCACCGCCGGCCGCGCCGTCACCCTCGCCCTCACCGAAGTAGAAGCGCTTCAGCCACGGCACGGACTTCGCCTCACCGGCGGCGATCCGGTCGAGGTCGTCCTCCATCTTCGCGGTGAAGTCGTAGTCGACCAGCCGGCCGAAGTGCTTCTCCAGCAGGTTGACCACGGCGAAGGAGAGGAAGGAGGGGACGAGCGCCGTGCCCTTCTTGAACACGTAGCGGCGCTGGATGATCGTGTCGATGATCGACGCGTAGGTGGACGGGCGGCCGATCTCCCGGTCCTCCAGCTCCTTGACCAGCGAGGCCTCGGTGTAGCGGGCCGGCGGCTTGGTGGCGTGGCCCTCCGGGGTGATCCGCTCGGCGGCCAGCGGGTCGCCCTGGGTGACCTGCGGCAGCCGGCGCTCGCGGTCGTCGAGCTCGGCGTTCGGGTCGTCGGCGCCCTCGACGTAGGCCTTGAGGAAGCCGTGGAAGGTGATGATCTTGCCGGAGGCGGAGAACTCGACGTCCCGGCCGTCGGCGGAGGCACCGCCGACCCGGACGGTGACCGACTGGCCGACCGCGTCCTTCATCTGGGAGGCGACGGTGCGCATCCAGATCAGCTCGTACAACCGGAAGTCGTCGCCGCTCAGCCCGGTCTCGGCGGGGGTGCGGAAGCGGTCGCCGGAGGGGCGGACGGCCTCGTGCGCCTCCTGGGCGTTCTTGACCTTGCTGGCGTAGGTGCGCGGGGCGTCCGGCAGGTAGTCGGCGCCGTACAGCTGGGTGACCTGGGCGCGGGCGGCGGAGACCGCGGTTTCCGACAGCGTGGTGGAGTCGGTACGCATATAGGTGATGAAGCCGTTCTCGTACAGCTTCTGGGCCACCTGCATGGTCCGCTTGGCGCCGAAGCCCAGCTTGCGGCTGGCCTCCTGCTGGAGCGTGGTGGTGCGGAACGGCGCGTACGGCGAGCGGCGGTAGGGCTTGGACTCGACGCTGCGGACACCGAACGCGGTCTGCTCCAGGGCGGCGGCCAGCTGACGGGCCGCCTGCTCGTCCAGGTGCAGGGTGTTGGTGCTGCCGGCCTTGAGCCGGCCGTCCGAGCCGAAGTCGCGGCCGGTGGCGATCCGCTTGCCGTCCACCGAGGCCAGCCGGGCGCCGAAGGTCTCCGGGTTGGCGGCGTCCGCCGGGGTGCGGCCGGTGCCGAAGGTGCCGACCAGGTCCCAGTACGAGGCGGTGCGGAAGGCCATCCGCTCGCGCTCCCGCTCGACCACCAGACGGGTCGCCACGGACTGCACCCGGCCCGCCGACAGCTTCGGCATGACCTTCTTCCACAGCACCGGCGAGACCTCGAAGCCGTAGAGCCGGTCGAGGATGCGACGGGTCTCCTGGGCGTCGACCAGACGCTGGTTCAGCTCGCGCGGGTTGGCCACCGCCTCCTGGATCGCCGACTTGGTGATCTCGTGGAACACCATCCGGTGCACCGGCACCTTGGGCTTGAGCACCTGCTGGAGGTGCCACGCGATGGCCTCGCCCTCGCGGTCCTCATCGGTGGCGAGGAAGAGCTCGTCGGACTCCGCGAGCAGCGACTTCAACTTGCTGACCTGGGACTTCTTGTCCGCGTTGACCACGTAGATGGGCGCGAAGTCATGGTCGACGTCGACCCCGAGACGGCGCACCTCGCCGGTGTACTTGTCCGGCACCTCGGCCGCGGTGCTGGGCAGGTCGCGGATGTGCCCGACGCTCGCCTCGACGATGTAGCCGGGGCCAAGGTAGCCCTTGATCGTCTTCGCCTTGGCCGGCGACTCGACAATGACGAGTCGCTGTCCGTGCGCGGTCTCGCTGCTCGGGGACACCTTCGCTCTTCTCTCCCGGTCCTTATGTGGCTGGTCGGCGCCGGCAGCACGGGCTGCGCTCCGCCCGTCCCCTCCACCGTCCCGGGGTCGCCGCTGTACGACACCCCACCAGCGGAGTGTGACCGTACCCCGGCCACCCTTGTCAAACGGACGGTTACCGCTTTTTCGCTTGCCGGGCTCACCGACGCCACTCGAACGGTAACCCGATGACGGAGGTTCGCGCCCCGTGGAGGGTGGCATCGGCAGGTTCCGGAGGATGGAATGACGGATTTCAAGATCTGTCAACGGAAAAATCGGCGCGCTTGCGGTACCGCACCCTCCGGATCACGCCGGGGTGCCCGATATGAACCTGTACGCCCGGTACACCCGGTGTGGCTGTCCGGCCCGGTGCGGACCGGGTACGGCGGAAAATCGTCGGTACGGCCGGTCCGTCCGGTCCGCCCGTGACCTCAGCGGCCGATCGCCGCCAGCAGCCCGGCGCCCGCCCCGAGACACGCCACGCCCAGGACCGTCCAGAGCAGGTCGACGACCGCCGGCCGGGCGACCTCGCCCGCCGCCAGCACCGCCCGGCTGGGGCGGTCCGGGTCGTAGCGGATCCGCACCGAGGCGCCCGGCGCGAAGCGCTCCGGACGGCGCAGCGGGGTGTGCCCGCGCGGCCGGGTGAGCACGAGCTCCGCGACCTTCGGCACCGCGCCGCCGACCGTCGGCAGCACGGAGAAGGAGAGCAGCGGCGCGCTGTCGAGCTGACCGTGCACGTCGTTCTCGGCGACGACGGTGGCCACCGCCGCCACCCCCCGTCGGCGCACCCGGTGGCGAAGGCGCACTTCGGCGGCGCACCAGAGCAGCAGCACGCCACCGAAGAGGGCGAGCACCGACCCGCCCACGGCCGCCGTCGTCGTGTCCACCCCTGGCCCCCGGCTCCCCAACTCTGTCCACAGCCTGTGGACAGAGCCTCACAGCATCCGACCAACAGGGGACGGCCGGACGGGGACCGCCGGACGAACCACGGGGTACGGGCGGGTGAACCGGAACCGACCGGGCCGGGCCACCCGGACCCGCCTCACCGCACCGGGTCGATGAACCCCTGCTCGGTCAGCAGCCGGAGCGACTCCGGCACCCGGTCCCGCAGCACCACCCGGTCCTCGCCCAGCAGGTGCGCGATGGCGTCCACGATCTCGCCCGCCGACAGCGTCCCGTCGCAGACCCCGACGAACCCGGCGCCCACGGTGTCCACCTTGGTGGCCCGCCGCATGCCCCGGTTGTGCCGCAGCACCACGTGCTCCGGGTCCTCCGCCCCCGGCGCGCCGACCTGCTCCTGGACCACCTCGTCGGCCAGCACGTAACGGGCCGCGAGCAGGCCCGCGTCGTCGTGCGAGCGCAGGAAGTCCTGCCGGTCGAACCATTCGTCGATGTGCGGGCCGAGCGGCTGCTCCACCGGGTGCGGCCACTCCTCCACCCGGACGGTCGGACGCTCCGCGCCGCTCGCCCGCAGGTTGATCCAGCCCATCCCGATGCCCTCGACCCGGCCCGCCTCGAAGGCGTCCAGCCACTCGCCGTACCGGGCCTGGTAGTCGCCGCCCGGACCGCGGTGGTCACCGCCGTCGCGCAGCCACAACTCGGCGTACTGGGCCACGTCCTGGACCTCGCGCTGGACGACCCAGGCGTCCAGCCCGGTGCCCGCCACCCAGCCGGCCAGCCGCTCGTGCCAGTCCTCGCCCTTGACGTGCTGCCAGTTGGCGAGCAACTGGCAGTAGCCGCCCGGCTCCAGGTGGTCGGCGGCCGACCGCACCAGGTTGCGGCACAGGTCGTCGCCGGCCATGCCGCCGTCACGGTAGGTGAACCGGCCGCCCGGCGAGATGACGAACGGCGGGTTGGAGACGATCAGGTCGAACCTCCGCTCCCCGACCGGCTCGAAGAGACTCCCGGTGAGCACCTCGGTGGTGTCGAACCCGGAGAGCGCCAGGGTCAGTTCGGTGAACCGCAGCGCGCGCGGGTTGAGGTCGGTGGCGGTGACCCGCCCGGCGTGCCGGGCCGCGTGCAGCGCCTGCACGCCGGAGCCCGAACCGAGGTCCAGCGCCGCCCGGACGGGGCGACGCACAGTGATGTTGGCCAGCGTCGTGGACGCCCCGCCGACCCCCAGCACCAGGTCCTTGCGGGCCACCCCGTGGGCGGTCTCGCCGGAGCCGATGCCGCCCGCGCCGCCCACCGCGCAGCCCAGGTCGGAGACCACCCAGGCATCCGAACTGGGCATCCCGGCCACCTCGTTGGCGTACGGCCGGACGTCCACCGTGGCCCGCACCAGATCCCCGTCCGGGCGCAGCCAGCCGTCCGCCAGGCAGTCCTCCACCGGCAACGCGGCGGCCGCCGCCTGGTACGGCACCGGCTGCTGCAGCAGGAACAGCCGCACCAGCGTCTCCAGCGGGCTGCCGCCACGCGTCGCGCGCAGCGCCGGGACCGCCTCGCTACGGGCCAACGCCGCGTAGCCGGTGGGCCCCAGCAGGTCCAGGCAGCCGTCGGCGGTGAACGAGGCGGCCAGCAGCGCCTCGCGCAGCTTGGCCAGACGGGTCGGGTCGAGAACGGGGCTACTGATCACCCCGCCATTGTCCCCCGCCCGACCCCACCCCGGCCCCACCGGCCGGACCGGGACACACCCACCGCCCACAACGCAGCGGGCCGGGGCCGCTCCTTCGAGCGACCCCGGCCCCTGCTGCTTCCCGCCCTCGATCAGCTCGCGCTGGGCGAAGGCGCCGCCGAGGCCGACGCCGCCGGGCTGCCGGCGCCCGCCGAGGGGGTGGCCGCCGGGCTCGTGCTGTCCGTCGCGCCCGGCGCGGGGGTGCCGCTGGGGGCGCCGGCCGAAGCGGACGCGCCGGCGCTCGGGGACGCGCTGCCGCCCCCGGCGGCCGGGGAGCCGCTGGCACCGCCGCTCGCCCCCGCCGCGGCGGGGGTGGCCGGGGTGGGCTTGCACCCCTCCTGCTTGGCCATCGCCGCGCCCAGGTCGCCGTGCTGCAGCTTGCTCTGCGCCTGGGTGGACAGCGAGGACAGCTGCCGCATCTGGTCGGCGACGCTGTTCAGCCCGTCCGCGAACTTCGCCTGGTCGTTGTTGGGCAGCGCGTCCAGCTTCTTCTGGACGTCCAGGTAGCCGTCGGCCGCCTTCTTCAACTCGTCGACGGTGTCCTTCTGCAGGGCCGCGCCGTTGTCCACCTTGGGCGCACCGGCCGCGTCGATCGCGGCCGCGATGTCCTGGTTGGTCTTGGCCAGTCGCCCGATGTCCGCGGAGAGCCGCTTCTGCAGGTCGGCCGGGCCCTCGCCGGTCTTCACCTGGGCGGTGTCGGCGAGCGCGCTCTGCGCCTGGGCGATCGGGTCCTTGGCCGCGCCGCAGACGTTCGACGCCCAGGACTCCAGCTGCTTGCTGTTGTCGTCGCCGCAGCCGACGGCGCCGAACGCGAGCAGCACGCCGAGGGCGGGTACGGCCAGCAGTCGCTTGTTCACCGGGAGATGCCTTTCGGTTTCGGTCGTCTTCGGTCGTCGAACCTACACGGCCGTCACCGAACGCCCGGTTCCCGGCTGCTCCGCCGCCGGCCCGCCCGCAACCCGGCCCACCATGGCACGACCCGTCCCACGACTCCCGCCACCGCTCAGGCCGGCTCGACCCGGATCGGATCGCCCGGCCGGACGGTGCGCAGCACCTGAGGGTCCCCGTCCAGCAGGCCGAGGACGTTGCAGGGGCTGGCCAACCGGCACTCGCCGGCCCGCGAGACCGGGGTCGGACCGTACGGCAGCGCAAGGCTGTCACCGTCGGTCCAGAACGCGACCGTGCCCGGCTCGACCACCTGCCGGGCGGTGGACTCCCGCGGCACGCTGACGGGCGTGCCGAAATAGACCTCCTCGCCCCAGGTGACGGCCGTCGAACTGATCGGCAGCTCGGCCCGGAGCGCCTCGGTGGTGGGGGTGGCCGCCAGCGTGGCGGTGACCTGCCCGGCCGGCCACAGGATGCGGATCCGCATGTGCTTCCTCTTCCGCGACAAGGTCCGATCGTGGATCGGACCCGGTCGTGCCGGAAGCAGCGAACCGCCAGGTTCAACACATTGTCAACGAGTGTCCGGAGAGCGGAATCCGGACCACGCCACAGGAGCGGCCCTCACACCCCGCCCGGGCAGGCCGCGCCCGGGCAGACCACCGCCGGGACAGACCACCGCCGGGACAGACCACCGCCCGGGCAAGCTGCGGCCGGGCAGGCCGCGACCGGAACCGCCCGACGAGGTCAGACCGCGACGGAGGCGACCGAAACCGGCCAGCTCATCCGGATCACGCCACCGTCGGCGCCGTTGGTGACCTCCAGGTCCTCGACCAGACCGGTGATCACGGCGAGGCCCAGGGTGTCCTCGTCCGGGTCTCCGCCCTCGGCGGCACCGGCCGTCGGAACGGCGGCGGGGCCCGCCTCGTCCTCGACCTCGATGAGGAAACGCTTCTCCTGGTCGGTCAGAGCGACCCGGACCGTGCCGCCGATGCCACCGCGCTGGTGCAGACCGACCGCACGGGAACAGGCCTCACCGACCGCGAGCCGGACCTCGTCGAGCACCGACTCGTCGACCCCGGCCCGTCTCGCGACGGCCGCGGCGACCAGCCGGGCCGTCCGCACGTGCTCGGGAAGCGCGCTGAATCGAAGTTCGACGGTTGCCATCTCTCCCCCTCGGGGTGCTCCGACCGGGGCCGACGACGCGGCCCCGCGGACCGGCTCGACCGGCCCTGAGGCGTCCGGGAGCGACGGGGCCGCGCGGGCCCCGGCGCCCCTGGACGCATGGAACGGGCGGGCCGGCCGCAAGGGCCGGCCCGGACGCGTCAGTCGGTCGCGGAGACCGCGTCGTCCACCGAGGTGTGGATCGGGAAGACCTTGGTCAGACCGGTGATCCGGAAGATCTTGAGAATGCGCTCCTGGTTGCACACCAGGCGCAGCGAGCCCTCGTGGGCACGCACCCGCTTCAGACCGCCGACGAGCACGCCGAGGCCGGTCGAGTCGAGGAAATCGACGCCCTCCATGTCGACGACGAGGTGGTACTTGCCGTCGTTGACGAGCTCGACCAGCTGCTCCCGCAGCTTCGGGGCGGTGTACACATCGATCTCGCCGCCAACCTCGACGACCGTACGATCGCCGACTGCACGGGTCGACAGGGACAGGTCCACGGAACCTCCAGCACCTTGCCTTGCTACGTCATGTGCGATCCTCGGCCGGACGGCCGCCACCGCATGGTCGCGAGCCCGGACGCGCCAAGCCAACGCGTGGCAAGCCTCAGCGCTGCGACCCACGGCCGTACGGCCGTCACGGCCACATTCAACCACCTGCGACCATGCCCGCACGATGGCTTACGACGATTCTGCGTCACGCCGGTGACACACTGGGTCCTCATGCCGCCCCGACACAGCCTGCCCGAGGCACTGCTCACGACCCTGTCCACCAGTCGGGGGCGGGCCGACCGGCTCACCCATACGGAGCACCTTCCCGCCCGACCTGCGCGTTATTCACCGTGGCCCGACTCGATCCGACCGGAGATCGTCGCCTCGGCCCTGGACGTCGGGGTGGAACAGCCCTGGGCGCACCAGGCAGAAGCGATGAACCTGGCCAAAAGCGGCCAGACTGTGGTGATCGCCACAGGCACCGCCTCGGGCAAGTCGCTGGGCTACCTGGCGCCGGTACTCAGCGACCTGCTGGAGGGCACCGAGGCCCGCAACGGCCGCGGCGCCACCGCGCTCTACCTGGCCCCGACCAAGGCGCTCGCCGCCGACCAGCGCCGGCGCGCCGCCGAACTCGCCCCGCCGAGGGTCCGGGCCGCCCTGTACGACGGCGACACCCCGCCGGAGGAGCGCGAGTGGGTCCGCCAGTACGCCTCCTACGTGCTCACCAACCCGGACATGCTGCACCGCGGCATCCTGCCCGCGCACGCCCGTTGGTCCTCCTTCCTCAAGGTGCTGCGCTACGTGGTCGTCGACGAGTGCCACAGCTACCGGGGCGTGTTCGGCTCGCACGTCGCCCAGGTACTGCGGCGGCTGCGCCGCCTCTGCGCCCGTTACGGTTCGTCACCCACCTTCCTGCTCGCCTCCGCCACCACCGCCGACCCGGCCGCCACCGCCCGGCGGCTGACCGGCCTGCCCGCCGTGGCCGTCACCGAGGACGCCTCGCCGCGCGGACCGATGGTCTTCGGCCTCTGGGAGCCGCCGCTGACCGAGAACGTCGGCGAGCACGGGGCCCCGGTACGCCGCACCGCCACCGCCGAGGCCGCGCACCTGCTGACCGATCTGGTCGAACGGCAGACCCGGACGGTCGTGTTCGTCCGCTCCCGCCGGGCCGCCGAACTCGTCGCCCTGCAGGCCCAGGACCAACTCGGCCGTCCGCTCGCCGACCGGGTGGCCGCCTACCGCGGCGGCTACCTCGCCGACGAACGCCGGGCCCTGGAACGCGATCTGCACTCCGGCCGACTGCTCGGACTCGCCTCCACCTCCGCTCTCGAACTCGGCGTCGACATCTCCGGACTCGACGCCGTCCTGATGGCCGGCTATCCCGGCACCCGGGCCTCGCTGTGGCAGCAGGCGGGCCGGGCGGGCCGCGAGGCCCAGGGCGCGCTGGCCGTCCTGATCGCCCGGGACGACCCGCTGGACACCTACCTGGTGCACCACCCGGAGGCGCTGTTCGCGACCCCGGTCGAGGCCACCGTGCTCGACCCCGACAACCCGCACGTACTCGCCCCGCACCTGTGCGCGGCCGCGGCCGAACTCCCGCTCACCGACGCCGACCTGGAGCTGTTCGGCCCCTCCACCGCACCGTTGCTGCCGGTGCTGGAACGGCGCGGTCTGCTGCGCCGGCGCTCCGACGGCTCCTGGTACTGGACCCGCCGGGAGCGTGCCGCCGACGCCGTCGACCTGCGGGGCAGCGGCGGCAGCCCGGTGCAGATCATCGAGGCCGACACCGGTCGGCTGCTCGGCACGGTGGACGCCGCGGCCGCCCACACCACCGTCCACACCGGTGCCGTCCACCTCCACCAGGGCCGCACCTACCTGGTCCGGGAGCTCGACCTGGAGGACTCGGTCGCCCTGGTCGAACCGGCCGACCCGCCGTACACCACGGCGGCCCGTAACATCACCTCCATCTCCGTCCTCGACACCGACACCACCGTCCACTGGGGCGAGGGCCGGCTCAGCTTCGGCTCGGTGGAGGTGGTCAACCAGGTGGTCGGCTACCTCCGGAAGCGGATCTCCACCGGGGAGATCATGGGCGAGAGCAAGCTCGACCTCCCGCCCCGCACCCTGCGCACCCGCGCGGTCTGGTGGTCCGTCACCGAGGACCAACTGCTCGACGCGGACCTCCTGCTAGACCAGCTGCCCGGCGCCGCCCACGCCGCCGAGCACGCCTCGATCGGCCTGCTCCCGCTGTTCGCCACCTGCGACCGCTGGGACATCGGCGGCGTCTCCGTCCCGCTGCACCCCGACACCGGGCTGCCCACGGTGTTCGTCTACGACGGCCACCCGGGCGGGGCCGGCTTCGCCGAACGCGGATTCCAGCGGGCCGTCCAGTGGTTGACCGCCACCCGGGCCGCGATCGCCGCCTGCGAGTGCGAGCGCGGCTGCCCGTCCTGCGTCCAGTCGCCCAAGTGCGGCAACGGGAACGACCCGCTGGACAAGGCGGCCGCCGTCCAGCTGCTGGACGTCCTGCTGGCCGGGGCACCTGCGGCGGACTCCGCCGCCGAGTCGGCCGGTGGAGCACCGGACGCCTCATGAGACCACCTCCTTCCTGAGCTCCTCCGCCTCCCTGAGGCCCGCCGCACCCGCGACGAACCCCGACTCCGTGACGACCACCGCCCCCTCGGCCGCCGGCCCCTCGACCGCCGACCCCTCGACCGCCAGCGCCGTGGCGCCAGCTGTGGCACCCCCGCCTCGCACCTCGCCGGGGCCGTCCTCGGCCGTGGTGGCCGGGGCCCGGATTGGTCCGGCCCGGGCCCTCGCCCGCGCCGGACCGACCGGCAGTCGCAGCGGGATCCGGCCCACCGGCACCTCGGCCACCACCTCGACGGCGTCCGCCGAGCGGTCCACCGCGCAGGACACCAGACCGGCCCCCTGCGCCGCGGCGACCCCGGCGGCCCGACCGCAGCCGCCGTCCGGGTCCAGCAGCAGCCGGTCCGCGGCCGCGAGGGCCGCCAGGTCGGCGGCCGACTCGGCCCGGTGCCGGGCGGTCACCACCGCGCCGACCGCGATCGTCGCGGCGAAGACCACCGTGCCCAGCATCGCCAGGGCGAGCAGCCAGACCGTCGCCGAACCGGCGTCCGGCCCGTACCCCGCCCCGGGCCCGCAGGGCTCGCCGCACCCACCACTCCGACCGGGCCGGCCAAACCGACCGGGCCGTCCGGGCAGTCCAGGCATCACGACCCGAGCGGTACGGACCCGAGCGCCGCTCAAGCGGGCCACGAGCCTCCGCCTCCCTCCGTGATGCCGCCCAGCACGTCCTCCCGCGCGGCCACGGCCGTCGCACCGACCCGCACCGCGAGCAGGCCGCCCAGCCGGCCCGGCGCCGCGCAGGGGGCGTCCACGTCGATCCGCACCGTGTCCGCCGCGACCGCCATCCGCACCCGTGCTCCCGGCGGAGCCGCCGCCCGGGCGAGTTCGACGGCGTTCGGCTCCCCGCGTGCGGCCGCCCTGGCACCGATCCGCGCCGCGTCCACGCAGGTGATCTGCGCGGCCGCCGCGAGCACGGCCCAGATCAGCATCGCCGCCAGCAGCACGAGCGCGGGCAGCACCACTGCCGTCTCCGCCGTGACGAAGCCCGCGTCCCCGCGCCGCACCGGCCGCCGGACCTCCCGGCCGTGCTCCGCCTCCGAACTCCCTTCGGCCGCCCGGGAGTCGGGCGCGGCACCGCCGGTACGCCCACGGGGCGAGGCGGCGGGCCGAACCCCTGCGGCACGGATCCGGAAGCCGGAGCTCGGCCGGGCGCTACGTCGCATGGAGCGCCCGCTCCAGCATCGAGGTCAGCGCCCCGGTGATGGCCTCGCTGGTCACCACCTTGTACAGCCCGGCGGCAAGGGCACACGCCGCGAGCGTTCCGACGGCGTATTCGGCCGTCGTCATCCCCGCGTCCGACCGGCCCCGGCGCCGCACCACCGTGCGCGCCCGGCCCACGGCCCTGAGCCCCTTCCGTCGCCACGTTCCGGCCAACTGCCCTTGCGGGTGCCCGATGCCCGGCCTGATCGCGATCACTGCAGTCATGGTTCTCTCCTGTCCGATCTCTTCTGATCGTTACTGGTCTTTCCTGGTCATCTCCGGTCGGCCCTGGACTTCTTCGAAGCCCATCGGACCCGTTCTGGCTCCTCCACCTCCCCCATCGACTGCTCCGACGCCCACTCACCTCGCCTGCGCGAAGAGGCTGGTGAGGCCGATCACCACCGGCACCACCCCGATCAGGACGAACGCCGGGAGGAAGCAGAGCCCGAGCGGCGCGGTGGCGAGCACCGCGGCCCGACGGACCCGGGTGTGGGCCGCCCGGGCGGCGGCCGTCCGCTGGGCCTGGGCCAGCCCGATCAGCGGACCGGCCACGGGAGCCCCACCGAGGCTCGCCCGAACCAGGCAGCGCGCCAGCGGTGCCAGCGACGGATGCTGCTCGCCCAACCTGGTCCAGCACAGCTCCGGCGGTGCGCCCAGGGCCAGTTCGGCCCCGATCGCCACCAACCTCGGCCCCAGCGGCGCGCCCACGCTCCGGCCCACCGCCACCACCGCCGCCGAGGGCAGCGCCGCTGCGCCGAGGCAGGCTGCCAACAGTTCGGCGCCCAAGGGGAGTTGCCTGATCAGCAGCTCCTCCGCCAGGGCCGCACGGCGGTCCGTCGGCGACCGGGCCCGGGCCGACCACCGATGGAAGCCCACCGCCGCCAGCACCCCGGCCGCCACTCCGACGCCTCCGCCGACCAGCACCGCCACGGCCAGCCCCACACCGACCGCGGTTACCGTTCTCCGCCGACGCCCGGCACCCGAGACCCCCCACCGACGCCGCCCCCGCACCGATTCCTGCGCCCGTGGGCGTGCCCGTGACCGGAAGCGAGCCCGCCCCCAGGGGGACGCCCGCCGCCCGGCCCTGTGCCACGCCCCCACTGCCGCCGCCATCAGCACCGGCGCCACCAGTACCGGCGCCACCGTCGACAGCAAGCCGACCGGCACCCACTCGACGCCCCGCATCACCCCACCCCCGCTCCGACGCCGGCCCCCCGCGCCCACCGGAGGCCCCGCCAACCGCCCTCGCTCCCGCCCGGCCCTTCGACACCCCCGCCAGAAAGGCCGCCGGAGCCCCGTGGAGCCTCCAACGCGCCCCGAGCCGCTCCCCGGACGATCCGGGCCGTCCAGAGCACTCCCAGCCCCTCCAGGGCAGCTCCCACCCCGAGGCAGCCGAGCCCGGCCGAGGTGTGCAGCAACACCTCCAGTGGGCGGGCCCCGAGCGCCCCGCCCAGGAGCAGCCCCGCTCCCGGCAGAGCGGCCAGGACCGCGATCGTCGTACGCGGCCCGGCCAACTCCCCGGCGATCTCCTCCGCCAGCGCCCGCTCACCGCGCAGCGCCTCCGCGACCCGGTCCAGCGCGGCGGCCAAGCCCGACCCGCCGTCGGAGGCGACCTGCCAGCAGGCCGCGACCGCCGCCGCCCCACTGCCGCCGGGCAGTTCGGCCAGCAGGTGCAGCGCGGCGGGGACGTCGCCGCCGTAGCGCCCCGCCGCCAGCCGGGCCACCGGCTCCGCCCCGAGCCGGCGCAACCCGTCCGGATCCGCGGCGAGCCGCGCGGTCACCAGGTGCAGGGCCTGCTCGGGTGTCGAGCCGCTGCGCAACTCCGCTGCCAGAGCGGCACAGAGCTCCAGTACGGCGCCGGCCCGCTGCCCGGCCTCCACGGCGAGGCGCCGCCGGAGCCGCCACCGCCGAAGCGGCAGGACGGCCAGCAGGCCCGCGAGCACCGGCACCGGCGACGCGGTGGCCTGTCCGACGGCCAACCCCGCCGGAAGAGCCAGCAGTTCGGGCGCCAGCAACCCCCGGATCCGGCGCCTCGCCCGCCACACCACCTCCGGCCCCGCCACACCCACCGGGGGCCCGCTGCCCGCCACCACCAGCCTGCAGCGACGCCCACCCGGCAGCTGTTCCTGAACGGCCCGCCATCCGGCGACGGTCAGCAGACACAGCACCACCGCCCAACCGAGCATGATCTGACTCTGCGTCATGTCATCCACCTCCACGCCCTCGTCCCTTTCGCTCCCACACCCCGAGCAGTGCCACCGCACCCGCCGCACACCCGGCCAGCAGCAGCACGAACCCGATCTCCACCAACCTCAGCTCCCGTGCCGCCTGGCCCGCCGTCGCCAGCGGCAGCACGGACACCACCACCGCCAACCCGGCCGACACCGCCACCGCGACCGCCACCGCGCTCATGGCGCCCCCGCCCCGAGCACCACCCCGCGCGCGGCGAGCAGCCCGACCAGCCGCTCCCAGCCCGCGCCGGGGACCAGACCGCCCGCTGCGGGGAACTCCACCGCCGGAGTGGTCACCGCCAGCCCGGCGCCGTCCCCGGTCAGCGTGTGGATCTCCGCCACCCGGCGACGCCCCGAGCCCGGATCCCGGACCAGGTGCACCACCACGTCCAGCGCGGCCCGCAGTTGGCTGTGCAGGGCCGGCCGGTCGAGCCCCGCGAGCGAGCCCAGTGCCTCCAGCCGGACCGGCACGTCCGCCGCCGTGTTGGCGTGGACGGTGCCGCAGCCGCCCTCGTGCCCGGTGTTGAGCGCGGCCAGCAGGTCCGACACCTCGGCCCCGCGCACCTCGCCGATCACCAGCCGGTCCGGCCGCATCCGCAGGGCCTGCCGGACGAGGTCCCGAAGGGTGAACTCGCCCAGCCCCTCCTGGTTCGGCGGCCTGCTCTGCAACCGGACCACGTGCGGGTGGGCCGGTCGCAGCTCGGCGGAGTCCTCCGCGATCACGATCCGTTCGTCCGGCCCGACCAGGCCGAGCAGGGCCGCGAGCAGGGTGGTCTTGCCGGAGCCCGTCCCACCCGAGACCAGCAGCGAGAGCCGCGCCCGTACGATGCCGGCCAGCAGCTCGGCACCCTCCGGCGGCAGCGCGCCGCCAGCCGTCAACTCTCCGAGCGTGAACGGCCTGGGCCGACACACCCGCAGCGAGATGTGGGTGCAGCCCGCCGCGATCGGCGGCAGCACCGCGTGCAGCCTGGTGCCGTCCGGCAACCGGGCGTCCACCCAGGGCCGGGCGTCGTCCAGCCGCCGCCCGGCCGCGGTGGCCAGCCGGTGGGCCAGCCGCCGCACCGCGTCGGCGTCCGTGAACCGGACCCCGGTGGCCCGGTGCAGGCCGCCGCCACGGTCGACCCACACCTCCTCCGGACCGTTCACCAGCACGTCCGTGACGTCGGGCGCCGCCAGCAACCGCTCCAGCGGGCCCGCACCCACCAGTTCGGCGCGCAGTGAGCGCACGGTGTCCAGCACCTCGTCCCCGCCGAGCGGCGGCCGGGTGGCCCGCAGCACCACCGCGACCGAGCCCGCCGTCGGAGCGGCCCCCGACTCGGCCAGTCGCAGCCGGACCGCGTCCACCAGCTCCGCCGCCCGCTCCTCGCGGGCCGTCCGGCCGTACGGACAGGGCTCGTGCCCGGCCTGCGACGGCCCGCCGGGCGGCGGCACACTCCTGAGCAGCCGGTGCTCCCGCGCACCGTCGCCCGGGCCCGGCGCACCGCCCCGCATTCCCGTTCTGCGCAGACGGACCATCAGTACGCACCTCCTCCGACCGCCGACACCGGCGGCAGCACCTCGTTCAGGAAGGTCGCGCAGAAGCGCGCGAGCGGGCCGCCGTCCCGCGTACCGGGCGGGACGCCCTTCTCGACGTCCTCGGCGAGGCCCGGTTCCGGTTCCAACTCCCCGGCCAGCTCCAGCCGCAGCCCGCGGGCGATCCGGGGCGCCGGGAGCCCGCCGGCCCGCAGTGGCCGGACCACCGCCCGGACGTCCCCGAGCCGCATCCGGGCCGCCGCCGCGACCCGGTCGGCGGCCGCCACCGCCCGCAGCTCGGCCGGGACGACCAGCAGGGCCAGGTCGGACTGCTCCAGCGCCTGCCCGGCGGCCGCGTCCAGTTGGCGCGGCACGTCGACCACCACCAACCCGCCGCGGCGGCGGGAGGCGGCCAGCACGCTGCGCATGGCCTCCGGGGGCACCGCCAGGGTGTCGCCGCGGTCCCAGGACAGGCAGGACAGCGCGGGGAGCCGTTTCAGGGCCGGCAGCGCCCGGATCAGTTCGGCCCCGTTGACCCGCCCGCGCGACCCGGCGAGGTCGGGCCAGCGCAGCCCGCGGGCCGTCTCGCCGCCGAGCAGGATGTCCAGGCCCCCGCCCAGCGGGTCGCCGTCGAGGAGCACCGTCCGCCGCCCCGTCCGCGCGGCCGTGACCGCGAGGGCGCAGGCCAGGGTCGAGGCCCCGGCCCCGCCCCGGCCGCCGAGTACGGCGACGGTGAGGGCCGGGGAGCCGACGCCCTCGGCGGCGTCGGCGATCCGGTCCAGCAGCCAGGCCTCGGCGTCGGGCAGGAACAGCACGTGCTCGGCGCCGAGTTGGACCGCTCTGACCCACACACCGGGGTCGTCGAGGTCCAGCCCGAGCAGCAGCACCCCGGCACGCCTGCCCAGCCCGGCGCAGTGCTCCGCCCGGTCGTCCCCGACCAGGACCAGCGGGGCGCCCTCCCACAGCTCGCGGGGCGGCGGCGCGCCCCTGATCAACCTCGGCTCGGCGCCCGCTGCCGCGCAGACCCGCAGCAGGTGCTCGGCCAGGCCCTCGTCCCCGGTGACGACGAGCGGCCCGGCGGCCGCGGGGCCTTCGGTGGTGATGTGGTCGGCGATCGGCGTCGACATGGTGTTCTCCCCTCTGCGCCGTCGGCCACCTGGGCGGCCGCGGCGCGCATCGGACGGTTCCGGCGGACGGCCGCCAGGCAGACCTCTGGGAGAGGAAGGGGGATGAGGCCCTTGCCCGGCGACCGCCGCCGACCATCACGGTGGGGGGAGATCCGGATTCCGTCATCCGGGTTCCGATTGCCTGTGGATAACTCGGGGGTTGTGGATGAAAACGTTCACCCGGGCGGGGGGCTAATCGGCGAAGAATTGACGAAAGGGGGTCACCGAGATGAACCAGCCGTCCGTCGACGCTCGACCGACCACCGCCCCCGCACCCCCGCTCGGCGTGCTCCGCACCCCGCCGGGACGGCTCCGCGGACCCGGTCGGATCCAGCCGCGCGCGCCGTGCGCGCCATGAGCAAATGGCAACACAGAGTGACGAAAGGTGGTGGACGGGCGGAGCCGTCGACACCACCTGTACACCGTCGGCGAGACCCTCGCGGAAGCCCCCGCGGAGGGCCTTCAAGCCCTGAAAATGGCCCCGGACGTGCGACGACCCCCGCCGGGGGGGAGAGCGGGGGTCGTCTATCCACAGCCCGACTCGGGGGGGAGGAGCCGGACCGGGTTAGCACGGTCGCGAACGATCCGTGACTTCCATGGTGTACCCGAGCGGCCAGAAACACAAACCCGCACGCCCACGAGTACGCCGAATGGCGGGGTGTTTTGTGGCTCCCTCTATCCTCGGTTCCCGTGGACACCACCGAGAACGCCGACGACCACGCCGACGAGTCCCAGGGCGACCGCACCGGGCCCGAGGAGCAGGGCGCACCCGCCCGCCCCCGGCCGAACGGTCTGCGCACCGCCGCCTTCTTCGACCTCGACAAGACCATCATCGCCAAGTCGAGCGCGCTGGCCTTCAGCCGCCCGTTCTACCAGGGCGGCCTGATCAACCGTCGGGCCGTGCTGCGCAGCGCGTACGCCCAGTTCGTCTTCCTGGTCGGCGGCGCGGACCACGACCAGATGGAGAAGATGCGCGAGTACCTCTCCGCGCTCACCCGGGGCTGGAACGTCCAGCAGGTCCGGGAGATCGTCGCCGAGACGCTGCACAACCTGATCGACCCGATCATCTACGACGAGGCCGCCTCACTGATCGAGCAGCACCACGCGGCCGGCCGGGACGTGGTGATCGTCAGCAGCTCCGGTTCCGAGGTGGTCGAGCCGATCGGCGAACTGCTCGGCGCGGACCACGTGATCGCCACCCGGCTGCGGGTCGAGGACGGCTGCTACACCGGCGAGATCGAGTACTACGCCTACGCGGAGAACAAGGCCGCCGCCATCCGGGAGTTGGCCCGCACCGAGGGCTACGACCTGGCCGCGTCCTACGCGTACAGCGACTCCTCGACCGACCTGCCACTGCTGGAGGCGGTCGGCCACCCCTCCGCCGTCAACCCGGACCGCGCACTGCGCAAGGAGGCGCAGGCCCGGGAGTGGCCGGTACTGGTCTTCGACCGGCCGGTGCAACTGCGACGGCGGCTGCCCGAGTTCTCCGCGCCGAGCGGTTCGGTGCTGACCGCCGTGGCGGTCGGGACGGCCGCGGTGACCGCCGGGGTCATCTGGTACCTGGCCCGGCGCCGCCGGCCCGCCGCCTGAGGCGCCCGCCTTCGGCACCGGCTAGCACGAAAGCCCGCAAAACGGGCAATCGACACAGACTTCTCGTTTCGGGTTCCCCTTTCGGGCGAAACGCGATACAAATGAAGCAACGGCCCGCGAGACCCGGTCAGGACCGAAGAGGTCAAACCGACAACGCAGTTCAGGCCCCACGGACCGCGTGTACAGATATCCGAGCACCCACATGCAGCCGACCCGCTGTCGGGCCGCCGGACCAGACGAACGGGCAGGATCCCCGTCTGATCGGCACTTCCGGTGCATGCTTGGTCACCCGGTATCTGCACCAGCGGCGGCACCCAGCAGGATCAGGTGCCGCCGCATCTCGCTTTTCCGGCCCGTTCCGTTCCGCCCGCCCCAGGTCAGGCCATCCCGCGCTGCATCGCCTCGCAGACCGCCGTGCTCTCCCGGACCCCGAGCCGCAGCGCCCGCCCGCAGTGGGCGATCCAGGCGGCCATCCCCTCGGCGGTGCCGGCCAGGTAGCCGGCGAGGGCGACCCGGTAGGCGTCGGTGCCCAGTTCGGCCAGGCCGACCTCGGCGGGGCAGATCGACTTCGGGTCGAGGCCCTCGGCGATCAGCACGATCCGCTGGGCGGCCCGCGCGATCAGCCCGTTGTGGCTGCCGAACGGCCGCAGGGCGAGCAGCTCGCCGTGCACCACCGAGGCGACCACCAGGGCCGGCGTGCCCACGCCGTGGCCCTCCGCACGGGCCACCAGCAGCCGGGAGAGCTGGTCCAGCCGGGCCGCGACCTCCTCCGCGTCCGGCGCCGGCGGCAGCACCGGCAGCGGTCCGACGACGGCCTCGACCTCGACGCTCTCCACCGGTTCGAGGTCCAGCGGGAACAGTTCCTCGGCGCGCTCCCCGGCCCGGCGCGGCCGACCGGCGGCCGGGTCGGCGTCGCCGACCGCGAGCAGGTGCAGCCGGGCCAGCACCTGGAGCGGCGAGTGCCGCCAGACGCTGAGCAGCTGGCCCGCCTCGGCGGCGATCCGCAGGGCCGCACCGACCGTACGGGCCTCGGCGTCGGCGCTGAAGTCGGTGCGCCGCCGGACCTCCTCCAGCGGCCAGTTCGCCCCGGCCACGGCCGCCGAGGCGCGGGCGCCGCGCAGCGCGGACTCGGAGGTGACCTCGGCCGCGCGGCGACGCATCACCCGGTGGCCGTAGAGCCGGTCGACGGCCTTGCGCACCTCGGCCACGGCGTCGGGCACCCCGGGGAGCTGGGCCAACGGGGCGAGGGGATCTGTTCCAGTGCTCACCTACCCGAGAGTAATGAACAGCCGGCCCCTCCCGGAACAGCAACCCCGCATCACCCGTTAGAGGCAATCCTCACTTCCCTCCCCCGGCGGGACCCAAACCCCGGCTAGCATGACCACTATCGGAGACGATAACGATTTCCACTTAGGGGCGCCCCCGCACGCGCGCCCCGAGCACGCGGCCCCTCCCCAGGGCCCAGAGCGAGAGCCGGAGCCCCAGATGAAGATCGCCTTCGTCGGCAAGGGCGGCAGCGGGAAGACCACGCTGTCCGCACTGTTCATCCGCCACCTGGCCGCCGTCGGCCGACCGGTCATCGCCGTCGACGCCGACATCAACCAGCACCTCGGCCCCGCGCTCGGCCTGACGGACGCCCAGGCGGACGAGCTGCCCTCGCTGGGCGCACACCTGCCGGAGATCAAGGAGTACCTGCGCGGCAGCAACCCGCTGATCCGTTCGGCCGACGAGATGATCAAAACCACGCCGCCCGGCCGTGGTTCGCGCCTGCTGCGGATCGTCGAGGAGAACCCGGTCTACGCCGCCTGCGCCCGCCCGATCGCACTCGACGAGGGCTCGGTCCGACTGCTGGCGACCGGCGCGTTCACCGAGGAGGACCTCGGGGTGGCCTGCTACCACTCCAAGGTCGGCGCCGTGGAGCTGCTGCTCAACCACCTGCTGGACGGGCCGGAGGAGTACCTGGTCACCGACATGACGGCCGGTTCGGACTCCTTCGCCTCCGGCCTGTTCACCCGCTTCGACCTGACCTTCCTGGTCGCCGAGCCGACCCGCAAGGGCGTCTCGGTCTACCGCCAGTACAAGGACTACGCCCGGGACTTCGGGGTGCAGCTGCGGGTCATCGGCAACAAGGTGCAGGGCCCGGACGACCTGGCGTTCCTGCGCCGCGAGGTCGGCGACGACCTGCTCACCACCTTCGGGCAGTCGGACTGGGTGCGCCGACTGGAGCAGGGCGCCGAACCGCCGCTGAAGTCGCTGGAACCGGCCAACCGGGCCGTGCTGGAGGAACTGCGGGCCGAGGCCGAGACGGCGTACGGGCTACGCGACGCGCACCGCTACACCGAGCAGGCCGTCCTCTTCCACCGGCGCAACGCGGAGAGTTGGGCCAATGCCAAGGTCGGCATCGACCTGGCGACCCAGGTGGACGAGGACTTCGTCCTGGGCGGGTTCCCCGGCGAGTTCGCGCCCGACGCCGCACCGGCCACTCCGGCGGGCGCCACCGCCTGACCCCTCCGCGGACGGCACCGCCACGGACCGGACGGGCCGCGGCCTCCCCCTCACCCCGGGGAAGGCCGCGGCCCGTTCGCCGTGTCGGCCCGACCCGACCACCCGGCCCCCGGCGGGATCGCCCCCGAGCCCCGGCTGCATCGGCCCCGAGCCCCGGCCGGATCGCCCCCGAGCCCCGGCCGGATCGTCCCCGAACCGCGCCCACCAGCAGATTCCCGTCGGTTCGAACACCACCCAATGGGGTGAACCCGGGATATTCCGCTTCCCTCCGGGAGCGACGCTGTGCAAAGCTTTCATTACTCTCGGTTTACCGAATCTTGATGACCCGCCCCAACGGCCCACGGTGAGAATCCCGCACCTCGCCCTGGCCCTTGGCGGGCCCAGATGGTCGACGCCGGCCGGTGACACCCGCACTCCCCCGCCGTGCCCACGCCATCCCGCCACACCGTCGCGACCCACGACAGCCGATCCGCCCCCGAGCCCCACCCCGGACTCACCGCCGGACCTGACTGCGTTCGTTCCCCCGGACAGACGGGAAGACCATGACCCTCGACATCTCCAGCGCACCCATCGCCTCCGACACCACCGACCACGCGCCACCAGGCCCCAGTGCCCGGGCCCGCTGGGGGTCGGACCTCTCCGCCTCCCTGGTGGTCTTCCTGATCGCCGTGCCGTTCTCCCTCGGCATCGCGCTCGCCACCGGCGCCCCGCTCACCGCCGGGCTGGCCGCCGCGGCCGTCGGCGGCATCGTGGTCGGGCTGTTCGGCGGCACCCCGCTCCTGGTCAGCGGCCCGTCCGCCGCACTGACCGTGATCACCGCCGGGCTGATCGCCCAGTACGGCTGGCGGGCCACCTGTGCCGTCACCGTCGCCGCCGGGCTGCTCCAACTCCTGCTCGGCGCACGCCGGGTGGCCCGGACCGCACTCGCGGTCTCGCCCGCGATCGTGCACGGCATGCTGGCCGGGGTCGGGCTCACCATCGCCATCGCACAGCTGCACGTCGTCCTCGGCGGCTCACCGCAGAGCTCGGCGATCGCCAACGTCCTCGCGCTGCCGGGGCAGTTGGCCGGTCCGCACCCACCGGCGCTGCTGGCCGGCACGGTGACCGTGGCCGTGCTGCTGGGCTGGTCCCGGCTCGGCCGACTCCCCGGCCGCGCGGGCGAGTTCGGCGTCCGCCTGGCCAAGGTGCCCGGCCCGCTGGTGGCGGTGGCCGTCGCGACCCTGCTCACCCTCGCCCTGGACCTCCGGCTCGCCCACATCGAACTGCCCGCCTGGCAGCCGAGTTCGCTCGTGCCCGCGCTGCCGCACGGTCCGCTCGCCGGGGTGCTCGCCGCCGTCCTCACCGTCACCGCCGTCGCGAGCGTGGAGTCACTGCTGTCCGCCGTGGCGGTGGACCGGATGTCCCAGCGCACCGGTGACCTCGACCGCGAGCTGCGCGGGCAGGGCCTCGCCAACCTGGTCAGCGGGCTGGTCGGCGGACTGCCGATCGCCGGCGGCGCCGTCCGCAGCACCGCCAACATCCGGGCCGGCGGGCAGACCAGGTGGGCCTCGGTGCTGCACGGCGTCTGGGTGCTCGTCGCCGCGCTGGCGCTGACCGGCGGACTGCGCCGGATCCCGCTCGCCGCGCTGGCCGCGCTGGTGCTGGTGGTCGGCCTGCAGATGGTGAGCTTCGCGCACATCCGCAATGTGCACCGGCACCGCGAGTTCCCGGTCTACCTGACCACCCTGCTCGCCGTGGTGGCCTTCGGGGTGCTGTGGGGGGTCGGCCTCGGCGCCGGCACCGCCGTGCTGCTCGCGCTGTACCGGCTGACCCGCGCCCACGTGGACGTCGAGACCGGCCCCGACGGCTCGGTCACCGTCCACACCCACGGGCCGCTCACCTTCACCGCCGTCCCCCGGCTGAGCCGGGCGCTGACCGGGATCCCGGCGGGCGCCGAGGTCACCGTCGTGCACGACGGCTCCTTCCTGGACCACGCCGCCTACGAAACGCTGCACGACTGGCGGACGGGGCACCAGGCCGCGGGCGGGCGGGTCTCGTTGGTGACCCGGCGCCAGGACGACGAGGTGCTCGACCCCGACGGCACCGTGCGCGCCGGCAGCTCGCCGGCCCCCCACCGTTGCCGGGCCTGGACGCCCTGGGTCGGTCACCACTGCATCGAGCAGCAGGAGGATCCGCACGGCCGGCTGCTGGACGGCGTCCGGGTGTTCCAGCAGCACACCGCCCCGCTGATCAGGCCCGAGCTCGCCCGGCTGGCGCGGGAGGGGCAGTCGCCCTCCCAGCTCTTCCTGACCTGTGCGGACTCCCGGATGGTGACCAGCATGATCACCAACAGCGGCCCGGGTGACCTCTTCACCGTCCGGAACGTGGGCAACCTGGTGCCGGCCCCGTTCGAGCCCGGTGCGGCCGACGACTCGGTGGCCGCCGCGGTGCAGTACGCGGTCGAGGCGCTGGAGGTCCGCTCGATCACGGTCTGCGGCCACTCCGGCTGCGGCGCGATGAAGGCCCTGCTGGAGGGGGTGCACGAGCGCCCCGGGCCGCCCACCCCGCTGACCCGCTGGCTGCGCAACGGCCGCGGCTCGCTGGACCGGCTCCGACGGGCCCCGGCCGAGTTCGCCGACCGGCCGGTGGTCGACCTGGCGGAGCAGCTCTGCATCACCAACGTGGTCCAGCAGTTGGATCAGCTGATGGCGAACCCGGCGGTGGAGCGCCGGGTCGAGGAGGGCAGCCTACGGCTGGTCGGGATGTACTTCGACTTCGCCACCGCCCAGGCCTACGTCCTCGACCGCGCCGCCGGGACGTTCAGCCCGGTCGAGGCCCGCGCCACCGGCCGGCCTGACGACGATTCGGCCGAACGGGTGAGAAACGACAGCCGGGTTTCGGTCGACGGCAGCGAGGAGGGCCCCCAGCTGGCCGCCTGAGAGCCGGGTCCGTGTCCCCGCCGGGCGGGCCGGGGCACGGGCCCACCGGCCACCGCGCGGCCTGCCGTCCCGATCGGCGGGCTGCGCGGTCGGTCGTTCGACGATCGGTCAAAGGTCTACACCAATTCCAAGGAGCCTCTTGTCAACTGCCCCGTTCGCCTGGTGAGCTTGTGCGCTGGGACACACGGGACAATCCCCACGCACGGGATCGCCCCAGATCATGAACTCGATGAGGAGTGCGCGTTGAGCAACGAGAGCCTGGCCAACCTGCTCAAGGAGGAGCGGCGTTTCGCCCCGCCGGCAGAGCTCGCCGCAGCCGCCAACGTCACCGCGGCC